>DASPGR010000251.1:0-9510 GCA_035620515.1 Burkholderiales bacterium | reverse complement strand
GAACATCGGGCCGATGTGGCCCATCTGGAACATGAGCCACTGCAGCGTGTCGTAGCGCTTGCGCGCGTCCTTCGGCAGGAACTTGCCGGTCTTCTCGGCGAGGTACCACAGGATCGCGCCCGACTCCATCATCGTGTAGCGTCCGCCGCCCGGCCCGTCGGTGTCGACGATCGCCGGGATCTTGTTGTTGGGCGAGAGCTTCAGGTAATCCGGAGAGAACTGCTCGCCCAGGCGGATGTGCACGTCGAAGTGCTTCCACTCGAGACCGGTCTCCTCGAGCATGATCATGATCTTCTGGCCGTTGGGCGTTGGGGACGAATGCAGCTCGATCACGTCTGTCTCCTGTCAGGGCTGTTGAAATTGAACTGATGCCTCGGCGCGTATCATCGCATACTAGCTGACCTGCCGGCAGTGGAAACGCCCGACTTGACGGTTTGCGGCCGGCGGCAATGGACTACTCGCGATGCCTGAAAAACCCCCTTCGAATCAGGTGATGCCCGCGTCACCGTGGGCGCCGCTCGGGCATCCGACGTTTCGCGCCTTGTGGATTGCCACGGTGGTCTCGAGCATCGGCAGCTGGATGCACGAGGTCGGCGCCGGCTGGCTCATGGTGACGCTCAACCCGAGCCCGATGATGGTCTCGCTCGTGCAGGCGGCGATGATCCTGCCGATTTTCTTTCTCGCGCTGCCTGCCGGCGCGCTCGCCGACGTCGTTGATCGCCGCCGCTATCTCATCGCGGCGCAGAGCTGGATGCTCGGCTGTGCAGCGCTGCTGGCCGTCACGACGTTCCCGGGATGGACGCAGGACTGGACGCTGCTCCTGCTTACCTTCGCGCTGGGCTGCGGCAACGCGATGCTGATGCCGGCGTGGTCGGCGACCCTTCCGCAGCTGGTGCCAAGGGAGGAGCTGCCTGCAGCCGTCGCCTTGAACAGCATGGGCATCAATCTCGCGCGTGCCGTAGGTCCGGCACTGGCGGGCATACTCGTTGCCGTTGCGGGCCCCGCCCCGACGTTCCTGTTGAATGCCATCTCGTTCACCGGAGTGATCTATGTGCTCCTCCGCTGGCGCCGCGCGCCGCAGCCGCGAACGATGTACGCCGAGCGCTTCATCGGCGCCCTGCGCGCGGGCGTGCGTTACGTGCGCGAGGCACCTCAGCTGCAGGCCGTGACGGCGCGCACGGCGGTGTTGTTCCTGTTCTGCTCCGGAATCTGGGCGCTGCTGCCCCTCGTCGCGCGCGACTCGGGCGGAGGCGCCGGCGCATACGGCACGCTTCTCGCCTGCGTTGGCGCGGGCGCCGTGGGCGGGGCGTTCGTCCTGCCTCACCTGCGAAACAGGCTTTCGCGCGACGGGCTGCTGCGGGCCGCGACCGTGGGCTGTGCCGGCGCGATGTTCGCGGTCTCGCTCGGGCGAAGCCTGGCGGTGCTCGTTCCCGCAATGCTGCTGCTCGGCGCGTCCTGGATTTCGGCGCTCTCGACGCTGCACGTGAGCGCGCAGACCTCGGTGCCGACGTGGGTGCGCGCGCGGGCGCTGTCGGTCTACCTGATGGTTTTCTCGGCATCCATGACGGGCGGCAGCGTCCTGTGGGGCGCGACCGCGGAGCGCTGGGGTGTCCCCGTCGCGCTCATGATTGCTGCCGCGGGTGCTATCGCGGCCTTGTTTGCGACGGGCCGTTTTTCGCTGGGACAGCAGCATGCCGCGGATCCGATGGCGCCTGTCGCATGGCCCGTGCCGGAGACGCATGGAGCAATCGAGCCCGACCGTGGACCCGTTCTCGTCACGGTCGAGTACCGCGTCGCCCCCGAAAATGCGGCGGCGTTTGTGGAGGAAGCGCAGGCCCTTCGCAGCATCCGCCGGCGCGACGGCGCAGTCGCGTGGGGCCTCTTCGAGGATGCCGCCAGGCCGGGCTGCTACGTGGAGTCGTTTCTGGTCGAATCGTGGGCCGAACACGTGCGGCAGCACGAGCGGGGGACAGCGGCCGACCGGGACGTCAATGAGCGCATCCGAAAGTACCATGTCGGACCCGAGCCGCCACAGGTGAGACACCTCATCGCGCCCGGCCCGGGCGAAGGCTGAAATCACGACTCATCAATGAAGGGGATCCCATGGATCTGCTCGAGCAAGCTGCCGTATTCCTGCTGACCGCCGTGCTGCTGGTGCCGCTCTTTCAGCGCTTGAAGCTCGGCACCGTCCTTGGCTATCTCGCCGCCGGGATGATCATCGGGCCATGGGGCCTCGGCGTCGTCGGCGATGCCAAGGAGACGCTCCAGTTCGCGGAATTCGGGATCGTGCTGCTGCTCTTTCTCATCGGTCTCGAGCTCGACCCGGCGCGGCTTTGGGCGCTGCGGCGCTCGGTCTTTGGCCTCGGCGGCGCCCAAGTGGGCGTCACGGGTGTCGTGCTGGCACTTGTCGCGCTGGCCTTCGGCCTGCGTTGGGAGGCTGCCGTAGTCGCAGGCGCCGGGCTCGCGCTGTCGTCGACCGCGCTCGTCATGGCGTCCCTTTCGGAAAAGGGCGAGCTCGCGACCCCGCACGGCCGCGACACCTTTGCGGTCCTGCTCTTCCAGGACCTCGCGATCATTCCCATGCTCGCGCTGCTGCCGCTGCTCGCGACGGTTCCAGGGCCGGCGGAGCCAGGCTGGATCCTCGCGGCGAAAGGTCTCGCCGCGATCGCAGCGGTGATCGCCGTAGGCCGCATCGCCGTGAGGCCAGCGCTCAAATTCATCGCCAGCCACAGCAGCCGGGAGGTTTTCACTCTTGCGGCGCTGCTGGTCGTCATCGGCGCGGCCGTTGTCATGCACGAAATCGGTCTTTCGATGTCGCTCGGCGCGTTTCTCGCGGGCGTTCTCCTTGCCGACTCGGAGTTTCGCCACGAGCTCGAAGCGGACATTGAGCCCTTCAAGGGGCTGTTGATGGGGCTCTTCTTCATGGCGGTCGGGATGAGCGCGAATCTGACGCTCTTCATGGCGTCCCCGCTCACCGTCGTGGGGCTCGCGCTCGGGCTCATGCTCGCCAAGGCGGTCCTGATGTACGGACTTGCGCGCGTCTTCAGCGCGCCCGAGGAGCGCGCGCGCCGCGTCTCGGTCGCGCTCTCGCAGGGCGGCGAGTTTGCTTTCGTGCTTTTCGCCGCCGCGGCGGGCCTCGGTCCCCTTGTGCCGGAGACCGCGCAGCTGCTGGTGCTGGTGGTGACCGTTTCGATGCTGCTTGCACCGCTCGCGTTCGCAGGCTGCGAGCGCTGGGTCCGGCGCTGGCTCGAGCGCACGAAGGAGCCGGAGTACGACGTGATCGACGCGCCGGGAAACCCGGTCATCATCGCGGGCTACGGCCGCTTCGGGCAGATCGTCTCGCGCGTGCTGCGCATGTGCGGCGTTCCCTTTACGGCTCTCGAGGTGAGCTACCAGCAGGTGGATTTCGTGCGCCGCTTCGGCAGCAAAATCTACTACGGCGATGCCTCGCGGCTCGAGCTGCTGCACGCGGCAAAGGCGGGCGAGGCGAAGCTCTTCGTGCTCGCCATCGACGACGTCGAGGCCTCGGTGAGGACCGCTGAAGTCGTACGCCACAATTTCCCGCGGTTGACGATCCTCGCGCGCGCGCGAAACCGCGTGCATTACTTCCGCCTGCGCGACCTTGGGGTGCGCCTCATTTACCGGGAGACGTTTCCCTCGTCGCTGGACGTCGCGCACCAGGCGCTTTTGCAGCTGGGATTCGGTGTTGCCGCCGCCCAGCGGGCCTCCACCTACTTCAAGCAGCACGATGAGGCGCAGCTCGATTCGCAGTACGCCGTCCACCACGACGAGGTGAAGCTCATTCAGACCTCCCGCGAGGCGGCCGAGCAGCTGCAGGAGCTTTTCGAGGCGGACGCGGTGGGAGGGGCGGCAGGCTTTCGCAGGACCTGGAACGAGAGCCGGCAAGCCATGAATCGTGAGACGTGACGTGGTACATTGTTAGGCCCGAAGTCAACTCGATGGAGAAAGGAACACCGATGCAGGACAGAGTAAAGATTCCGGACAGGCCCGCCGAAACGAGTGTGCCTATCCACGATCTCCTGGCGCGGCGCTGGAGCCCGCGGGCGTATGACGCCTCAAAACCGGTGTCTCGCCAGCAGCTGCGGACACTGCTCGAAGCCGGGCGCTGGGCGCCCTCGTGCAACGGCGACGAGCCGTGGCGCTATCTGATCTGGGAGCGTGCGCGCGACCCCGAAGGATTTCAGAAGGCCTTCGATTGCCTGTCGGAGAACAACAAGAAGTGGGTGAAGAACGTGCCGCTGCTGATGCTCTCGTGCGCGGGCAGCACTTTCCAGGCGACCGGAAAGCCCAATCGTTATACCCAGCACGACACCGGTGCGGCGAGCGTCTCTATGGCGCTGCAGGCCTGCGCCCTCGGCCTCGTCATCCACCAAATGGGCGGCTACGATGCGGAGAAGGCGCGTGCTGCGTTCAACATTCCGGCGGAGTACACGCCGATGGCCATGATCGCGGTCGGCTACCAGGCCACATCGCCGGACATCCTGGACGACGAAACCAAGGCGAAGGAGCTGCGCCCGCGCGCGCGGAAGCCGCTCGCCGAGCGTTTCTTCGAAGGGGGGTGGGGCAAGGGCGTTCAGCTCTGAGTTCGGCCATGGGCGCAAGAGGCCACGCCGGCCGCGAGCGGTAGCCGTCCATGAACGACACACGCGCGCCCGCGCCAGGAGATGTCTCGCAGATCGCCGAGCCGTTCCGGGAGACCACGCAGGTCAGAGAAACACGCCCGTGGGGAAAGGGACCTGCAGCACGTAGCTGAAAACTCCGTAAAGCGTGCCAAGAACCAGGATGCCCACGCCGGCATACGTGACGGCGAGCCGGGGCGTCCACTTATCGTAGTTCGCGATGACGAGCGTCGCGGCAAAGCACGCGATGCTGGTCAGGAGAAATCCAAGCGGCTCGAGCAGCAGTGCCCAGGCAAGCATCGCGATCGCAAGCGCAATGCGGCGCCCGGCGGAGCCGGGCTGCGGCTTCTCGACAGCGATGGGGCGCAGCACGGCGAACACCACGTACACGGCGCAGAGCACGATCATCGCAGCGGCGATCGTTCGCGGAAACACGGCGCCGAGCGGGGAGAAGTCGCGCGCGTGGTAAATCGCGAGAACGCCGATCGCCGCAAAAACGAGGCTCGCAATGATGCCGCGCAGATCGCGTTCGCTGTTATTCATTGGACGGAAGTTTCGGCGCGCCGATCCGCCCCTTGACGAGCGGATAGAGCAGCGTAAGCAGGATGAACGCGATGATTCCGGCGGAAAGCGGCCGTGTCAGGAACTCCATCAGCGCGCTGCCCTTGGCGTTGCCGATCAGGTAGCCCTGCACGAAGCCGGATTCGGCGATCGTTCCGAGGATGAGACCCAGCACGATCGGAGAGGCAGTGAAGCCAAAGCGCCCCAGGACCCAGGCGATCAGCCCGAGCACGACCATCTGCTGGGTTTCGTGCGCGTTGTTGTGGACCGCGTAGCTGCCCAGGATCGTAAGAAACGCGACGGATGGCACCAGTGCCGCCTTGGGGATCGAGACGATCGACTTGAAGGCATAGCGACCAATCACGAGTCCTATCGGGAGCATCAGGATGGTGGCGAGAAACAGGCCGTAAATGAACGTATAGACGATCTGGCTCTGCTCGCTGAAGAGGCTTGGCCCCGTCCGGATACCCTGCACCAGCAGCGCGCCGAGAATCACCGCGTCGGGTGGCGTGCCGGGAATGCCGAGCACCAGCGTCGGGATGAAGCCGCCGCCGACGGTCGCGTTGTTCGACGATTCGGTTGCCAGGATTCCGTTCGGCTCGCCCTTGCCGAAGCTGGACGGATTCTTCGACACGCGCCGCGCTTCGGCGTACGCCACGAGCGATGCGATCGAGCCGCCCGCGCCAGGCAGGATCCCGACCAGCGTGCCAATGACGGAGCTGCGGGCGAGATTGCTCTTGCTCCTCCACGCGATGCGGAGCGCTTCCCTGAAGCGGAATCCGGCAACCTCGTGCGTCAGTTTGAGGTGCGGGTCGGGCGTGGCGACGAGATCCATCAGCACCGGCACGCAATAGAGGCCGATCAGAGCCGAGACAACATCGATTCCTCCCAGCAGAGACTTTAATTCGCCGGTATAGCGGATGTCGCCGCCGACTTCTGCCGTTCCGATCGCAGAGAGCAGCAGCCCGATGCAGCCGCCGATCAGCCCGCGCAGCACGCTGCCTTCCGAGAGCGCGGCAATCAGGGTGAGCCCGAATACCGCCAGCCAGAAATACTCCACCGGCCCGAACTGCAGGGCGAACTTCGCGAGCGGCGGCGCCAGCAGCAGCAGAAACGCGGCCCCGACGAGTCCGCCGGTCACCGACGCCAGGCACGCAAGCGTAATGGCGAGATCGCCGTCGCCACGCCTCGCCATCGGGTATCCGTCGAAGGTGGTCGCGATCGCCGATGGCGTGCCGGGGGTGTTGAGAAGGACCGCGGAATAGGCGCCGCCGTAAATGGCGCCCGTATAGATCGCGCCCAGCGCGATGAGCGCCGAGGCCGGTTCCATGCCGAAGGTCAGGGGCACCAGCACCGCGACCGCCATGGTCGCGGTCAGGCCAGGAAGTGCGCCGATCACGGTGCCGGCGATGACGCCGCCCACGGCCAGCAGGATGTTGAGCGGGGTCAGCGCCTTGATCAGGAATTCGATTCCCGGCACGTGCCCGTTACCCCAGGTCGATGGATCTCGCGACGCCATTCGCCGGGGCCAATCCCCGGCAAACGGCGCGTGCACTGCTTATTTTTTCGTCTTGACGATCCCCATCTCGCGGGCGATCGTTTCGTACTCTTTCTTGCGCGCGGCCATGAAGGCGCCCATTTTCTCGACAGGCGCGTCGATCATCGCGAAGCCCTTGTCTTCCATCTTCTTGATGAACTCGGGGTCCTTGTTGATCTTGCCGATCAGGTCCGAGAGCTGCTGCTTGACCGCCGCAGGCGTGGACTGGGGCACCGCGAGGCCGCGATACGCGCCGCTCACCAGCTCATAACCTTGCTCCTTGAACGTCGGGCAGTCCGGCAGGATCGGGTGGCGCTTTTCCATCGCAACCGCAAGGCAACGCACCTGATCTCCAAGCTGCACCGCGACGGTCGTGTAGCTCCATGAGCCCGATACCTGTTTGCCGAGGAGCGCCGTGTTGGAAGCGCCGGTGCCCTTGAACGGAACGTAGGTCGTCTTGATGCCCGCCAGCTTATCGAAACGCTGCTGCGCGAGATGGTTTGCCGAGTTCGTGCCTGATCCCGAAAAAGTTGTCGCCCCCGGCGCCTTCTTGGCGGCGGCGACGAGATCCTTCAGGCTCTTGTGCGGACTCCCCGCCGGCACCACCACCGCATCGGGGGTGAAGTGGAACCAGTAGACATTGGCGAGCTCGTCGGTCTTGTAACCGACGTCTTTCTGCAGCGGCTGAAGCACGATGTGCGGGAGGTTGGTGCCGATGATCGTGTAGCCGTCGCCCGGTGCGCTGTTGATCTGCGACCACGCGGTGGCGCCGCCAGCGCCAGGCTTGTACTGGATTGCGACCGTCTGCCCGGCATACTTCTTGAAATACGGCTCCTGCAGGCGCGCCGAGATATCGGACTCGCCGCCCGGCCCGAAGGCGATGATGTAGTTGATGGTCTTTTCCGGATAGGCCGCGATTGCAGCACCGGCAGCAATCGCAGCCATGACGAGAAGAAGCTTGGAAAGCGGTTTCATGGCGAATCTTCCCTATGTGGTGAGACGTTGGTGTCCTGGCGACGCCGCTCCAGCGCGGTAGCCGGCGGCATGTCCGCCCGCTTTCCTCCCGCGCGAAGGGGGGTCCCGCAGGGGGTCACGCCAAGGGGACGAAGTGGACCATATGCGCCGGTGCGCTGTCAATGCATGTTCTCGCGCCGTTCGGCGCGCAGATGAAGTTGCCCGCCGCGAGCGGCAGGAGAAACGCTACGTCGAGGCGGAACGACGCGCCGTATCCGTGCGCCGGCGATTGCGGGGCGCTCATGGAAACGCGGGGATCGTGGGTTCTGTACCCTCCACGTGCGCCTCCGGATCGAGCTTCCTGATGGTCGCGGAGATCTCGTCGACGCGATCGCGCGGCACATCGACCATCATCAGCAGCTGGCCTTCCTCGATCGCCCTCTCGAAGCGCTTGAGACGGGTATTGCCGACGTTCATTCCGACCATGCCGGAGACCCACGCCCCGACTCCGGCGCCCGCGAGGGCGCTCCCCAGGATGATTCCTCCGGCAATCACCGGGCCCGCGGGCGGCAGCGATACGGCGACCAGCCCGGCGAGCGTGCCGACGGCGCCGCCCAGCGCGAACCCGCGCTGGGTCGCGGCCACGAAGTCGCTCTTTTGCATGAAGGAGGCTTCCGGCAGCGACTCGAGCGGCGTGCCGCGCTTCGCCAGAACATGCATATGACGCTCCTCGATGCGGGCGAGGAGGAGATGATCCACGACATGCTTGGCGCTTTCGACATCTGGAACAAGGAAATAGAGGCGTTTCATGCTGTGTCCTCCTGTACGAACAGCGGTCCCGAATGGCAACGATACCCGTGCGGGCGGCCTTGTGTGAATGCTAGCGGCGCGCGCCGGAAGAGGGCTTGCGCCAGATCAACAGTTACTTACGACATCACCCCAGTGCGGGCACTGCCGCTTTTCGAGCGGCACGTCCCAGGCGGCGCAGTTTGAAGCATCTACGATTTGCACGGGAAGCAGGATCTCGCGCGGCACGCGCTCGCCGCGCAGGTGACGAATCGCGGCCTCCGTTGCGAGACAGCTGATCTTCATCGCATCGAAGTCCGCGCTTGCAAGCATTCTTCCCGCCTTGATCGCGGCGATCGCGTCGGGGAGGGCGTTGACGCCCACGACAGGCGCCGGCCGGCCGGCGGCTTCCATGATCTCGATCGCGGCCAGTGCCATCAGGTCGTTGGCCGCGAGGACGGCGTCGATGTGGGGCAGGGCGGGAAGGAGCTCCCGCATCAGCGCGAGGACCGGCTCGCGCTGGTAATTTCCCGCGCGAGAGGCAACCACCCGCACATCGGGCCAGTGGCTGAGCGCATCGCGGAATCCGCGCGTTCTTTCCCGGCTGGTGACCGCGCCGGCGATGCCTTCGATGATGAGAAGGTCGCCACGCCCGCCGATGTGCCGGAACAGGTACTCGGCGAGCTCGTGGCCGATGCGGTAATCGTCCGAGCCGACGAAGGCGACAAATTCGCCCTCATCCAGCCGATTGAGGATATTGACTATCGGGATCCGCGCCGCATTGAGCTTTTTCACGGACGCATTCATTGCCGTATCGTGCACGGGAACGAAGACGATCGCATCGGGGCGCTCGCCGATGGCGCGATCGACGAGGGCAATCTGCTCGGCAATGTCGTCCGGCTTTCCGGGAACGTAATGCACGACCTCTGCGCCGTGGCGCGCTGCGGCGCGCTCGGCTCCGATCCGCGCTGCAGCGTACGCGGGGTTCGTGCGGTTCTTCGTGAATACCGCGATGACTGGACGCTCGCGGCC
>DASPGR010000250.1:0-20575 GCA_035620515.1 Burkholderiales bacterium | reverse complement strand
TGACATAAGAAAGGACGTTCCATGATCTATGAAGTGAGGACCTATGACCTCAAGCCGCGCGCCGTTCCCGAGGTCGAGAAGCGATTCGGCGAGCTCTATGAGGCAAAGCGCCGGAAGTACTCCGAGCTTGCCGCCTTCTGGCACACCGAGATCGGGCCGCTCAACCAGATCGTCCATATCTGGCCGTACAAGGACATGGAGGAGCGCGCGCGCATTCGGGCCCAGGCCGTCAAGGACAAAGCCTGGCCGCCCAGCATCGGCGAGTTCATCGTTTCCATGCGCTCCGACATCTTCATTCCGTTCGATATCTCGCCCGAGCTGAAACCTGCCAGCGTGGGGCCATTCTTCGAGATGCGCACCTACACCTACGCTTCGGGCCAGCTGCCGGTCATCATGAAGAACTGGGCCAGCGCGATTGAGGGGCGGGTCAAGTTCAGTCCGCTCACTGCGGCCTGGTACTCGGACGTCGGCGGCCTGAACAAATTCGTCCACATCTGGCCGTACAAATCGCTCGACCAGCGCTGGGAAGTCCGCAACAAGATTCGCGCAGAAGGTGTCTGGCCACCCTCGGAGCTCGCGGAGAAGCGCGGCGAGCCCGGCTATCAGCTGCTCAGCCAGGAAAACAAGATCCTGATGCCTGCCGCGTTCTCGCCTCTGAAGTAAAGTTGCCCCGACCCGCGCGCCAGTACAGGCCAGGTACTGGCCGCGGTCGCGTCGGCGGCAATATCTTCGATGAAATCCCTTCACACATAAGAAGGTGGGGCGTGCTGCAGTGCTGCATTAGAAAAGCGAAGTCCCCCATTCAAGCAGTTTATGCGTTGGTTCCCTGGCACAAGTATCGACGCGCGGCAGCCGGAACGAGCGGGCATGCTTGACTTCTCAACAGGGCCCGACTAAAACTGATCGCGCCCGACTGCTGCTCTGGCAGTTCGAAGCACCGATTCGCGCAAGGCCGCGCCAAAAGAGCCTTCGTGAACCTTGGCAAGCGCTGAATAAGGGTTTTGAAGGCTGGCGTGACGTCATGTGCGCCCCGCCCGGTACAGCCCATCAGAAAAGGGAGGAGTAAATGGTATACACGCAGCGTTCAATCTGGCCGCTCGTCATCGGCGTGATCATGGTGGGCTACGCCTACCTGGTTCAGGCCGGCATGCTGGCACCCTTGATCAAATTCCTCAATACCGGGCGGTATGTCGGAGAAATGGTGACGCTCGGCTACGCCTTTGGCGGCGTAGCGGTAGTGGTCGGCCTGTGGCAGCTTCTCGCGCCCCCCAAGGAAGGCCACGCCGACTACTACCTGTCCACGGTCGCCGGCGTGATGTTCATCATGCTGGTCGCATTCATCGTCAAATGGGGGCTCGACCCGCTGATGGGCAAATGGGGATCGGCTGCGGCACCGGCGCTGGGATTCAATTTCGCCCGGATCCTCAATCTCAACTACGTCGTGATGGGCATTATCGCGGGCATCATCGTGGTGAACGTGTTCAAGGTTCCACAATGGGCGGAGAACGGCGTGAGGCTCTCGCGCCTCGGGTTGAAGACCGGCGTCATCCTGCTTGGCGCCCTCTACAGCTTTGCGGAGCTGCAGCAGCTCGGCAAGCTCTCCGTTGTCATGATCGGCGTCTTCGTCCTGGGCTCGGTATGGCTCGTCCTGATCATCGGGGTCCGCCGTAATCTGCCCAATTCGATGACAGGCGTGATGTCCTCCGGCATCGGCGTCTGCGGCGTGTCCGCCTCGGTGGCAGCCGCGCCGGTGGTGCAGGCCAAGTCGCTCGAGATTGCCTACACCATCGGTACCGTCCTTCTTTTTGGCGTCGTGTGCATGTTTCTCTTCCCGATCATCGGCAAAATGTTCGGCATGGGATACGTGCAGTTCGGCGCCTGGGCCGGCACCGGCATTCTCAACTCGGCGCAGGTTGCGGGCGCGGCGCTCGCCTTCCAGCCCGGCGGGATCGAGACGCTCAAGGTCGCCGAGATCTTCAACATCACGCGGGTCCTCTTCCTGCCGATCATCGTGCTTTGGCTCGCGGTCTGGTACGTGCGTCGCGAGCAGGCAGCCCAGCGCACGGTGCAGCGGGTGAACGCCATGCAGGTCATCGTCAGCAAGTTCCCGCTGTTCGTGCTCGGCTTCATCCTGATGTTCCTGCTCTCCTCGACCGGCATTTTTGCCCCGGCACGCCACTACCAGGGCGCCTACTTCGACAACAGCGAGAAAGCCCTGATGAGGACCGACCGCAGCGGCAAGAAGGTCGACAACCACCTCAAGGCAGAGGACGTCGCGACGCTTCAGAAGGAGCTCGACAAGTTGAAGCGCGAAGACCAGAAGTCGGCTGTCCAGCGCCTCGTCCAGAACAGGAAGATAATGTCCGAGGCAGATGACGCGATGGTCCGGGGCGTGATCAACGCCAAGGCATTCTCCAAGGAGGGCACGGCGGTGCTCACCAAGGCGCACCGTGCCGTGCGGCACACCGCGGCGAAGATCTCGAAGTTCCGCTCGCTGATCGCCTGGTTCTTCACGTTCGGCCTGGTCGGGCTCGGAATGCAGATCACGATGGCGTCGATCCGGCAGGCCGGGGGCGCACCGCTCGTGCTCGGTTCGATCGTGGGCGTGATCAAGGCCGTCGGCTCGCTGATTGTCGTGCTGCTGCTGGTCGCCGAGACCATTTAGGTAAGGAGAAGCCATCATGGAAGAGAAATTCGACCGCGGTTCCGCCCTGACGATTTTTCCGAGCGACCGGCATGAAGATCTCGTCGCGCTGGCGCTGGCGCTCATCATTGCAGCCCTAGTCTATTTCCTGGTCTGATCCGGCCAGGATTGAACTCGCATCCCGGTGAGCGCGCGCGGCGCGTCACCGGGATTTTTTTGCGATGCTCAACATCAACCGCCTCCTGCTCGCAAGTCACGGTACTCCCGGCGCGCGCGCGGCAGAACGCATGGCGCTCGCTCTCGCAGCGCCGGCCGCCACGATCTTTCACCTGGTGGTGGTACCCGACTTCTGGAAGGGGATGATGGGCGATGACTGGCTCAACAACGCTTCCACACGCGCAGCCTACGGGCGGCACGTCGAGTCCCAGCTTGCCCGGGAGATCGAAGAACATCGCGCCACGCTCGAGGAGGAGATCCGCGCAAGCGGAAGGCGCCACGAGATGAAAATCGTCCTGGGCAAGCCCGACGAGGCGCTGCTCGAATACGCGGCTGCGATCGAGCCGGATCTCGTCGTGATCGGCACGCGACGGCCTGCGGGTGCGCCGGGGCTGCGCTCGCGCATGCGCCTCGAGAGACTCGCCGGGGTGCTCAAGGCACCGCTTCTTGTCGTGCCCTATCCCCGATGAACGCCCCCGGCGCGATGCCAGCCGACGCCGCATGGGTCGTCATCGATACGCCCCTCGACCCCGATGCTCTTGCCGAATTCTGCCGGGACCTCGAGCGGCTCTACCGCATCAATCCTTATCTCGAATTCCGTGCGTGGCGCCGCACCGGACCCGAAACTTTTGCCGCCGCCTTCCGGAACCTGAGCAATCGGCGCGAGTTCGATTTGAAGCTCGAGTGCAGGCGTGATTCGACGCGCGACTTTACCGTCTGCTACAGCCCGGGTATTCGGTGCAGCACCCGCTTCCAGATCGAAGCCGCGGCCAGCGGCAGCCGCCTCAGAATCACCGATGATTACAGCGGCGCGGTCTCGCCCGACACCGCCGAAGTCGACCGGAGCCTGCATGCGTGGGGCGTTGCGCTAAAGGAATACCTGCTGCGCGAGCAGCGCTGGGGCTGGTGCCTTCCCTGGCGCTGGTACATGCGCCGCGTGTGGGTGCCGATGAAGCCCGCGGCGCGCCGAATCACGTTCATGATCCTTCTCATCACCCTGGCCGAGATCGCGCTCATCGCGCTCGTCATGGCGATCTACTGGGCGGAGCACCGCATGTGATCGCGCGGATCCCTGCCCTCGCGCTTTGCTAGAATCGCGGGGCCGCTATCGAGGAATTCAGTGGATCTTGCATCCGAAATCGAGCGCAACGTTGCCACGGCTCTGGCCGAGGATGTGGGCAGCGGCGATGTCACGGCCGCGCTCACGCCCGGGTCGGCCGCCGTCCGCGCGCAGGTCGTGGCGCGTCAGGATGCCGTGTTGTGCGGCCGCGCATGGTTTGATGGCTGCTTCCGCAGGCTCGACCCTGCGATAGAAATCGGCTGGCGGATCGAGGAAGGCGCGCGGGCATCGCGCGGGCAGGTTGTCTGCGAACTCAACGGTAACGCCCGTTCCCTCTTGACGGGGGAACGCACGGCGCTCAACTTCCTGCAGCTGCTCTCGGCCGTTGCCACCGCCACAAGCCGGTACGTGGCGGCGGTGGCGGGGACGCGCGCGAAGATCGTCGACACCCGAAAAACACTGCCAGGACTACGGGCCGCGGAAAAGTACGCCGTGCGGGTCGGCGGCGGAGTGAATCACCGCATGGGACTCTATGACGCGATCCTGCTCAAGGAGAATCACATCGCGGCATTCGGGGGGGTGCGGCCTGCAATCGATACCGCAAGAAAATCGGCAAACCGTGATATCTGGGTGCAGGTAGAGGTCGAGACGCTGCATCAGTTGCGAGAGGCCCTCGAGGGTGGCGCGACCATGATCCTGCTCGACAATATGAGCACCGATCAGATGCGCGATGCCGTGAAGATCGCCGCAGGTCGCGCCGAGCTCGAAGCCTCGGGCGGGGTCACGCTCGACAATGTGCGCGCGATCGCCGGGACGGGTGTGGACCGCATCTCCATCGGCGCCCTCACGAAAGACATAGAAGCGGTGGATTTCTCGATGCGGTTCGAGGGTTGAACTTGCTTGGCGGTTCAGGTTTTCAGGTGTTCGCGAATGACCCGCTCGATCTCCTTCAACTCCGCATCTACCGTGAGTGGTTTCGCGCTCTGCGCGATGGCCGTGTCGGGATCCTTGAGGCCATGACCGGTGAGCGTGCAGACGATGGTGCTCCCCTCCCCGATCCGTCCGAGCTCGAGGTCTTTCAGCACGCCCGCGAGTCCGGCCGCCGAGGCCGGCTCGCAGAAAATTCCCTCCGCCTGCGCGAGGAGCTTCTGCACATGCAGGATTTCTTCGTCGGAGCATTCGCCGAACCAGCCGCCGGACTCCTGGCTTGCGGCAACCGCCTGCTGCCACGAGACCGGGTTGCCGATGCGGATCGCGGTCGCGATCGTCTCGGGATTCTCCACCGGGTGCCCCCTCACGATCGGGGCTGCGCCCGAAGCCTGGTACCCCAGCATGATCGGGCGGCGCTCCGCGATCTTTCGCCTTTGATATTCACGCATCCCCGCCGGCAGCCTCAGCGCCGCGGTCTCGGCGCCGGCAGATTCCGAGTAGCCGATCCAGTGCGCCGTAATGTTGCCCGCGTTGCCGACCGGGAGCGCATGATAGTCGGGCGCATCTCCCAGGGCTTCAATGATTTCGAACGCGATCGTTTTCTGGCCCTGCAGCCGGTATGGGTTGATCGAGTTCACGATGTTGAGCGGAAGCGTTTTCGCGACCTCCTGCACGAGCCACATCCCCTCGTCGAAGTTGCCGCGAATCTGGATGACGAACGAGCCATGCATCATGGCCTGCGAGAGCTTTCCGAGCGCGATCTTTCCCTCGGGGATCAGCACGAAGCAGGCGATCCCCGCCCGCGCGGCATAGGCCGCCGCGGACGCCGAGGTATTCCCCGTCGACGCGCAGATGATCGCCCGGGCCCCGCCCTCGACCGCCTGGGTGACCGCCATCGTCATGCCGCGGTCCTTGAACGACCCCGTCGGGTTCAATCCCTCGAACTTGGCGTAGATCCTGACATTCCGGCGCAGCAGACGCGGCAGATTGCCGAGCTCGATGAGCGGTGTCCCGCCTTCGCACAGCGACACCGGCACGGTACCGTCAGCGACCGGCAGGCGCTCGCGGTACTTATCGATCAATCCGGTGTAGCGCTGCATTCAACATCTAGTTGAGTTGTTCGAGGCGGATGCGAACCACGGCGCCCACCACCACCGGCAGCCCCTCGATCTTCTTGATGGCGGCGTCGACGTTCTTCTCCACGGTGAGATGCGTGATCATGATGATGTCGACCTGGTCCTCGCCCTTCTGGGGCTCCTTCTGCACCATCGCCTCGATCGAGATGTGGAGGTCCGCCAGGATCCGCGTGACGTCCGCCAGCACTCCCGGGCGATCAAGCACGCGCAGGCGCAGGTAATACGCCGTCTCCACCTCGCCCATCGGCAGGATGGCGATCTTCGAGAGCTGTCCCGGCTGGAAAGCGAGGTGCGGAACGCGGTGCTCGGGATCCGCCCGGAGCATCCGCGCCACGTCGACAAGGTCGGCGACCACCGCCGAGGCGGTCGGCTCCGCTCCCGCCCCCGCTCCGTAGTACATCGTCTGCCCGACCGCGTCGCCCTTGACGAGGATCGCGTTCATGACGCCCTCGACGTTGGCGATCAGACGCCGCTCCGGGATGAGCGTGGGATGGACCCGCAACTCGATCCCCTTGCTCTTTCGCTTCGCGATCCCGAGCAGTTTGATGCGATAGCCCAGCTCTTCCGCATGGCGGATGTCCTCCTGGGCGAGCTTCGATATACCCTCCGTATAGGCCGCCTTGAACTGCATCGGAATGCCGAAGCCGATCGCGGACATGATGGTGAGCTTGTGCGCCGCATCGATTCCTTCCACGTCGAACGTGGGGTCCGCTTCCGCGTATCCCATCCGTTGCGCCGCGGCCAGGGCGTCCGCAAAGCTTGCGCCCTTTTCGCGCATCTCGGAAAGGATGTAGTTGCTGGTGCCGTTGATGATGCCGGCAATCCACTCGATGCGGTTGGCGGTGAGGCCCTCGCGCAGCGACTTGATGATCGGGATGCCGCCGCCGACGGCCGCCTCGAACGCCACCATGAGATCCTCTTTCTGCGCGGCCGCGAAGATCTCGTTGCCATACTGCGCAAGGAGCGCCTTGTTGGCGGTCACGACGTGCTTGCCGTTGGCGATCGCCTTGAGGATCAGGTCCTTCGCCACGGTCGTGCCGCCGATCAGCTCGACCACGATGTCGATCTCGGGATGGTTGACGACTTCATAGGCATCGGCGGTGACGATGGCGCGTTCTCCGACCAGCTGGCGCGCTTTCTCGATCTCCTTGTCGGCGACCATCTTCAACGTGATCGCGCAGCCCGCACGACGCGCGATCTCCTCCTGGTTGCGCGAAAGCACGGCGAAAGTGCCGCCGCCTACTGTCCCGATGCCGAGCAGTCCGATGCCGACGGGCTTGAGCGCGGGGAGCTTCACTTGAGCAGCCCGTCCTTCCTGAACATTTCCCTGATGCCCCTCAGCGCCTGGCGTGTCCGGGCTTCATTCTCGATCAGCGCGAAGCGCACGTGGCCATCGCCATACTGACCGAAACCCACTCCGGGTGCCACCGCGATCTTCGCGTCGGCAAGCAGCTTCTTCGAGAATTCAAGGGAGCGCATCCCGTCGTACGCCGGTGGAATCGGCGCCCACACGTACATGGTGGCTTTGGGAACCTCGATATCCCATGCCATCGACTTCAGGCCGCCGCAGAGCACGTCGCGCCTGCCCTGGTAGACATGACGCACGTTCTCCACGCAGTCCTGGGGACCCTCCAGGGCGATGATCGATGCCACCTGTATGGGCGTGAACATGCCGTAGTCATGGTAGCTCTTCATCCGCGCGAGCGCGGTGACGAGGTCACGATTTCCGACCATGAACCCGACGCGCCATCCCGCCATGTTGTAGCTCTTCGACATCGTGAAGAACTCGACGGCAATGTCGCGCGCGCCCGGCACCTGCATGATGGAAGGCGCCTGGTAGCCGTCGAAGACGATGTCGGCATAGGCGAGGTCATGCACGACGTAGATCTGGTGCTCGCGCGCGATTCCGATCAGGCGCTCGAAGAAAGCGAGATCCACGCATTGCGTCGTGGGGTTGCTCGGGAAGTTGACGATCAGCATCTTCGGCTTGGGGTAGAGGTCGCGCAGGGCGCGATCCATGGACTCGAAGAAATCGGCGCCCGGCAGCATGGGAACATGCCGGATATCGGCGCCGGCGATGACCGGGCCGTAGATGTGAATGGGGTAGCTCGGATTGGGAACGAGCACGATATCGCCGCGGTCGAGCGTTGCAAGCGCGAGGTGTGCGATGCCCTCTTTCGAGCCGATGGTGACGATCGCCTCGGCGTCCGGATCGAGCTCGACGCCATATCGCGCCTTGTACCAGCCGCAGATCGCGCGCCGCAGGCGATAGATCCCCTTCGATACCGAATAGCGATGCGTGTCCGGACGCTGGACAGCCTCGACCAGCTTGTCGACGATGTGCCGTGGCGTCGGCTGGTCGGGATTGCCCATGCTGAAGTCGATGATGTCCTCGCCGCGCCGCCGCGCCGCAAGCTTCAGCTCGCCCGTCACGTTGAAGACGTAGGGCGGGAGGCGCTTGATCCTGGCAAATTCTTCCATCGTCGCGAAGCCGTGGCGCAAAAGCGTATAATTCTAGCGGAGGGACATACCTTAAGCAAATCAGCGGCTTACCCTAGCGTCGTGAAACTTCACCTGACAACGGGAGAGGGCCAGCATCGCTTCTCCGGCCACGGCTACGGCTACGTCGCGGTAAATGGCGTGCGCTACGAGAGGAGCGTGCTCGTAACGCCGACATCGGTCACCGCATGGGCTGTTGACGGTTTGGAGACGCTGAGCACATCGGACTTCGAGCCGGTGCTCGCGCTGCAGCCCGACGTGCTGATTCTTGGCACCGGCAGCACCATGCGATTTCCCGCGCGCGAGCTCACGCTCGCGCTCGCCTCCGCCCGCGTCGGGCTGGAGGTCATGGACAATGGTGCCGCCTGCCGCACCTATAACATCGTGGCGGCCGAGGGACGCAGGGTCGCCGCGGCAATATTGCTGATCGGGAAATAGGACAGGCGGGCAGCCTGCCCCGCGTATCCGCTACGCCGCAACCGACGGCGCGATACGGCCCCGGGATTGCAGTGCGGTACGGACCTCGGAGCGCAGCTCCTCTTCCCCTGCGGAACGGGGTATATAGCGCGCTACGTCACCCTTGCCGGCAGCCGCTACGATGGCGCCGGAGTCGTGAGCTGCGCTGGTGACCATGCGCACGGTATGCGGGAAAAGCGCCTTGATGTGCTCGAGCAGCTCGAGGCCCGACATTCCCGGCATGTTGTGATCGGCGATGACCGCGTCGACATGTTGCGTTCCAAGCTGCTCAAAGGCTTCATGGGCATTGTAGGCGACAAAGATGCGGTACCCATCCTTCGTGAGCGATTGGCGAAGGCCGGTCAGCGCGGCCCCGTCGTTGTTCACCAGAAGGACAACGGGCGTGTCGGCCGGATGCTCGGGCGTGGCCTGGCGCAACCGGCGCATCTCGCGCAGCCATGTCCCGCAGTCGTCCGCTGGCAGCGGGCGCGAGAAGAAATAGCCCTGGATCTGGTCGCAACCGTATTCGGTCAGGAACGCGAGCTGCTGCTCGGTCTCCACGCCCTCCGCCACGACTTTCAGCCCGAGGCTGTGGGCCATGGAGATGACAGCGCGCGTAATCGTCGCATCATCGCCGTCGGTCGTGACGTCGCGGATGAAGGAGCGGTCGATTTTCAGCGAATCGAGCGGGAAGCGCTTGAGGTAGCTCAGGCTCGAATAGCCCGTCCCGAAGTCATCGATCGAGAGCGCGACACCGAGCCCGCTCAAGTACTCGAGCGTGCGCACGGCCTCCTCGGTGTTGACCATAAGAGAGCTCTCGGTGATTTCCAGCTCGATCAGCCCGGGGTCGATTTCATGCTCTTCGAGCGTGCGCTTGATCGTGGCCCCCAGGTCCTTTGCGGTGAACTGCCTGCCTGAAAGGTTTACCGCGACCGGAACGGGCGGCACGCCGGACTCCTGCCATTCCCTGATCTGCCGGCAGACCGCATTGAGCACCCATTGCCCCACCGCCACGATGAGCCCGGTTTCCTCCAGCACGGGCATGAATTCGCCCGGGGACACCAGCCCGCGCTCCGGATGGCGCCAGCGGATCAGCGCCTCCAGCCCGGTAATCTCGCCGTTGGCGATGCCGACCTTCGGCTGGTAGTGAAGCAGGTATTCATTGCGATCGAGCGCCCGCCGCAGGCTGCTCTCCATGCCCATGGCCTCAAGGGCACGCGTATTCATCTCGGGTGTGTAGAACTGGTAGGTGTCGCGTCCTATCTCCTTCGCCTTGTACATCGCCGCATCGGCGTTCCGGATCAGTATGTCCTGATCGGTGCTGTCGTCGGGGTAGAGAGTGATGCCGATGCTGCCGGTCACATAAACGTCCGTGCCCTCGAGGCGGAACGGCTCCGCGAAGCAGGCCATCATTTTCTGGGCCACCGGGTTCGCATCCTGCGCACTGGCCAGATTGGAGAGCACGACGGCGAACTCGTCGCCGCCGAGCCGGCCCACGGTATCGCCGGCGCGCACAGTTCCTTTCAGGCGCTCGGATATCTGCTGCAACAGGCGATCGCCGACGGCATGGCCCATGGTGTCGTTGATGTTCTTGAAGCGATCGACGTCGATGAACATGACGCCCACGGTCCAGCCGTTGCGCTTGGCCTGCGCGAGCGCCTGTTTCAGCCGGTCATAGAAGAGCACCCGGTTCGGAAGGCTCGTGAGCACGTCGTAGTGCGCGAGCCTCATCAACTGCTCTTCAGCGTGTTTACGCTCAGTAATGTCCTCGGCGATTCCTGCGATGCGATAGACCCGCCCTTCCGCATCGTGCACGGGGAACGCGCGGTCGTGCACCCAGCGGATCGACCCGTCGGGCCGCACGATCCGGAATACTTCGTCGTAGCGCCCTTCTGCTGCGAGGCTGCGTGCTGTCCGCACGCGCTGGCGGTCCTCGTGGTGAATCATGTTGATCCAGCGGCGTGGCTCTTCGCGCGCTTCGGCCACTGAACAACCTGTGATTTTCTCGAAAGCCGGGCTGAGGTAGATCGGCTGGCGCTGGGTCGCGTCCGTGATCCAGAAAACCTGCGGAATGTTGCTGGCAAGCTGCCGGAACTGTTGCTCGCTCTCCTGCAGGGCCGCCTCCGCCCGCCGCCGTTCGGTAATATCCTCCGCGATCCCCGCGACCCGGTAGACCCTCCCCTCCGAGTCGCGCACCGGGAACGCACGATCACGCACCCAGCGCATGTTCCCATCGGCCCGAACAATCCGATAGGTCACGTCGTAGCCGTCGACGAGGGCCATCTTCCGCGCAGCGTGCACGCGCTTGCGGTCCTGCCGGTGCACCGCGCGGACCAGCACGCGCGGATTCTCGCGGATCTCTTCGAGGGGCCTGCCGATCAGCTTTTCGGCGGCCGCGCTGACAAAGAGCGTGCGCTTATGCGCGACGTCCGTGATCCAGAACGCCTGCGGAATATTGTGAGCGAGCTGCCCGAATTGTTCCTCGCTCTCCCGTAATGCCGCTTCCGCCTTGCGGTGCGCGATGCGTGTTCGGAGAATCCCGGCGCCGAAGGCGATGTCATTCACCAGCTCCGTCAGCAGAGCGATCTCGTCGTCGTCGAAGGCGTCCGGTTCCGCGGCATAGAATGCAACGGCGCCGAGCAACCGGCCCTCGTTTCGCAGCGGAAGGCAGATCGCGGACTGGAAGCCGAGCTGCCTCGCGCGCTCCCGCCGCCGCTCGTGCTGCGGATCGTTGAGAATATCCCGTGCGATGTCAATCTCGCCCGTCGCGAGAACCTGCCCCATCGTCCCCTGGTAGCGCCCGTCCGCGGTCCACGAGGAGCCGCTGGTCATGGGCTCATCGCCCTTGCCAAAACCCGCGTGCGCAGCCGGGTAGACGGGCCGCGAGCTGTCCTCTGTTGCGTACCCGACCCACGCCTGCTCGTAGCCGCCCGACTCCACGGCGATCCGGCACATCTGCTGCATCATCTCGGTCTCGTCGGTGGCGTGCATGAGCACGTGGTTGCCTTCCGCCATCACGCGTCTTGCGCGACTGACCCGCGCAAGACGGGCTTCAGTCTGCCTTCGGGCCGTCTCCCTGCGCACGGATCCGATGCCAAACGCGATGTCTTCGGCCAGCGTCGTGAGCAGCGCGATCTCGTCCTGGTCAAACGCGTCCGGCTCGCTCGCGTGCATGACCAGCACGCCGAGCACGCCGTCCTCTCCTTTCAGGGGCAACCCGATCGAGGACTGGAATCCATGCTCCAGTGCCCGCCCCCGCCGCCACGCGTGCTGCGGATCATTGAGGATGTCGCGCGCAATCACAGCCGCTCCCTGGGCGAGCGCCTCAAACTCGACGCCACGATAGAGGCCCTGGGGCGTCAGGAAGGTCGTTCTCGACATGGGCTCGTCGTCACCGTAGCCGGCGTGAGCGGCCGGCGTGAGCGGGCACATGGGATCCCCGGTCGCGAGTCCGATCCATCCCTCGCGGTAGCGGCCCGAGGCAATGATGATGTTGCACATCTGGTCGAGCAGGTCCTTTTCGTCCGTCGCGCGCACAAGGACGCGCGTGCACTCGGCGAGCACGCGGCGGGCACCGTCGGCGCGGGCAAGCCGCTCCTCTGTCCGCTTCTGCTCACTGATGTCCTCAATGACGCGGATGAAGTACTGCGGCCGCCCGCCGTCGTCCCGGGCAAGCGACTCGGTGCGTTTCACCCACACGACGCTGCCGTCCTTGTGGATGTAGCGTCGCTCGCGCGAATGGTGCGACACCGTGTCTGCCATCAGGAGACGCCGCGCCTCGCGGCTGTCGCCGCCATCGTCAGGATGCTCGATGAAATCCGGCACGCTCCCGAGAAGCTCCTGCTCCGCATAGCCGACGATGTCACAGAAACGCCGGTTCACCCGGACGATTCTCTCCTGCAGGTCCACGTGGGCGATGCCCACGGCAGCTTGCTCAAACGTGGCGCGGAAGCGCTCCTCGGCCTCCATCCGGTGCCGCAAATCGAGGACGTAGAGCATGCGACAACGCGGCTTGCCGTCCGGCCCCTTGATGAGAGAGGCCGTGACCTGCGCCCAAAGGGCATGCCCCTGCTTGTGCACATAGCGCTTTTTACGCTGGGTGCTGGTAAGGTGCCCGGCCACGAGGTGCTTCAGCAACTCGACATCTCCGGCGATGTCGTCCGGGTGCGTCACACCGTTGCAGTCGGTGGCAAGCAGCTCGGCCTCGCTGTAGCCGAGGAACCGGCACAGCGTATTGTTCGCGGTAAGCCAGCGGCCATCGAGTGTGGTCATCGCGATCCCGATCGCGGCATTCTGGAACGCGCTGCGGAAGTCGCTCTCGCTTCTCGCGAGCTGCTCCTGCACCTCGCTCGCGTAGCGACGAAGCTCGCTCATGCGCATGGCCGTCCGGATGGCAGGAGCGAGCCTGACGAGGTGCTGGCGGGGAATGAAGTCGGTTGCTCCCGCGGATACCGCTTCTGTCACCTGCCGCTCGCTGAACAAGCCGGCGACGAGGATCACGGGCAGGTCGGGGAACCGCGGCCGCGCGATCTGCAGGACGCGCTGCCAGGGAACGGACGCCAGATGGTAATCCGCGATGACAGCGTGTGGCTGAGTGTCAAGCTCGGCGCGGAACGCCGCCTCCGACTTGACACACTTCAGCAGGTGCCGCAGCCCGGCGGCGGTCAGCGCGCGCTCGACCTGTATCGCTCCCTCCGCCCCTTCTTCGAGCAGGACGATTTTCAGAATCCGGTCTGCGGTCGTGTTGAAGACGCCACTGTCCATTGTCTTTGTCCGGGCTCACGTTCCGTCACCGTGACCCCGCCTGGCCGATCCAATCGGTGCGTGAAGAACCATCCCGGTGTCCGCAGCGCGCAATTCGCGCCAATGCTCATCTCGAGCGCGGGTCCCGCGCATTCCTATGACGGGGGTCGAGAAAATGCCAAGAACATCCCAAGTCGTCGGAAATTCTTTAAAAAGATGCCCTAACTCCATTGAAAAAGCGCGGAAATACTGCTCATACGGGGTCGCCCCTTCAAATCTCCGTCTGAAATGACTTCACATAAATATCATGTACTTATGTCAGTTTGGCCACGATGGACGTCCACCGGGCGGCCTGATGGACGGCGCGCGGCGTTTTAACAACGGCTGATGAGCTTCCCGGGTCCAGCGTGCCAACCGCCTGATGCGATGTAAATCGAACGCACAGTCCAAAGGTGGGTCGGGGTATAACCGCGACAACGCATTCATCACGATGCCGGGAGTGAGAGACATCCTTCGATCGGAGTCGCTGCAACCCGCACTGCCCCAAACTCGTTCGGCGGGACTCTGTCAGCCTGCGCAATCGAAGGCACTACGCACAGGAGCATGAGCTCCGACGCACCGGCATGTCGAAAGGTAAAGGCCGACATCAGGATCCTTCTCCAACGTGATGTTTTTCCGTGCGCTTCCCGGGACGACCCTGCCTATAATCCCTCTTGGGCAGGAACGGGCATGTGAAATCGGGCACCACATTCGTCAGCGTAGAATCCTGCCAATACGCGCGCTGTTGGATGTCGCGGAGCGCTAGTGGATAGGAGAATTTCAGTCGTGCCAGATACGGGACGAAAGCCAACGGATGGGACAAGCCCCGCCGGCGCCTATGCCTCGCGCAATGTGATGCAGCAGCTCGAGAGCGTCGTGGCCCAGGTGAGCAATATCATCCTGGGCAAGGAGCGGCAAATAAGGCTTGCCATCACCTGCCTGCTGGCGCGGGGTCACCTGCTGATTGAAGACGTGCCGGGTGTCGGCAAGACGATGCTGGCGCACGCGCTCGCAACCTCGCTTGGGCTCGGATTCCAGCGCATCCAGTTCACCAGCGATCTGTTGCCGGCCGACATCATCGGTGTATCGATATTCAACCGCGAGAATGCCGGCTTCCAGTTCCATCCCGGCCCGATCTTCCACCAGGTGATCCTGGCAGACGAAGTCAATCGAGCGACCCCGAAAGCCCAGAGCGCTCTCCTCGAGGCCATGGAGGAGCATCAGGTCACCGCAGAGGGGGAGACGCGCCGCCTCCCTCAGCCGTTTTTCGTGATCGCGACGCAGAATCCATCCTATCAGGTCGGGACCTTTCCGCTTCCGGAGTCACAGCTCGACCGTTTTCTGATGAGGGTGCACCTCGGCTACCCCGACAACGAGGCCGAGCGCGCGTTGCTGCAGGGCGAGGACCGGCGCGACCTGCTGCAGCAGCTGGAGCCGAGCATGAATGCGGGCGATCTGATCGAGCTGCAGCATCGCGCCCAGCAGGTGCATGCGTCGGGCGCGCTGCTCGACTACGTCCAGGCCCTGGTGACCTACACGCGACGCGCCTCGGACTATGTCAACGGCCTGTCGCCGCGCGCAGCGCTTGCATTGCTGCACGCCGCGCGGGCGTGGGCGCTCATGTCCGGCCGTGGCCATGTCGTTCCGGAAGACGTGCAGGCGATACTGCCCGGCGTTGTGGGGCATCGCCTGGTCTGCACCGGACAGGTCAGCCGCATCACGAGCACCGACATCGCGGCACATCTCGTCAAGCAGGTCCCGATTCCCTGATGCACGGCGTTCCGCGGCCGGGCTTTCGGGGATCCAGGTTTCAGTGCCGAGCCTGAACGCTAAGCCCGGACGCCGGAAAAGCGCATGTACGCCTCACTGAAAGACCAATTGCAGCGCTGGCTCTTCCAGCTGCGGGGCCCCGAAACGGGTGTGATCGTGCTGGGGCAGCGCAGAATCTTCATCCTTCCCACGCGCCATGGCCTGACGTTCGCAGGCATGCTGATGCTCATGCTCACGGGCTCCATCAACTACACCCTGAGCCTTGGATTCGTCCTGACGTTCATGCTGGCCGCGATGGGCGTCAATACGATTGTCTACACGTTCCGCAATCTCGCTAACCTGCATGTCGTCGGCGGTCGGGCCCGTCCGGTATTCGCAGGCGATACCGCCCACTTCATCGTGCATCTGGAGAACGCCGGGGATACGCCGCGCTACGCCGTCAATCTCACCCACGACAAACGCGACTGGGTAAGCGTCGACATTCCCGCCCGCTCGACGGTCGCGGCAGCGGCCGCTGTCCTCGCGCGCCGCCGCGGCATCCTTCGGCCCGGGCGACTGACTCTCTTTACGCGGTATCCGCTGGGCCTTGTCTACGCCTGGTCCTACCTTGAGCTGGATCTGCAATGCGTCGTGTATCCGCGCCCGGCGTCGCCCGGATTCCCGCTGCCGGCACCCGCCACGGGTTACGACGTGGGAAGCGGACGGTCCGACGGACAGGAAGATTTTTCGGGAATGAGGCAATACCATGTCGGCGACTCCCCGAGACATATCGCCTGGAAGCTGGCGGCCCGCGACCAGGGCCTGCTGACCAAGCAGTTCTCGGGACGCGCCGACATCGAGCTCTGGCTCGACTGGGCGCTGTTGCCCGCAGCCCTTGGCACGGAGGAGAAGCTCTCGCATCTCGCGCGCTGGGTGATCGACGCGCACGAAGCGGGCCTCTCGTTTGGCCTGCGCCTGCCCGGGAAGACTGTCGAGATGGCGAACGGCGACGCCCAGCGCGAGCACTGCCTCGAGGCCCTCGCGCGTTTTGAGCCATGATCGACCCGCGCCAGCCGCTTGCCCTGCACCACGTCCTGTGGCTCGTGCTCTCGCTCGCGCTGGTCGCCGCTCCTCATGCAGCGCGGCTTCCGTGGTGGGTGGTCGCGCTCGTCGCGACTCTTGGCGGATGGAGGGCCTACCTCGCCCATGCGCGTAACGCACTTCCCAGCCGGTGGCTTCTGCTGGCAATCGTTATCGTGGCGACCATCGGCATTTACCTCAACTACCGCACGATCTTCGGGCGCGACGCCGGCGTGGCGCTGCTCGTCGTGATGCTGGGGTTGAAGCTCCTCGAGATGCGCTCCCTGCGCGATGCGATGCTGCTCATATTCCTTGGATACTTCCTCGTCATCACGAATTTCCTCTACTCCCAGACCATACTTTCCGGTCTCTACATGCTGGCGTGCGTCTGGATCATCACGGCGACGATGATGAGCCTGCATTACGGGCGCGACGAGCCGCCGTTCCGCCGGCAGCTGCGGGACTCGGGCGTGTTGCTGGCACAGTCCGTCCCGCTGATGCTGGTGCTGTTCCTGCTCTTCCCGCGCGTTTCAGGCCCCCTGTGGGGGCTGCCGCAGGACGCGTACTCGGGCGTGAGCGGGCTCTCCGACACGATGAGCCCCGGCAGCCTCTCCAGTCTCAGCCTCTCGGATGCGGTCGCCTTCCGCGTGCAATTCGAGTCGGGCATTCCGCCGCCAAACAAGCGCTATTGGCGCGGGCCGGTGATGTTCGATTTTGACGGCCAGACGTGGTCCGCCTCGCGTTTCATCTACGGCACGCCACGTTTTTCAAACACGGGCGAGCCGACGAGTTACGTCGTGACCCTTGAGCCGCACAACAAGCGATGGCTCTTCGCCCTGGACGTTCCCGCGCGAGCCGTTCCGCATTCGGCGACAGGCGCCGATTTTCAGATCCGCTCGTTCTCCCCCGTCACCAACCGCATGCGCTACGACATGTCGTCGTTTCTCGAGTACAGCTACGGAACGGACGAGAACGCCATGGCGCTGCACCGCGCACGCCAGCTTCCCGCCGGGTTCAATCCGAGAACGGTCGAGCTGGCGCAGACGCTGCGCCGTAAGGTTTCCGATGATCGCGCGCTCATGCGCGAGATCCTTTCCATGTTCCGCGAGCAGAGCTTCTTCTATACCCTCACTCCCCCATTGCTCGGCCGAAACCCCGTGGACGAATTCCTCTTCAATACGCGCCGGGGATTCTGCGAGCACTACTCGTCGGCGTTTGCCGTCCTCATGCGCGCGGCGGGATTTCCCACGAGAGTGGTTACCGGCTATCTCGGCGGCGAGGTCAACGAGCTCGGAGACTACCTCATCGTTCGGCAGGCCGACGCGCACGCCTGGGTCGAGGTCTGGTTTCCGGACGAGGGCTGGGTGCGGGTGGATCCCACGGCGGCCGTATCGCCCCTGCGGGTCGAGGCAGGCATTTCCGCAGCCGTCCCGCGCAGCGATCCCCTCCCGATGCTCGTGCGCGGCGATTTCGAGCTGCTTCGCCAGCTGCGCTTTACCTGGGACCTGATGGCCAACAGCTGGAATCAGTGGGTGCTCGGCTATACGCCGGAGCGGCAACGGCAGCTGCTGGTCGGCATGGGAATAGATGACACGACCTGGTACACGTTGACGGCCATCATGCTGGCGCTGGCCGGAATCATCGTCGTGATCCTGGCGTTGTTCATGCTGAGCCGATTGCGCACGCACATCGCTGATCCCGCCCGCGTCGTATATCTCAGGTTCTGCGAAAAGCTGCGGCGCAAGGGTTTCGCCCGCGCTGCGGAGGAGGGGCCGCTCGACTACGCGCAACGGCTCGAGCGTGCGCGCCCTGATCTCGCGTCTCCCGTTCTGGCGATTACCCGGCTGTATGTCGGCCTGCGCTACGGGTCAAACTCCGATCCGGGCATGCTGGGTCAGCTTCGCCAGCAGGTAAGAGAGTTCCGCGCCTGAGAACGGTGCGGTCGCGCTAGCCTTGCGGCAGCAGGGTGATGGGATCAACGGGCTTGCCGAAACGCCGGATCTCGAAATGAAGCTTGACCTGGTCGGTGTCCGATTTTCCCATCTCCGCAATCTTCTGCCCCTTTGCAACGCTCTGTCCTTCCTTCACCAGCAACTCGCTGTTGTGCGCATAGACACTCAGAAACGTGTCGTTGTGCTTTATGACGATCAGCTTCCCGAATCCCCGTATCCCCGTCCCGCTGAAGATCACCCGGCCGGCGGCACTCGCGGTCACGGGCTGCCCGAGCTTCCCCGCAATGCTGATCCCCTTCAACTTGGCGGAGTCATTGAACGTGCTGATCACCTTGCCATTCGCCGGCCACACCCACGCGATGACGTCGCCCTCTCCAGCGGGCGCCTGTCGCGGGGCCGGACGCGCTGGAGCCTTTGCGGCGGAGGAGCCCGAGCGGGCCGTGCCGTGCACGAGCTGGGCGTAGGTCTGGTCCGTGTACGGCGCCCGCGTCGCCTTGGGCTCGGTCTTGACGCGGCTCGCCGGGCTGGCGCCGGTCTTTGGCGCGCCGCCGATCGGGTGGCGTTCCACCGCGGGCGACGTTCTCAAGGGCGCAAGGCCTGCCGTCCGTGGCGGCGTCAGCCGAAGCGTCTGCCCCGCGCGTATTACGCCGGGGTC
The DNA here is from genome assembly GCA_035620515.1 of Burkholderiales bacterium. Lineage (GTDB taxonomy): Bacteria > Pseudomonadota > Gammaproteobacteria > Burkholderiales > SG8-41 > SG8-41. The sequence continues at coordinate 1,416 of DASPGR010000250.1, read as the reverse complement.
GCTGATGCCGTTCCAGTCCGCGAGCTCCCGGTAATCCAGGCCCTGGTCCAGCGCGATGCTGAAAAGCGTGTCGCCCTTGCGTACCGTGTAGAACTCGGGACGGACATCACTCGAGCCCGGCACGCTGCTGGAGACGCGCGATGGCGCGCTCGCCGGCTTCGATCCCGCCGAGCGCTCGACGACAGGCGCACCCCGCCTGACAGAGCATCCGGTCGCAAGCATGCTCAGGCCGACAAAAAGTGCGACAAGGAACGCAAGATGCTTCACCGGACGTTGCGGCTGGACGTCAGCCGATCCCCGGCAGCATTGGCACGAACTTTACCGAATCCATCCGTCGCTCCACATGCCCCCTGTCGGTGCGTTCGATCACGACAAGATGCTGATTGCGCTGGTTCATCATCGGCAAAATCATTCTACCACCGACCGCGAGCTGCTCGAGCAGCGCCGCCGGCGCCTGCACAGCGGCAGCAGTGAGCATGATGACGTCGAACGGCGCCAGGGCCGGCATGCCGGCGTGGCCATCGCCGTGCCGCAAATGGACGTTCTTGATCCCGGCTGCGAGAAGGTTGCGCCGCGCCTGGCGCACCAGTGCAGCAATGCGTTCCATCGAATAGACCTGGCGCGCCAGCTTGGCAAGAATTGCTGTCTGGTAACCGCAGCCGGTCCCGATCTCCAGGACCTTTTCCGTCTTCGGGCCCGCTCGAGCGAGCTCGCTCATGCGCGCAACCGTATGCGGACTCGAGATGGTCTGCCCGAACCCGATCGGCAGCGAAATGTCCTCGTACGCGCGGCTCGCGATCCCTTCATCGATGAATAGATGCCGCGGCACCTCGGCCATCGCGGCAAGCACCGTCTCGTCCCGTATCCCCTGGGCCCGCAGGCGCTCGATCATGCGCAGCCGCGTGCGCTGCGAGGTCATGCCGATGCCGGAGCGCGGTGCACTCATTTCAGCCACGCGGCAACCGGCTCCATCTGGGCATAGCGCGTAAGGTCAACCTGGAGCGGTGTGATCGACACGAAGTTGCTCGCGACGGCATGGAAATCGGTGCCCTCCCCGGCATCCTGAGCACCGCCAGCCGCGCCGATCCAGTAGACCGTTTCGCCGCGCGGGCTGCTCGTCTTGACCACCGGCTCGGCCTTGTGACGGCGACCCAGGCGGGTTACCCGGAAACCGCGCAGCTTTTCGTACTCGACGTCGGGCACATTGACATTCAGCAGCACGGGCTGGTCAAGGGAGCGATCCCTGAAGCGGCTCACCAGCTCCGCCGCGACGCGCCCGGCAGTGGAAAAGTGATTGCCGCCCTCGGCGACGAGAGATATCGCGATCGAGGGAATGCCGAGCAGGAATCCTTCCGTTGCCGCTGCCACCGTTCCCGAGTAGATGGTGTCGTCGCCCATGTTGGCGCCGTGATTGAT
>DASPGR010000249.1:0-12348 GCA_035620515.1 Burkholderiales bacterium | reverse complement strand
CGTCCCGCGGCACGGTTGTGCGTGTTTTCCACGCAGAGGAGCGTTGTTGTCGCGGCGTGCAGCTCCTCGGCGCGGAAGCGCGCCTCGATCGCGGCATCCGACATGCGCTCAGCGAGCGGCACGAGATCGAACTGCACGCCGGCGAGCGCCGCGCCGCCGCCGGCCTCGTAGACGTGCACGTGCGCGCCTTCCTCGCAGATCACCGAGTCGCCGGGCCGCGCGTGGAGCAGAATGGCGATCTGGTTTGCCATCGTGCCCGAGGGCGTGAAGACGGCCGCGTCCTTGCCGAGCGCCTGCGCGGTTTCCGCCTCGAGCGCGCGCACCGTGGGATCCTCGCCGTAGACGTCGTCGCCCACCTCAGCCGCCATCATCGCCGCGCGCATCTCCGCAGTGGGTCGGGTGAGCGTGTCGGAGCGCAAATCGACGACCTCGTCCCGACCGCCTGCCGTGGTGGAATCTTTGCTCACCGCCGAAGCGTAGCAAAGCCTCGGCGGGCCTCAAAGTCCAGCGAGAAGGCCGTCGGCTGTCCAGCCCTTGAGGAGCGCGGCGGCGCGCAAGGCGGGCTCGGCGCTGTCGCCCAGCTCTGCGCAGATCTCGCCGAAGTCGGCGCCGCGCATGAGCGCATCGAACGCTCGCGCCTCATCGCCTTCGAGCGAGCGGAAGCGGGCAGTGAGATCCTGCCGCCAGATGAGCCATGCGATGGGAGCGCTCCCGCGCTCGAGCCGGGGCAGGGGAGCGCCATCCTCCGAGGCCGAGCGAATGGCAGGCACGTTGTAGCGAAGTGAAAGGCGCCTGACCGACGGGTGCGTCCTGAAGCGCATGCGTGGCCACTCTTCGGGCGGAACGCCCGCGATATCGTCGGTCGTGAGCGGCGCAGCGTCCGCCGCGTCAAAAGCGAGACCCAGTTGCCATTCGAAGGCGGCCATCTCGGCGAGCGCGGCGGCGCGCCGGTGACCGGAGGCTCCGAGAAATGCCGCGAGCTCGCCGCCGTACCATCTCAGGTTGGGAAACGACGAAGGACAGGCGGCGATGTATTCATTCGCGAGTCGCTCGAACCGCGGCTGGCCCGCGAGCGCGCGCAGTCCCGGATAATCCTTGCCGAGCGCCTCCACGAGCCGCGCGCGGTACGCGCCGGAATAGATGGCGAGCCGGCACGCTGCGCTCACGCGTGCGGTGCCGGCGACTTGGTGCTCGAAGCGCCGATCACCTTGCAGAACGTTGCTCTGGAAGCCGCGCTGCAGGCGCGCGAGCGCGCTCATGCGGCGAGCCTCTCAGTCATTGCGGCACGCGCCACCCGTCGCGCCTGGTCGAGCTCGGTCACGAGCTCGGCGAGCGGGGGAATCCTGTCGTCGCGCTCGATCATGGTCGGGACGGGTCCAAAGCGCCTCACTGCCTCGCCGTAGAGGTCCCACACCGGGTCGACGATCGGCGCGTCGTGAGTGTCGATGATGTAGCCCCCGCAGTTCTCATGCCCCGCGAGATGGATTTGCTGCACACGCTCGGCCGGAATGCCATCGAGATAGGCTAGCGGATCGAAATCGTGGTTGCGGCTCGAGACGTAGATATTGTTCACGTCGAGCAGAATCAGGCAATCCGCGCGGCGCGCGATCTCGGCGAGGAAATCCCATTCGGTCAGCCCGGAGGCGCGGTAAGTTACGTAGCTCGACACGTTCTCCAGCAGGATGCGTCTCCCGAGATGCTCCTGCACGCGGGCGACGCGCGCGGCGACGTGGGCGACCGCCTCTTCGGTGTACGGCAGCGGCATCAGGTCGTGAAGGTTGCGGCCTGCCACCCCGGTCCAGCACAGGTGGTCGGATATCCACAGCGGCTCGATCCGCGCCGCAAGGTCTTTCAGCTGAGCGAGGTAGTCGAGGTTGAGCGGATCGGTGCTGCCGATCGACATCGATACGCCGTGCATGACCACGGGGTAGTCGCGGCGCAATTGCTCGAGGTAGTAGAGCGGCTTGCCGCCCGGCACGAGGTAATTTTCGGTGAGCACTTCCAGCCAGTCGACGCGCGGCCGCGTGCGCAGCAATTCCTCGTAGTGCACGGGGCGCGCGCCCAGTCCGAATCCGAGCTCGCCGTACGGCGCCTCCCTCTTATGGGCTCTCACCGGACGTGTGAAACCTGAATCGTGAAGGCCGAATGGAGCGGGCGGATGCTTCGCATGCGAAGCATCCGCCTTGGCCTGTTACGACTTCATCTTCATCGGCGTGCCCTTGGCCTCCTTGCAGGCCTTCTCGGTCATGACCTTGAAGCCCTGGCCCTTGCAGGCATTGAGGCCCTTGCACTCGCTTTTCGCGCCCTTGCACTCGCTCTGGCCCTTGCACGCGTTGACGCCGTGACACTCCACCTTGGCGCCTTGTGCGTGCACAACCGGTGCCGCCGCAATGGCGAAGAGCGACGCTGCCGCGGCCGCAATTGCAATGCCGGTTGCTTTCCTTGCTGTAGTCATGTGTTTGTCTCCTCAGAAGAAATTGCCGGATTTCCGGACGGGGTTCCCGGGGTATTGCGGGCGGACGGTACACGGCCCCCCGGCGCCGTCGACCGCCAGATACCCGATACGGGCGCGGCGCTCGGTTGGATGCAGAAAACCTTTCGCCGTGCGACTTGCGGGCCGGGGGTCTCCTGCCCTTAAATGGAGTGGCCGCCCTGCGGTCCATCGGAGCGAGGAGACGAGTGTCGATCGCCAGGGGGCCCGAATCCATGCGGGCCGCTATCGCCAAAGACCACCGCGTTGCCGAGGCCGACATCGTGCGGCGCCTGCGCGCGCTCCAGCCCGCCGCGCCAACTCGCCTGCGGCACGCCGCTCTTCAAGTGTTCCTGCTGTCGTTGCTTCTTTGCTTTCTCGCGGGCGTGTCGATCGCGCGCCCACCGCTGCCGCCGCCCGACGTGCGGGCGGCGCCCGGCAAGCCTGGCTGGTCAGTGGACGATCGCACCGGCTGCTGGATATGGAATGCAAGCCCGGAATCCGGGCAAACGGTCAACTGGAGCGAAGGGTGCACTCCAGTGGGGCGCGCGATGGGACGCGGAGTGCTCGAGTGGCGGACGGGCAGCTCGGTGACACGCTACGAGGGCGAGCTTCGCTATGGTGTGCCGAACGGCCACGGAATCTACACCGCGCCGTACGGCGAGCGCTATGAAGGCGGGTTTCGCGACGGCAAGCGCCACGGGCGCGGCGTGCTTACATGGGGAGACGGCGAGCGCTACGCAGGGGATTTTCGCGAAGGCGCGATGCACGGCGACGGTGACTACACGGAAGCGGGCGGCAATCGCTACGTCGGCACGTTCCGCGACGGCCAGAGAGACGGCGCGGGGACCTACACATGGGCGAACGGAGACCGCTACGTGGGCGAGTTTCAGGCCGGCAAGCGGCATGGCCGCGGCGTTTATACCTGGACGAACGGCGATCGCTACGAGGGCGAGTTCCTCGAGGGCAACCTGCACGGGCAGGGGGTGATGGGGCGCGCGAACGGGGAGCGCTACGAGGGCGAATGGCGCGAGGGGATACGCCATGGTCAAGGCGTTATGACTGCGCCCGATGGGGGGCGCTACGAGGGCGAGTGGCGCAAGGATGAGTGGAACGGCCGGGGCGTATGGACGACGAAGGCCTTTCGCTATGAGGGCGAGTTCCGCGACGGCCAGCCGGAGGGAGAGGGCGTGACGATCCTGGCGGACGGGCAGCGCATGTCCGGCGATTACCACGCCGGCAGGTTGCATGGCCGCGGGGAAATCACGCTCGCGAGCGGCAGCCGGTACAAGGGAGAGTTTCGCAAAGGCCTGATTCATGGCGATGGCGTGTTCACCTGGGCGAACGGTGACCGATTCAAGGGGCACTGGCGCGAAGGCCGGGCGGACGGCCACGGCGTCTACCGGGCAAAAGGCGGCAAGGTGTTCGAGGGCAAATGGATCGACGGCTGTTTCCGGCAGGGCGACACGCGCATCGCCATCGGGCGGCCAGCGAAGGACTGCCGCTAGCGGGCTTGCTGCCCGCCTTTCTGCGCGCTATGGTTGGCGCGCGAGGGGAGGGGGATGATCGCAGCGCATTTTCGACAGTTGGCGGTGAGGGGTGCCCTGCGCGCCGCAATCGGCGCGCCCGCCCTTTTGCTTGGCGGCGAACCGCTCCTCGCAGAGCGGGCGCCGGCGTTCGCCGAGTACCCGGTCCGGGCGATACGCATCGTCGTCGCATCGTCTCCGGGGACGGCCGACGACTTTTTCGCCCGCTCTCTTGCCGGCCGGCTGGAATCGTTCTACCGGCAAAGAATCATCGTCGAGAACCGCTCGGGGGCAGGCGGGCTGATCGGCAACACCATCGTGTCGAGAGCGAATGCCGACGGCTACACCCTCGGCATGGTCGGCGTCACGCGGATCATCACGGAGCTCCTGCGTGAAGAGCCCCCGTACCGGGCGCTGGCAGACATCGTCGGCGTCGCGCATGTCGCATCCATCACCAACGTGCTGGTCGTCACCCCGCGCATGCCCGTGCGCAGCGCGCCGGAGCTCGTGCGCTACGCGCGCGTTCGCGCCGGCGAGTTGAACTACGCATCGTTGGGAATCGGTTCGGCCTCCCATCTCGCCGGTGAAGTCTTCACGCGCGCACTTGGCATCCACGCGGTGCACGTGCCGTTCACGCGGCTGCTCGATACCTTCGTCGAGATGTCGCACGGCGCGGTGCATTACGCGGTGCTCACGCTGCCGGCGGTCATGGGGCCGGTGCGCGAAGGGCGCCTTCGCGCGCTCGCCGTGATGACGCCGGGTCGCAGCGCCGCGCTGCCGGGGGTGCCCGCGATCGCGGAGGTGGGGCTGCCCGAGGCGCAGATCGACCGCTGGTCGGGCATCGTCGCGCCGCGCGGCACGCCGCGGCGCATCGTCGAGCAGCTGCACGGCGATATCGTGCGCGGGCTGCGCCACGCCGCGTTGCGCGAGCAGTTCGTCCGCCAGGGCGCGGAATCGATGCCCGAGAGCACGCCCGACGGCTTCATGCGCCTGATGCGGGAGGAGTACCTGCGCTATGGGGCCATCATTCGCGACGGGGGCCTTCGGCCCGAGTAAGCGCTTCGCGCAATCTGAATCGAGTCGGAGACGCAGATGATCAACAAGGTGCATGAATCGCCCGCGCACGCTGTTGCGGACATCGGCGATGGGGCGACGATCGCGATTGCGGGGTTCAGCGTGGGGCACCGGTTTGCGAACAGCCTCATCCTCGCGCTGCGCGACAGGGGGACGAAGAATCTCTGTCTCGTCTGCAATTCGCTGGGCGACCCCGGTGCAATCCGCGGGCAGATCCTGGCCGAGAACAAGCAGGTGAAGAAGCTCGTGGCCGCTTTCTCCGTGCGGCCCGGAACACCGACCTCGAGCGAGGAGCAGATCGCTGCGGGCGAGATGGAAGTGGAGCTCGTGCCCCAGGGCATACTGGTCGAGCGCTGCCGCGCGGGCGGAGCGGGGATTCCGGCGTTCTACTCGCCGACCAGCGTCGGCACCGCGCTTGCCGAGGGGCGCGAGATCCGCGAGTTCGACGGCAAACCTTACGTGCTGGAGACCGCGATCCGCGTCGATTACGCGTTTCTCCGCGGCTACCGTGCTGACCGCCTCGGCAACGTGCAGCTCCGCGGCGGAAGCCAGAACTTCAATCCGAGCTTCGCCAAGGCCGCCCGCGTCGCAATCGTCGAAGTGGACGAGATCGTCGAGCCCGGAGAAATTCCGCCCGAGCTCATCAACCTCCCGGGGATTTTCATTTCGCGCGTTGTGAAGACCACGCAGAAGGAGGACGGCAAGGGCTGGCGCCGGCCCGAGCGGCGCCCGCAGGACAAGCCGCGCCTCTATCACGGCAAGCCGGGCCTCTCGCGCACCGGCATCGCGAAGCGCGCCGCGGCGCTCGTGAAAGACGGCAGCTACGTGAATCTCGGCGTGGGCATCCCGACAATGGTCTCGAACTATCTTCAGGACCGCGACGTCGTTCTCCATGCGGAAAATGGAGTCCTCGGCTACGGCCACATGGTGACGACCGACAACGAGATCGACCCGGACATCTACAACGCAGCCGGCCAATTCGTGTCGTTGCGGCCGGGCGCTTCATTTTTCGACAGCGTGACCTCTTTCGAGATGGCGCGCGGGGGCTGGATCGACACGGTGATCCTCGGCGCCTACGAAGTCGATCAGGCGGGCAGCGTCGCCAACTGGAGCACGGCGGACGCGAAGCGCGGCGGCATCGGCGGCGCGATGGATCTCCTGTCGGGCCGTGGGGACCTCGTCATCGTGATGGAACATTGTGACAGCAAGGGCCGCCCGAAGCTGCGACGCAAATGCACCTATCCGCTCACGGGCAAGGGCTGCGTCACGTGCGTCGTCACCGACCTCGCGCTGCTGCGCTGGCGCGACGGGCGTTTCGTCCTCGAGGAGGTGGCGCCCGGATTCACGCCGGAGGAAGTCATCGGGCTCGCGGAGATGGAAATCGCGGTCGCGCCCAAGGTCGGCGTAATGGAGTGAAATCGAGAACACGGAACCGCCAAGACGCCAAGACCGCCAAGGATTCTTGACAAGAATTTTCCGCCAGTGAAGCAAGCGATCCGGTTCTGCACCACCGACGACGGTGTCCGCATCGCGTATGCGACAACGGGCATGGGGCCGCCGCTCGTCAAGGTGTCGAACTGGCTGAGCCACCTCGAGTTCGACTGGGACAGCCCGGTCTGGCGCCATTGGTTGAAGGAGCTGAGCCGAAACCACACGCTTCTGCGCTACGACGAGCGCGGATGCGGCCTCTCGGACTGGAACGTCTCCGAGCTGTCGTTCGAGGCATGGGTGCATGATCTCGAAACCGTCGTCGACGCGGCCGGCGTAGACCGCTTCCCGCTGCTCGGAATCTCGCAGGGGGCATCCCTTGCCATCACCTATGCAGTGCGCCATCCCGAGCGGGTGAGCCAACTGGTTTTATACGGCGGCTACGCGCGAGGCGTGCTCAGACGGGATTTGACGCCGCAGCAGCGAAAGGTGGCGGAGATGCTGGGCGAGCTCGCGGAGGTCGGCTGGGGCGGAGAGAACCCGGCTTTCCGCCAGTTCTTCACCACGCAGTTCATTCCGGACGGCACGCCCGAGCAGCACCACTGGTTCAACGAGCTGGAGCGCATATCGACCTCGCCCCGGAACGCGCGGAAGTTCTTCCATATCATCGGCGACATCGACGTCACGGGAATCGCGCCGCAGGTGAGGTGCCCGACACTGGTTTTGCATCCGGACCGTGATGCGCGCGTGCCGTTCGAGGAGGGCCGGCTGATTGCAGGCCTCATTCCGGGCGCGCGCTTCGTGCCGCTCGACAGCCGCAACCACCTGTTGCTCGAGCATGAATCGGCATGGCGTCGCTGGCTGGACGAGGTGCGCTCGTTTCTGCCCGCAGCGCCTGCGGGCGGGCCGGCGTTCGCCGGTCTCACGCCGCGCGAAGCTGAGCTCCTCGATCTGATGGCGCAGGGGCTCGACAACGCACAGATCGCCGCGCGCCTCGAGCTGAGCGAGAAGACCGTGCGCAACCGCATCACGGGCATCTTCGACAAGCTCCAGGTGGAGAGCCGGGCGCAGGCGATCGTGCGGGCGCGGGACGCGGGCTTCGGCCGCCAGGCCCGCTAGCGCGCCTTCCGCCGTGGGTTAGGGACTCCTGTCCCATCCTTTCCTGCCCGTTCGACCTCATTTTCCGTCCGTTCCGGGACTCCGGTCTCAAGACCGGGCAAGCCCTTGTACCGACAATACCGCCATGGACTGCGGAGTGCCCGGATGGGCCTCGCGGCAGTCCCGGAGAGGGAAACCACGGACAACACTAGAGGAGAGCACCCATGCAAGCGACGCAAGAAACGACCAACGCAGCCCGCTACGCCAAGTGCGTCGAGGTGTCCAAGCGCATCCGCTGGGACATCGATCGCGACGTCATTCGCGGGCGCAAGTTCGACATCTCGAAGAAATTCCTCCCGGACGGGTTGTCGCACGTCCAGCGCCTGGAGTTCCTGAGCGCGGACGAGCGCCGGCTCTTGAGCCAGATCCAGGGCCGAACCTACGCCAACATGTTCGGGCTGGTCGAGCGCTTCATCGGCGCGAAGATCCTGGAGGTGAGCCGCGATTACTGGCTGGGCGACCAGACAGCCCTCGAGGCCCTCGTGCGCTTCACCGACGAGGAGCTGAAGCACCAGGAGCTCTTCCGCCGGATCGAGCGGCTCACGGCCGAGGAGATGCCCGCGGGCTACTCGTTCCTGCCGCAACCGAACGACGTCGCATCCGTCGTGCTCGGAAAATCGACCTGGGCGGTGCTGGCGCTCACCTGCCACATCGAGCTCTTCACGCAGGTGCACTATCGCCAGAGCATCGAGCCGGACCACGATGCTTCCGAGCTCTACCGGGATGTCTTCTTCTTCCACTGGAAGGAGGAATCCCAGCACGCGATCCTCGATGAGCTCGAGTGGCAGCGCGAGAACGCGAAGCTCTCTTCCGAAGAGCGCGACCGCGCGGTCGACGACCTCATCGCCCTCGTCGGGGCGGTGGACGGGATCCTTCAGGCGCAGGCGCGGAGCGACGCGGACTACTTCGTCGCGCAATGCGGTGCGCGCTTCACGCCCGAGGAGGTCGGACGCATCAATGCCGTCATCCTGGGCGCCTACCGCTGGCAGTACATCGTCTCAGGCGTGCAGGACCCGCGGTTCACGGCGATCCTCGGAGACATGATCACGCCGCGGCAGGGCGAGCGCATCGGCGCGGCGCTCGCGCCGATCGTGAGCCTGCAGTAAGTTGGCAAGGGCCGCAGCCCCCGTCGGCCACGCGACGGGGCGCTACGGCCGTCAGGACGAGCGGCAGCCCGGCAGGCGCTGGCGCTCGATCTGGCGGCCCGCTTCATCGCGGATCGCCACGTTGTATATGTTGTCGATGTATCGGACGCGCACGTCGTAGTTGGAATCGGGACGCGGCGTGACCAGCGCTTCATAACTGATGGTGCTGTTCGATCCCCCCAGAAAGCCCGAGCTCGCGAAGCGGAAAACCAGGTAGCTCGGGCGGCCTGCGGGAACGCCCATCGTCATGTCCGCGTTATCGAGCGCGACGGTGCCTTCGTAATCGGCAACGCAGCCGCGCTCGACGCGGTAGACATCTACCGAGGCGCGCACGCTGGAAAACGCCGAGCCCGACGCCGTATGGGTGCGAATGTGGAGATTCTTCTCCGGCGATTCCGCGTAGGGCTTCAGCCCCGAGCAGCCGGCCAGCACGCTTGTGACGAGCGCGCCCCATGCGATCAAACGCACCGCGGTTCCCGCGTGCCTTATCACTTGGTGAAGTCCGGGCAGCCGACGTTGTCACCGGTGGCCCAACCCTTGACCGCGCGGATCAGGGTGTCGTGGCCAATCGAGGGGCCGTATACGTCGAGTCGCGTGCGCCCGCCGGCGACCGGCGAGGCGTCTGCGACCAGCAGGTAGTAGCCGCCCTCGGGCTCCTTGGTGACCTTGAGCACGCCCTGCTTGTGGTGCTGCTGCACGTGAAGCTCGGTCCTTTGATCCGTGACCCGCACGGTCGGCCGGTATTCCGTGACGATCACCTGGTAGCTGGTGGTGGTCTGCGACACGGTGCGGATTGCCACGTTCAGGCACTCGGGCGCTTTCTCCTCGATCGTCCGGGATACGTCCTCATAGGGACGATTCACCTCCATGGTTTCAACCTTGGCCATGAACGCGCCGGGAACCGCCTTGCGGAACTCCTCCGCTGTCTGCGGATGGCTTGTGACGCAACCGGAAAGGAGCGCCGGCAGAACGACGGCGCCCAGGATGACGGCATATCTCATGGTGCTCTCCCCATTACGGCGATTGGGGAGACGAGGATAGCGCCGGGCCGGCGTCAGGGCCGAGGGAATATTCCGCGAAGCGACGATGACGCACGCACCTGGCCAAGAAAGGTCAGGCCCTATTTCACGAAATTCGGAGTCGCCGGAATCAGCGCCGGAAAACGTCGATGACGGCCTGCGCAAACTGCCCCGGCGCCTCCTGCGGAAGGTTGTGCCCGACGAGGGGGATCACCCGGCGCTCGTAGGAAGCCTTGAAGTGCTTCGCGTGGTCGCGCGCGCCGCCCGCGCGCGTGACGCCGTCGCCTTCGCCATCGAGCGCGATCGCCGGAACGGTAATCGGGGGCCGCAGGGCAAGGCGACGCTCCGTGTCCTCGAGCACGGGGTCGCCGGGCGCGAGCCCGAAGCGGTGCCGGTAGGAGTGGATCACCACCGGGACGAAATCGGGATTGTCGAAGGAGGGCGCGGTGCGGTCATAGGTCGCCGCATCGAAGCGCCAATTGGGTGACCAGAGCCGCCACAAGAGCTCGCACAGCTCGCGCCGGTTCTGCTCGAGCCCCGCGCGTCCGCGCTCGCCGTGGAAGTAGTACTGGTACCACATGCGGTGCTCGTCCTCCGGCGCCTGGGGCTTCACCGAGCCTGCGATGTCATGGACGTTGTAGCCATTGACCGTCACCAACGCCCGGGCGCGCGCAGGCCAGAGCGCCGCGACGACGCAGGCGGCGCGTCCGCCCCAGTCGTAGCCGCCGAGCACCGCCTCGCGGATCGAGAGCGCGTCCATGAGCGCGAGCAGATCGTGCGCGAGCGCAGCCTGCTGGCCGGAACGTTGTGTGTCGGCGGAGAGAAAGCGCGTCGGGCCGTAGCCGCGCAGATACGGCGTGATGACGCGAAAGCCGTTCGCGACGAGAAGCGGTGCTACCTCGTCGTAGGCGCGAACGTCATAGGGAAAGCCATGCAGCAGCACGACCGGGCTGCCGGCGGGAGAGCCGCGCTCCTCGCAGGCGACGCGAAGCACCCCGGCTTCGATGCGCTTGAGCATGCCGCTAGCTTACCGCAGCGCACGGCGCCTTCCGCCTTCATCGCTCGTCCTTGTGGCCTGGGTTGGCCGACGTTCCGCAATCGGTCTCGCAGGCGCGGGCGGCGCGCGCATCGTAATCGAGTACCGTGCCGGCTCCGGACACGGCGACCCGGCAGCATGCTACGAGCTTCTGCCTAAGCATGCGCCGCCCCCGGCTCGCGCGGCTCTTGATGGCCGAGAGCGAGACGCCCTCGGCCTCGGCCAGCTCGCGCAGCGGCTTGTCGTCGAACTCGGCCGCGATGAGCGTTCCACGGTACGGGTCGGGCAGCGCCTCGGCCATGGGCCGCAGGCAATTCGAGAGAGCGGCAAGCGCGGCGTCCGCCTCTTCCCTCGTATCGGGCACATCCGCAGGAAGCTCCTCCGTCGGCCGTTGGCGGCGGTGGTAGTCCGCCGCCGCGTTGCGCGCCACCGTGTAGAGCCAGGCGGTGAGATTTTCGGGGGCGCGCGCTTCATTCCTGCTTGAAGCAAGCGCCTTTACCACGACGTCGTGAAAGAGGTCCTCGGCCACCTGCGAGTCACCCGTTCGCTTGCGCAGGAACGCGATGAGCGCCGTGCGCAGTTCACCATATAGCTCCGCCACCGGCTCAGGGCCGGCGGCGGCAGGTGTGGCCGCCATGCGTAGTTCTCCTCTCTCTGTGCACCCTGCGAGGGCCGGCTAGCGTTGCTGCGCGGGAGCGCAGCAGGAAGTGCCGGCCTCGGCGCTCGGGGCGCAGTTCGCGCGGTAGGTGGCAGATTCCCCGTGGGTGACGAACCCTTCCCAGGCAATGCCCTGGGGATCGCGCACCCAGCCCTTTTCAGAGTGTGCATAACAGCAGGTGGTCTCGCCTTCGTCAAGCACTGCGAGGCCCGCGTCCTTCAGCGCGCCGGTCATCGCGTGCAGCTCATCGGCGGTATCAACCTGGAACCCGAGGTGATCCACGCCCGGCGCGCCGCCGAGCTGTGAAATGGCGAAGTTGACCCGCGGGTTCTCCAGCATCCATTTGGCGTAATCGCTGTGGCGCACGCTCGGTTCGGCGCCGAAAAGGGCGCTGTAGAAGCGGGCAGATTGGTCAAGGTCCTGAACGGAAAGGTGTACGTGAAACCGTTTCATGGGGGTCTCCCGGCTCAAGGGGCCGCAACGGGCCCAACCCTGGTAAGACGCCGGCCGGGCCCAAAGGTCGCAGGATTCCACCCTGTACGCTAGCGCGGCTGGGCCACCACCCTGAGATAGGGCTTGAGCGTCCTGAATCCCGCGGGATACTTCCTTCTTGCCTCTTCGTCGGAAACGGACGTCGGAATGATGACGTCGTCTCCCGGGTTCCAGTTCACAGGCGTTGCAAGAGTGTGCGCCGCGGTCAGCCGCAGCGAGTCGAGGAGCCGCAGCACCTCGTCGAAGTTGCGGCCCGAGGTCATCGGGTAGACCAGCATCGCCTTGACCTTCTTGTCCGGCCCGATGATGAAAACCGAGCGCACCGTCGCGTTGTCCGCCGCC
>DASPGR010000248.1:0-3652 GCA_035620515.1 Burkholderiales bacterium | reverse complement strand
ATGCGGTAGGTTCCGGCGGCGTGCCAGGACATGCGGATGAAGAACGGGCCATAGTGGCCGAAGTCCGCCGGCCACCAGTCCTGCGAGTCGGTCATCAGCTTGACCAGGTCCTTCTTCAGCGCCTTGTAGTCGAGGCTCTTAAATTCCTTTGCGTAGTTGAAGCCCTTGCCCATCGGGTCGGACTTCGCGGAATGCTGGCGCAGCAACTCCACCCGCAGCTGATTCGGCCACCAGTCGCGGTTCGTCCGGCCGACGCCGGCGATGTGGGTGAACGGGCACTTGCCCGCGGTTTTGTCAATAACAGTCGTTGTATCCATGCTTCTCTCCAGTCATGTTGTAACTATTCGGACATCTGGGAGTTGCCGCCGACGCGCCCCAGTTGCCCTCCTGTGTACAGAACGTCACCGCGACGGTCTTCGAAAATAACTTTCATGAGTCCGGGGCGTACTGATGAGGATCAAGAAAATCCTTCTCGTACGGCTCGCCCGGGAGACAGGTTAGGCGCAAGCCATAAATCGTTCCAATCGTTCTTACGATGGATCATGATAGGTATAATCTATTAACGCTCCTCTGCCACAAGGCCCCTCGTGAACCTTCGAGATCTCAGGTATTTCATTGCCTTAGCCGACACCCGGCATTTCGGCCAGGCGGCCGCGCGGAGCTTCGTCAGCCAGCCGACGCTATCGGGACAATTACGGAAGCTCGAGGCCGAGCTCGGCGTAGCGCTGTTCGAGCGCACCACCAAGTCGGTCGCCCTCACCCCGCTCGGTGAGGCGCTGCTGCCGCACGCGCAGCGCGCTGTCGAAGAGGCAGACGCGCTCACACAGCATGCAAGGGCACATCGCGATCCCCTCGCCGGGCCCCTGCGCGTCGGGGCGATTCCGACGCTCGCTCCCTACCTCGTGCCGCTGATCCTTGCGCCGCTCCACAAGCGCCATCCCGGGCTGAAGCTCGTGCTGTCCGAGGAAATCACCGCGGTTCTGCTCGAGCGCCTGCGCCGTCACCAGCTCGACGTGATCCTGATCGCAACCCAGGCTGAGGATGCCGAGCTCCAGGTGCGCGCGCTGTTCGACGAGCCGTTCTGGCTCGCGTTGCCACGCAAGCATCCTTTTGTTCAGAAGGATCCGATTACCCGGCGTGACGTCGAGTCGCTCGACATGCTGCTGCTCTCCGAGGGCCACTGCCTTGCGCAGCAAACGATGGAAATCTGCCGCCTGGCCGATCGCAAGGACTCGGGCGAGCAGGCCGATTTGCGCGCAGCAAGCCTCGAGACGCTTCTTCAGTTAGTGGGCGCCGGCATGGGCGCGACGCTCGTGCCTGCGCTCGCCTTGCGGGGCGCCTGGATGACGGACGCCGGCGTGATCGCCCGGCCGATCAAGGTGCCCGATGCTTATCGGCGCGTCCTGCTCGTCTGGCGGAAGAGCTTCCCGCGGCTCCCGGCCGTCGATGCCCTTGCCGAGGTCATCACGTCGAACCTGCCCAACACGGTTCGCGTCGTGAAGAGCGCACGCCCACCTGCGCCCAAGCAAACAACGAAGTAAATCCCCTCCTGCCTGAGGATGGGTCGCCGCGAAGCGGCGGGGGTGGTGGGAGCGGCATCGCCGACGCGATCACTCCAGCCGCTTCGCGTTCACCCCGTCGGTCCCACTTCGTTGAATCGAGTTGGGTATTCGCCGGTTTGGACGTCTTGTGATCCGTGGTCCCTGACGGTCCTTCTCAAATCAACGCGTTGTGCGAGGGCTGTGACAGATCTAGTTTAGATCTGCATTCGCATGCTCCCGACGTCTGCTTCCGGCCAGAAGCGGACGTGCCCGTGCCCCGTAAGTGCGACTTCCGCTATCAATGGCCATTCAGCGGCGAGTAACCAGCTCTTTTTCGTGCCAATACGGGATAACGACTTGATCTGCTTGAGGGACGACGGTCGCAAGAGCAAACTGGCGTCTTGGAAACCCCCTTTGTACATCAACAAACGTTGATCGTCGCAAGAAGGCGATCCGGTGGGCCCTAGCCACGCGGCTGAACGCGTCATCGCCGAAATCCTTATCCGTAGTCGTCCTGAGAAGGAGCAACCCAGTGGCAGATTTTGTTTTGGTGCACGGCGCGTGGCAAGGAGCTTGGTGCTGGAGAAAAATACTGCCGGTGCTGTGGACACGCGGCCACCGGGCATTTGCCGTCACGTTGACTGGCGTTGGCGACCGCGCTCATCACTTGTCGCCGTCGATCCGGCTCACCACCCACGTCGACGACGTCGCCGCGGTGGTTGAAACCGAGGAATTGACTCGCGCCATCCTCGTGGGCCATAGCTACGGCGGGCTCCTGATCACCGCTGTCGCCGATCGGCTGTTCGAGCGCGTGGCGCACTTAGTTTATATCGACGCGATCGTCCCGCGCAGTGGCGAGAGCTGGTCGAGCATCCATGACGAACCCACTCGTGCAGCGCGGCGAGAAGGAATAGCGGGCGAGGGCGCAATGCCGCCCTTGGATCCCTCGGCGTACGGTTTGAGCGGCGCCGATGCAGAATGGGTTCGGCGACGCCAGCGGCCCCAGCCAGGCGGGATGTACGACGACGCTCTTCACTTCGATGAAGCCCGTGTGGCCAGTCTGCCACGCACATTCATAGACTGCATCTCTCCAGCGCTGCCAACCCTCGCCATATCGCGGAAACGCGCACGCGCAGATCCAGCATGGCGTGTCATTACTATAGAGACGGGCCACGATGCGATGATCAGCGCACCCGAGCGGTTGCTCGGCATACTGGGCGATGTGGCTGCTTCCACCAATTGAGGCCCGGACGCGAGTCCTCGGCATGGGCAGGAGAAAATGAATGAAACCCCATGAGCTAGTGGCAAAGTTCGCGGCGGCAGCCAGTCTCGGCGAACCCATGCCCGCCGCGCGGGCGGCCCTCGAGGAACTAAAGGACCACATCGCCGAGGTGGGCGAGGCGCTGCGCTACATCTCCGGCGTGGGCGGGAACGCGCGGCAAGTGTTCTACCGTTCGCCGGAGCTCACCCTGCTGAAGGTCTGCTTTCCCGCCGGACGGCGTACACCGCCACACGACCACGGCACGTGGGCGACGATCCTGCTCCTTTCGGGCGAAGAGAAGAACACGCTCTACCGCGTGGAGGATGGACGGCTGCGCAAGGCAAGCGAGGTCACCATCAAATCCGGCTCGATCCTAGGTATCCGGGCTGACGCGGCGCACGTCGTTGAATGCGTGGGCAATGCACCCACAATAGGCCTGCATGTTTACGGCGGTGACATCTTCGAACTGCCGCGGCGTATGTGGCATCCGCAGACCCTCGAGGAGCACCGGCTCGACTGGACACTCTACGAGAACTTCGCGCGCATTGCGTCCGAGGCGCCTGCGGCGCCGGCGCCATAGCGCGCTACTACGTGATGACCGTCAAGTCGGGGCCGGTGAGACCTAACAGCTGGCTCGTTAGCGACAAATTTCGTGTGGCGCTATGCTCCACGCACTTCGCAACACACCCAGGGAGTTAGATGTCCGCTTTGGGTCGAAAGCAGAATTTAAGGAAGTAGTGACAACGGAGCCGTTAAGTCGGGGATCGCATTGAGCAGGCTCCTGGACGAAATAAAGCGTGCAGCCGAAGCTCGGCGGCAACTCGAGCACACCCGAGCCCCGAATCGGACT
>DASPGR010000247.1:0-4058 GCA_035620515.1 Burkholderiales bacterium | reverse complement strand
GTTGAATCCTTCTCGCGACATTTCCTGGACCGTGCGCACGCCGTTGATGTTCTCCGCCAGTGCGCTGTTGACGATAGAGGAAGTTTCGCGCGCGCGGATGAACGCGCGCTTTGCCGCCGGCAGCCAGATGGCGCGCACCAGGATCAGTATCGGCACGACCGAGAGCGTGAGCAGCCCAAGCTGTACGTCGAGCGCAATTAGCACGATGACAATGCCCACCAGCAGCGCCAGATCGCCAAGGGCAAAGATCGAGGACTCGAGAAATTCCTGCAACGCGCCGACGTCGCCCTGCAGGCGCGACATCAACTGCCCAACCTGGGTGCGGTCCATGAACGACAGGGAAACGCGCTGCAGATGTGCGTACATCGCGCGTCGCAAATCCTGAAGCACACGCTCGGCGGTGATGGCCACCCAGACCTGTTGACAGTAGTTGGATATGTAATTCACCAGCACGACCGCGAAAAAGCCAGCCACGGCGATTGCAAGCAGTTGCTCCCCGCCTTCCCGCGCGCCTGCGGGCAGGCCGGCTGCGGTGCCCGCAGGGAGCGCCTTGTCGATGACAAAGCGGATGACGAGGGGTACCGCAATCTGGGTCAGCGTGAACGCCAGCACCGCGATGATGGAGAAGAGCAAGGACCTCCGGTACGGTTGCAGGAACCCAAGGAAACGGCGCAGTACCTGGCGATCCATCGCCGCGCCGAAGATCTCTTCGCCCCCGCGACGCAATGCGTCACCTTTCCCGCGCAGTGCCGGCGCGGAGCTGCCTCCCGGGGGACGTCTGGCTGAAGAAGGCGCTGAATCAGGCATCGGCATTCTGCCGGGCGACGCCCATCTGCAGATCGAACAACTGGCGATAACGCCCGCCCTGCGCCAGCAGTGCCGCGTGCGAGCCGCGCTCGACTATCCGTCCCGCTTCGAGAAACAGGACTTCATCGGCATGCATCAGCGAGGAAAGGCGGTGCGAAATGATGATCGTGGCGCGGGTGCGGTTGAGCGCCTTCAGCGCGTCCCGGATACGCAACTCGGTGCCGGCGTCGATGGCTGCTGTGGAGTCGTCGAACACGATGACGCGCGGGGCAAGCAGCACGCTGCGCGCAATCGACATGCGCTGGCGTTGCCCGCCGGAGAGCGAAAGGCCGCGCTCGCCCACCAGCGTGTCGTAACCCTCCGGCAGGCCCGCGACGTAATCGTGCAGTTGCGCAGTGTCGGCAGCGTCGACAACACGGTCGTCCTCGGCCGTCGGATCGCCGTAAGCGACGTTTTCGCGCACCTCGGTCTTGAACAGGAAGGTGTCCTGCTGCACGACGCTCACCTGGGCACGCAGCGAGTCGAGCGTCACCTCGCGGATATCCTGGCCGTCGATGGTGATGCGCCCGCCGGTCACGTCATAAAAACGCGGGATGAGGTGGGCAATGGTTGATTTGCCGCTGCCCGGCGGGCCCACGATTCCCAGCGTCCGGCCGGCGCTGACGGTAAATGAAATGCCCTCGACCGCATGCTCGCTCGGGAATCCGCTGTAGGAAAAGGACACGTTCTCGAAGACAAGTTCCGCCTTGTCTACCGCGAGATCGCGCGCCCCGGGCTGGTCGCGGATCGCCGGTTCGATGTCAAGAATCTCGAACATGCGCGCGCCCGATACGGAGGCGCGGGCGAAACCGTTGATGACGAGGCCGACCTGCCGCACCGGCATCTGGAGCACGGTCATGAACACCAGGAACTGCGTCAGCTCGCCGATCGTGATCTCTCCGCCGATTACGCGCAGGCCGCCTAGCCACAATACAAGGCCCATCGCGAGAAAGTAGGAGAACGTCATCATGGACGTGTTGAAGTAGCGCACCCTGACCGATTCGACGGCGGGCTCCAGCGTGCGGCGCTGCCAATCGTCGAATTTGTCAAGCTCGTGCTGCTGCGCCGAGAACGCCCTGACCACGCGGATTCCGGCGAGGTTTTCCTCCATGATTCGGGTCAGCACGCTCATGCGTTCCTGGAACTCGCGCCACAGCGCGCGCACCTTCAGGCGGAACACGGCGCCGCGCCATACCGCGAACGGCACGAAGCTCACGCACAGAAAACCGAGCAGCAGGTCCTGGCCCATGTACAGGTAGGCGCCGAGCCCCACCAGCACGGCAAGCTGGAAGAGACGCATGATGCCGGTCTCGATGAAACGCCGCACGCCTTCGATGTCGAGCATGCCGCGCGTGATCAGGTCTCCCGAGTGAATGCGGTCGTGATAGCTGAACGACAGACGCTGCAGTTTTTCGAAAAAAGCGAGCTGCAGTTCGTAGCCGAAGCTCTGGCCGATCGATTCCGCAAGGTAGTTGTGCGCCAGCGTCAAAAGACCCCGCATGACCGCTATGCCGAGAACCAGAAGCGCCGATGTCATCAATGCCGTTTGAGCCGCCTCGGTCGCGCCCGCGCCGGGCGTGCCGGCCAGCAGGCCCGTCGCTTGGTCGATGGCCTGGCCCAGGAAGCGCGGAACGAGGAGCTGGAACACCCCGGCGCCTATTACCGCCAGCACCGCCGCGGGAAAGCGCACGCGGTAGCCGAGTGCCATGCGCAGCACGCGCCACAGCGCGTTCACGCCCCGCCGGTAGTCGCCGTCGAGTGACGGTACTATGGTGTCGGTGCCGTGGATCGTGGATTTGACCGCAGGACCGGCAACGGGGCTTGTTGCCGCGACTTGAGATGAGGCCCGTGCTTGATTCATTGCGTAGGGGACGATTTTAGCTTTTTCCTCGCCAGCCGTGGGTTGACACTGACGCGGTCAAAAAGGGGAGGGGTTGCTGCCTCAATGCCCGCACATTGGTGCGGGCCTTTCTGCATCAGGGGCAGAGGATGAAGGATTACATGGGTGCGAGCTCGAAAAGAAGCAGGGCGAGTTTGATTGCGCCAGCGTTGGAACTGTCGACCGCCCTGCTCGATTCAGTTTTTCCCGAGCCCCACTTCTTTCGCCGCCTTTGACCAGACTGCCATCTCGACTTTCATGCGCTTGGCCATCTCGTCCGGTGTCCCGCCCTCGACCTCGAGCCCGGCGTTGAACAGGCGCTTGGCAACCTTGGGATCAGCCAACGCCTTGTTGTAGGCGACCGACAGGCGATTCACGATCTCGGCCGGTGTTTCCGCGGGCGCCATGACGCCAAACCACTGGCTGATATCCATCTCGGGATAGCCCATTTCAGCGAGCGTGGGCACGTCGGGCAGTGCTTTGGCCCGTTTCTTTGACGTAACCGCGATGAGCTTGACTCGCCCGGCCTTCGCCTGCGGCACCAGCGGAGCAGCGCCGAGCACGGCCACCGGTACCTGTCCACTCATCAGATCGACCACAGCCTGGCCGCCGCCCTTGTACGGGACGGCCGTCAGCTTCGCCTTGGCCATGTCGAAAAAAATGAGGCCCGCAAGCGCCTGAGTGCCGGTCGGTGATGAAATGGCATAAACAATCTCGCCAGGCCGGGCTCGCGCCGCACTGAGGAGATCCTTCACCGACTTCCAGCCCGGTGCAGGATGGACTGCGATGATGATCGGCTGGCTGACGAGAATCGTAATGGGACGCAGGTCCCGTTCAGTCCGGTACGACAGCGAGGGCTTCACGACAGGCTGATAAAACGACGAATCGGATCCGACAACGATCGTGTAACCATCTGCCGGGCCGCGCAGCAGTGTCTCGATCGCGATGCTGCCCGAGCCGCCGGGCCGGTTCTCGACGATGATGCTCTGGCCGAAGTCCCTGGACACGACAGCGCTGGTGACGCGGGCAGACACATCCGTGGTTCCGCCGGGGGAAAACCCGACAAGCACCCGTATCGGCTTGGTTGGCCACGACGCGGCGCCAGCGGGCGCAACAAGACCGAACAACAGCACGAGCACTAACAGCGCTGCCCTCATGGCTCTCCTCCTCTCATGCATGGCAGGTGGATATCTTAGAACCTATTTCATATATAGGCACGTGTGCGACGGAGGCGATGCGGGATGCAGTTCGAGGAGGAGGACCCGAAGGAATATGTCGATATTTCGAGGGTCCCCGACGAAGAAATGCGCCCGGATCGCCCCGTCCCTCCGGG
>DASPGR010000246.1:0-2148 GCA_035620515.1 Burkholderiales bacterium | reverse complement strand
CCCGCTGATTGCGGGATTCTCCATCGATCATCTTGGGCACGTCCCCGCGTACCTGGCGCTTGCCGTGTGCACGATCGTTCCGGCGTTGATGCTGTGGCTCGCTCCCGGATTCCTGCCGAGAGCGACGGCGGCGACAAAGGGCGCTGCGGAGAAAAGGAAAGCCCTTGATCTGCTGCGCATCCCGCAGCTTCGAACGAGCTTCATCGCGAGCGGTCTCGTCTCCGCGGCGTGGGACCTCTATCAGCTCTATTTCCCGATCTATGGCCACTCGATCGGTCTCTCGGCCTCGGCGATCGGAGCGATCGTGGGTGTTTTCGCCGCGGGTGTTTTCGCGATCCGCGTGCTGCTGCCCTGGCTCGTGCGCCGCTTTGCGGAGATAGACGTTCTGATTTACGCCATCGGCGTGGGCGGCCTGACGTTCCTGCTGTTTCCGCTGCTGGAGAATCCTTTCCTGCTGGCGGGCGTGTCGTTCCTGCTGGGCCTGGGCTGCGGATGCGGGCAGCCCATATCCGGATCGCTCATCTACAACCTCTCGCCGCCGGGCCGCCAGTCGGAGGGCGCGGGCGTTCGCGTCATGTTCAACAATGTGGTGCACCTGACGCTGCCGGTCATCTTCGGCGGCCTCGGCACGGCGCTTGGCTTCATGCCGGTTTTTACTTCGATTTCGGCGCTCCTCCTCGGCGGCAGTGTCTACACGCACCGCATGAACGCACGCGGCGCCTAAGCTTGCTTCGCCACGCGGTCGAGAAAGCCCATCATCGCGTCGTTGAAGATCTTCGATTGCTCGATGCTGGACAGGTGCGCCGCTGAAGGGATGATCTTCAGCTCCGAGCCGGGAAGATTCTGCTGGATCGCCCGCGCCGCCTCCGGGGGCGTGCCGTGATCTTGTTCGCCCACCATGACGAGCGCAGGGATCCGGATCTCCTTCAGTCGATCAAGGTAATCCACCTTGGATATGGCGTGGCAGCACCCGACGAAGCCATTGACCGGGGTGCCGCGTATGTCTTTCGCGATACGCTCCATCACGTCCTTGCGGGAGTTTCGATAGGGCTCGGTGAACCAGCGCGCGAGCGTGCTGTCGACGAGCGCCCCCATGCCTTTCTCCTTCGCGGTCGCGATCCGGTCGCCCCACATCTTCGCGGCGTCGGGCGGCCGCCGGCTGGTCGTGTCGGCAAGCACCACGCTCTGGAGGACGCCCGGGTGCTTGAGGGCGAACGCCTGCGCGATCATGCCGCCCATCGAGAGCCCGACCCAGTGCGTTTGCTTGATCTTCAGGGCGTCGAGGAGGCCCTTCGCATCGTCGGCGAGCTGCTCCAGCGTGTACTCGCCGGCCGGGGCGTCCGACTGGCCGTGGCCGCGGGTGTCGAAGCGCAATACCCTGAATTTTTTCCTGAGGACGGCCATCTGGTCGTCCCACATGTGGAGATTGCAGGCGAGCGAGTGGCTCATCGTGACGAGCGGGCCCTCGCCCTCGATCTCGTAGTTGATATTGATGCCGTTTGCCTTGATTTTCATGGGCTCCCCCGTTTGATCGCGCGGTTGTAAGACGGGAAGCCGCAGTATAACGGGCGGCCCACCGGGTCCGTTCCAACGGCCGGACTTAACCCGGCGCGAAGCGTCCGGGGTTAAGGGGCACTTGAAATTGGACCACCCGCCCCCAAAACATCAGCAGTTAGCGGTCCCTGCTAACGCTAAGCCCATTGTTTTATAAAAGATTTTTCAGGAGGCACTTACTATGAAGATTCGTCCATTGCACGATCGCTTGATCGTCAAGCGGTTGGAAGAGGAGCGCAAGACTGCATCCGGCATTGTTATTCCCGATACCGCAGCCGAGAAGCCCGACCAGGGCGAGGTGGTGGCGGTGGGCAAGGGGAAGGTGAACGAGGAAGGCAAGGTGCGCCCGCTCGATGTGAAGGTGGGAGACAAGATTCTGTTCGGGAAGTATTCCGGGCAGACGGTGAAGGTTCAGGGTGACGAGCTGCTCGTGATGCGTGAAGAAGACGTCATGGGCGTGATCGAAGCCAAATAGGTTTGCGGAAACAGGAGAATTCGAATGGCAGCGAAAGAAGTCAAGTTTCACGATTCGGCGCGGCATCGGATTGTTGCCGGCGCGAATATTCTCGCCGACGCGGTGAAGATCACGCTGGG
>DASPGR010000245.1:0-7957 GCA_035620515.1 Burkholderiales bacterium | reverse complement strand
TCCATCCAAAACCGAAGGGAGTCTGAAGTGATTCGCAAAGTCATCAGCAGCACCGCCATCGCCGTACTGCTCGCCCTGCTCGCAGGATCAGCCATCGCCGGCACAACCGGCACGGAATTCCAGAGCATCTACACCACGCTTCTCAACTGGGCTTCTGGGTTTCTCGGCAAATCGATTGCCATCGCGGCTTTCATTCTCGGAGCCGGAGTCGGTCTCGCGCGCTCTTCGCCGATCCCGGCTCTGGTCGGCATCGTGTTCGCTCTGTTCATGGTCTACGTGCCGACGATTATCGACGGCATCATGACCGCGGTCATCTGACGCGCTTTACCGCCGATGGCCGATCTCTCGCTTGAAATTCCAAGACGGTTGAACGAGCCGCCGCGCATGTTCTGGTGGGACTTCGATTTGGGGCTGCTCGTTCTCTCCTCGGCCCTGGTGGGCATGGTGTCAGGGTTCTTCCTGAGCGGCTGCGCGCTGGGCTTCGTGCTGGCCGCGGCTTATGGGCGAGCGAAGTCGGGAAAGCATCCGGCCTTCGCCCTGCATCTCATCTACTGGTACTTGCCGGCAGCCGTGAGTGGCCTCAAACGAACGCCGCCGTCGCACCTGCGGGAGATGGTCGGATGAAGCTCGAGCTCATGCGTCAGGACCTCGGCAGCGTGCGCCGGACGGCCGTCCTGCTGCTTGCACTGCTGATCGGATCGATGCTCATCAACCTGATCCTTGCAGCGTTCGCGTACCGCCTGTCGAGCCATCAGCGAGTCGTCGTCGTGCCCCCCTCGGTACAGAAGACCTTTTGGGTGGAAGAGGAGCGCGTTAGCGCCGAGTACCTCGAGCAGATGGGCTACTTCCTGATGCAGCTCACGCTCAACGTTACCCCGCAGAGCGTGGATCACCAATCGAAGGTGCTGTTGCAGTACGCGGCGCCTCCGGCCTATGGAGAGCTTCGGGCGACGCTTCTTTCAGCCGCTGAGCGCCTGAAGCGCGACGGCGCAGCGACGGTTTTTAGCACGCGCGATCTGACCGTCGACGAGCGAGCCCTCCGGGTCGGCATGCGCGGGCAGCTAACCACCTTCATCAGCGACCGACGTGTGTCCGAGGTTCCCAAGGGCTACGTCGTCGAGTTCCAGTACTCCGCCGGTCGGATTTTCCTCAAGGCTTTTCGAGAAACCAATCCTAATGATCCGCTTGAGACCAAGCCAAATCCCGCTTCTCTTGCTGCTGGCCGTTAGCTTTCCCGCTACGGCGCTGCAGCTCGTGGATGCGAAGGACGGCGAGACGGTGTTCGCCAAGATCTCGCAGAAAGAGGTCACGCGCATCGCCTTCGAGCGTGGCCGCATCCGCAAGGTGACCGGCAACGCCGGCGAATTCGTGCTGGAAAAGGACGAAGACAAGGGCCACATCTTCGTGCGTCCCGCGCAGGCCGGCAGCACGAAGCCCATCAACCTCTTCGTCAGCTCCGACCGCAGCACGGTCGCGCTCCTGCTGCAGCCGATCGACTCGCCGAGCGAAAGCATCGTGATCCGGGAAGGACGCGAAGTCCAGGCGACCGCCTCGCGGGTCGAGCGCAGCGGCCGGCACGTGCGCACGATCAAGAACCTGCTGCTCGCGATGGCGACCGATGGGCTACCCGATGACATGGAAATCCGGGAAACGGTGCGCGAGCTGGCGCTGTGGCCCGGGATTCGACTCACGCTGCAGCGTGTTTACCTCGGCGCCGGATTCGTCGGGGAGAAGTACCAGCTCGCCAATACCGCGAATGCCGAGGTCACCCTCAGCGAATCCGATCTTCATAAGTCCGGCGTGATGGCGGTGAGCCTGGAGCAGCGGACGCTTCGCGCCGGGGAAGCCACCAACGCTTTCGTAATCCGCGAGCGGCGAGCCAATGACTGAGCCAACTGCTGTCAGTTCTGGCGCGGCGAAGCGCCGCCAATACCTGCTGCTTGGCGGGATCGTTTGCCTCGTCATCGTGGCTGCGGTCGCATCTGCGGCTCTCACCGGCACACGGGGATTGGCAGAGCGCGTCGAGAAGCCAAAGCTGACCAGCATCCTCGCTCCCGGCGCCCAGGTGGATCCGAGGGACGCCTGGCGCGGGCAGGCGGACGCGCAGTTGAAGGCGATCGAGCAGAAATCGCGCGAGATATCCCAGCGCAATACTGAACTAGAAGGCCAGGCCAAGGTGATGCTGGAGCGGCTGCAGAAGCTCGAACAGTCGAAGCTGACGCAGCTTCCACCGCCGCCGGTCCCCGCCCCTCCTGCACCAGCCAACGTGGGACCCGATCGCATCAGCGAGCTGCCACCTCCGCCGCCCGTACGTGCGACGACCACAGCGGCGAGCTCGCCGGCTGCAAACTCGAGCACCGCAATGCCTGCCTCCGCTTCGGGAATCATCAGTGTTGCGCTCTCGGATGGTACAGCCACGAAGGCGGCCAAAGGCGCAGCCGATCCTGCAAAGGAGCAGGCCGCGCCCCGCGATACGCGCCGCTATATACCGAGCGGAGCCTTCACCCGGGCAGTCCTTCTCGGCGGCCTTGACGCCCCGACGGGCGGCATGTCGCAGCGGAACCCCCAGCCGGTGCTCCTTCGGCTCATGGACAACGCGGTGCTGCCGAACTTCTTTCGTTCGCGGATCAAGGAGTGCTTCGTCGTCGGGGCCGGCTATGGCGACATCAGCTCGGAGCGCGCCTACATCCGGACCGAATCGCTTTCCTGCGTGACCAAGGATGGCATCGCGCTCGACGTGCCGGTCAAGGGCTACGTCACCGGCGAAGACGGCAAGGCCGGAATGCGCGGCCGGCTCGTTTCGAAGCAGGGACAGATCCTTGCCAACGCGCTGATGGCCGGCGTGGCGAGCGGCATCGGGCATGCGTTCCAGCAGAGCGCGACCACGGTCTCGGTTTCGCCGCTCGGTTCGACGAGCACCGTGGAGCCGGAGAAGCAACTCCAGGCCGGCGTGGGAATCGGCGTCGGCCGCGCGCTCGACCGGCTTGCCCAGTACTACATCAGCCTCGCTGAAAAAGTGTTTCCGGTGATCGAGGTCGACGCCGGACGCACAGTCGACGTCGTGCTCACGCAGGGCGTGGCCCTGCAGGGCTCTCTCGACGCACAAGCAAAAGACCAGGACGAGTTCCCGCAGCTCGCCGACCGCTCACGACAACTTAACAGGAACGATGATGACGATGAATAGCCTTCGCAGCACGCTTTGCACTCTCCTGATCGGCCTCGCGCTGCCGGCGGCCTCGCTTGGCCAGACGAGCGCGCCCCCTTCAGCCGCTCTGCTCGAGCGATTGAAGACGCTCTATCCGGCAACCCGCTTCGGAGCCGTCAGCCCAACGCCCTGGCTCGGCGTATTCGAAGTGGCGATGGGTAACAACATCGCCTATGTGGATGAAACGGGGCAGTTCTTTCTGTTCGGCCACCTCTACGACATGAAAGGCCAGCGCGACCTCACCGCGGAGCGAAAGGAGACGCTCACCCGGATCGATTTTGCGAGCCTGCCGCTCGAAGACGCGATCCGGGAGGTCCGAGGAAGCGGCGCACGCACGTTCGCCATCTTCAGCGATCCAGACTGCCCTTACTGCAGGCGGCTCGAAGCCGAGATCAAGAATCTGTCGGACGTCACGATCTACACGTTCCTCATGCCAATCCAGTCGCTTCATCCGGAAGCGCGGGGCAAGGCCATTGCGGTCTGGTGTTCCGAGGATCGCGTGTCGGCGTGGCACGCCCTGATGTGGCGCGACGAGACGGTGGCCGCCCGGGACTGCGTGCATCCGGTCGATCGGAACATCGAGCTTGGGCAGCGCCTCGGGGTTAACGGCACGCCGACGCTCGTCGCCGCGGACGGACGCGTGCTACCCGGGGCGGCCAGCCTCGCGCAGATCGACGCCTGGCTCGGCCGCACCACTGCGGGCGCCTTCGCGTCGTCTCCAGCGAAAAACCTGCTGAAATGACCCGGGCATTCGGTTTTGTCCTCGCCCTTGGCGCCGTGGCTCTTTCCGGCTGCGCGTCGACGCTGTCCGGGCTTGACGCCAAAGACAGCTACGGCTGCAAGGCGCCGGAGGGCGTGAGCTGCATATCGGTTTCCGGGAACTACGCGAATTCCAATCCGGGCGGCCCGCTTTCCCGCGGCCGCACGGCGCCCGCGAAATCCTCTTCGGAGACGCCGGCCATCTACGGTGCTTCGTCCGTCGCATCTGTTCAGCCTGGCGCGCCGGGCGCGGTGACCACCGCCATCCGCTCGACTCCGCGGCTGCTCCGCGTCTGGATCGCCCCTTGGGAGGATAACGACGGCGACCTCCACGAGGAGGCTTACGTCCACATAGTGGTCGATACCGGCCGGTGGCTGATCGAGCACGTTCGGCCTGAGCCGCGCACCAATGTGGATCGCGCAGTGCCTCCCATTGCGCCGGCCGCGGACGCTTCAGCTTCGAAGGCTTCAGACGAGCTACCGCCACCCACGTTCGTTGAACCTTGAACCGATGCTGCGCACCCTCATCGCCGATATGGAAGGCGCTCTTTCGGGCGCAAGGTTATCCGCGCTCGCCTCCAGGCGTGTCCCTCGCATGGCCGCGGCGGACGACGCGGCGTCGTTCTCTGAGTGGCTGCCTTACCGGGCCTACCTCGGGGATCAGCAGGTTTTCGTCAACCGTGATGCCCTCGCCTTCTGCCTGGAGCTTCGGCCGCAATCTGGGGCGGACGAGGAGATGTCAAGAATCCTGACGGCTCTATACGCATCGGCGCCGGCGGGCGCGGGTTTTCAGTTTCACCTCTTCGCAAGCCCCGACATCCGCAGGCGGCTCGCCTCCTACGCCCGGCTGCGCGTGCCGGATGAGGAGATCCCCGAGCTCGAGGCGTTCGGCCGCGCCGGGCGGCACAGCAACATCTATCGCACGAT
Organism: Burkholderiales bacterium; assembly: GCA_035620515.1. Classification (GTDB taxonomy): domain Bacteria; phylum Pseudomonadota; class Gammaproteobacteria; order Burkholderiales; family SG8-41; genus SG8-41. The sequence continues at coordinate 3,066 of DASPGR010000245.1, read as the reverse complement.
GGCCCGCAGGCGCGTCGGCCATTACCTGGCGGCCGCCCGCCGCTCGCTGTTGCCGAACCAGAGCTATCTACTGCGCGATTTCCGTCTTGTCGTCAGCGTGTCGCTTCCAGGAAACCCGGGCGACCTTGCTCGGCTCGACGATCTTGTCCTGCTCCGGGACGGTACCCGCGCGACGCTTCATGCGGCGGGATTCCCTTCGCGGACCTGGACGGCATCCGATCTCATCAACTGGATTTCGGCGTTGCTCGACCCTCACCGGGCGGGCGGCGATTCGTCTCTTCTCAACTACGACGAGGGACAGGAGCTTCGCGCCCAGGTCGTCGACCGCGGCACGCGCCTGCGCATTGGAAAGTCGGAAATCGAGCTCGCCAACGATGCCAGTGCTTCCCTCACGAATCTGCGGCTGCTATCGGTGCGCTCGTTCCCGCCGCGATTCGCGCTTTGGAACATGGGCAGCCTGATCGGCGACCTCTACCAGGGCTCGCTCCAGATACCCTGCCCGTTCCTCCTAACCCTCGGTGTGCACGTGCTCGACGCCGAGGCGACGCGCAACTGGGCCTATCTCAAGGCTGCTCGCGCCACGACGAATGCGACGAGCTACATGGCTCGCTTCTTACCTGACATGCAGGAACGCAAGGCCGACTGGGACATCGTGCTGAAGGCTCTGGATGACGGCCAGCAGCTCGTCGATCTGCAGCACACCGTGGCACTCTTCGCGCCGCCCGAAGACGTTACCCGCGCCGAGCAAGCGGCCCGCGCGCTCTTTCGCGCGCGCGGCTTCGAGTTAACGAGCGACAGCATGATGATGACGCAGGCGTTGATCGGCAGCCTGCCGATGACGTGGTCTCCCGCGTTTCACGGCGACTTGAAGCGCATGAAGCGCATCACGACCAAGACCTCGGCCAACGCCGTTCACATGTCGCCGCTGATTGCGGAATGGCAGGGGACCGGCACGCCGGTGCTGTTCTTCGGCGGCCGGCGCGGCCAGATCATGCAGATCGATGTCTACGATAACCCGGCGGGCAATCACAACGTCGCGATCGCCGGCACTTCGGGCTCAGGGAAATCGCTGCTTCTGAACGAGATCGCCGCTTCCTATCTCGGCACAGGGGCCAGGGTCTGGATCATCGACATCGGCCGCTCCTACGAAAAGACCTGCCGCTCACTCGGCGGGCATTTCATCGAATTCAACGAATCGACGCCGCTCTCGCTCAACCCGTTCGCCCTGGTGGAGGACATCGACGAGGACATGGAGCTGCTGCAGCCGCTCCTCGCCCAGATGGTCTCGCCGCGCGAAGCATTGAACGGATTCCAGTACGCCACCCTCGGCGCCGCGATCAAGAAGGTCTGGAACGAAAAGGGCAACGCGATGACCGTTTCCGACATCCACGATCTCCTCGCCACCGGCGGCCTCGGCGAAGATAAACAGGACGAAGACCAGCGGCTCAAGGACCTCGCGGCCATGCTGCACCCATATACCCGCGAAGGCGCGTATGGGAAGTACTTCGACGGCGCGGCCACGATCGATTTCAGCGCCGACTTCATCGTCCTCGAGCTCGAGGAGCTGAAGGCGAAGAAAGACCTGCAGACGGTAGTGCTGCTGATCGTCATGTACCGGATCACGCGCGAGATGTACTTCAGCCGCGACCGCAAGAAGATCGTGATAATCGACGAGGCCTGGGACCTTCTCTCGGGCGGCGCCACCGCGGAGTTCATCGAAGCGGGCTACCGGCGCGCGCGAAAGTACAAGGGCGCCTTCATGTCCGCGACGCAAGGCGTGGACGACTATTACCGCAACCCGGCCGCCAAGGCGGCGCTCGACAACTCCGACTGGATGTTCCTGCTGCGCCAGAAGCCCGAGTCCATCGAGCAGATGGACAAGCTGGGGCAGCTCACCATGGACGACGCGATGAAGCGGCTGCTGCAGTCGCTACGCACCGAGCACGGCGCGTACTCGGAGATCTTCATCCATTCGCCTGTCGGCAGCGGCATCGGCCGGCTCCTCGTCGATCCGTACAGCCTTCTTCTCTTCAGCAGCCGGGCGGAGGATTTCACGGCCATCAACGAGAAGCGCGCCGCCGGCCTCTCGGTATCGCAGGCCATCGACGCAGTCCTCCGCGAACGGAGCCGGCGATGAGCGTAAGGACGATCCTCGCCGTGGTCGGCACGAACGCGGTCCTCAGCGCCGCGCTCCTTTTCGGCTACGCGCTATGGATTGCGCCGCCTCCGGCGCCCCGCTTCGCGGTCCTGGACGTGGCCGAGCTCTACCGCTTGAAGGAAATGCAGGTCACCGCGGTGCTGACGAAGCGCGATGCCACGGAGGACGAACGGTCCGGCGCGCTGAAAGCCGCCGGCACGTTCGGCAGCGAAGTCTCGAGCCTGCTTCGAGCGCTGCACGACGAGTGCCAATGCCTGGTGCTCGCGCGCGGCGCGGTCATCGGCCAGCCGCAGGCGCTCCCCGACCTCACGCCGGACGTCCGCAGGCGCCTGGGATTGTGACGCTCGCTTCGCATCTTCGCCGCTGGGGTATCGCCTATCTCGCCATCCTGATCGCAGCTGTGCTCTTCAAGATGAACTTCGTCTTCGGCATCAACAGCTCCGCCAGCCTTCCGCACCGGTTCTTCCTGATCCACAAGGGCAAGCAGCCGGCGCGCGGGCAGTACGTCGCGTTCCGCTGGAACGGCACGACTTTCGTGAAGATTCTCGCCGGCGTGCCGGGGGACAGCGTGATGCGCAAGGAGCGCGATTTCTTCGTCAACGGCGAATTCGTGGGCACTGCCAAGACCCACGGCCGCGCGGGTGCCTCGCTCGAGGCCGCGGCTGCGGGCGTCATTCCACTGGGGCGCTACTTCGTAGCCGCGCCCCATCCGGACAGCCTGGACTCGCGCTATGCGCCGCCGGGCCTGATCGCGCAGAGCCAGATCGTCGGACGGGCCTATGCGCTTTTCTAGAGCTTGCATCGTTGCGGGGCTCGCCTTCCTGGTCCCGGCCACGGGCAAGGCGCAGGACCTCGGCGTGATCGGCCCGGTGTACCCGATTGCCGAGCCGAGCCTGCTTGACATGATT
>DASPGR010000244.1:0-8955 GCA_035620515.1 Burkholderiales bacterium | reverse complement strand
GTCCGCGTTGTGGACGTCTCGCTGCCCATCACAAGAGAACTGCCTCTATCTTGATCTAGGTCAGCAACGCGGCGCCGATCGGAGGGCACAGTTTCGTTTCCAAGGGCATCCGCATTCCCATGGGAACTGAGCCTGATGAAGTGTGTCCATATCTTGTCACGCGTGCACTTCACTCTTCGCGGTTGAGTTATGCTTCAGCCCCCCTTTATCAGCAGGAGAAAGCAATGAGCATCATTTCCGGTTGTCACAAGAAACTGACTTTGCTTCTGGTCGCGCTGGGCCTCGCCCTTCCGCTGGCGCCTGCGCTGGCGGCGGAGAAGTATCCGAGCCGCCCGATCCGCATCATCACGCCGGCGAATCCGGGCGGCACGACCGACTTTCTCGCGCGGATCCTCGCGACGCATCTCACCAAGGAGTGGGGTCAGCAGGCGATCGTGGACAACCGCGGCAGCGCGTCAGGCGTGAATGCCGCAGACATTACCAAGCAAGCCGCACCCGACGGATACACGCTGATGATTCCCTACCACCAGCACACGGTAAACGCGGCGTTGATCGCCAAGCTGCCCTATCACCCGGTGAATGACTTTACGCCGATCACGCAGATGACGGAGGGCGGGCTGCTCCTCGTCGTCAATCCGAAGCATCCGGCGAAGAACGCAAAGGAATTCCTGGAGTGGGCCAAGACCACTACGAAACCGATCAACTTCGGCTCGGCCGGCATCGGCAGCGGCGGCCACCTGGCGGGAGAGCTCTTCAAGCTGATGACGGGAGTGAAAGCCGAGCACATCCCCTACAAGGGAACGGGGCCGGCGATCGTCGGGCTCCTTGCCGGCGAGTATGACTACAACTTCATGGGGCTGACTGGTGCCTTCGGCCAGGTGCGCGGAGGCAAGCTTCGCGCCATCGCGGTGACCGCGCCCAAACGCCTCGACACGGCTCCGGATATCCCATCGATGAGCGAGGTGGTGCCCGGATTCCAGGTGGTGGGCTGGTATGGCGTGATGGGACCGAAGAACATGCCCAAGCCGCTGCTCGACAAGATACATGCCGGGGTCGTCTCCCTCGTGAAGTCGCCTGAATTCCGAAAGACCATGAACAACCTCGGCTCCGAACCCGTCAGCAGCACGCCTGAGGAGTTCCGCCAGTTCATGCTCGACGACATGAAGAAGTGGGCGGACGTGATAAAGCGCGCCGGCATCAAGGCGCGGTGATGGCCAGCTGATCCACAGGAACCGGAACGAAAAAGGGGCGGCGCGATCCGCCCCTTCTTTCTGCGGTGGCTCTTTCATCCTTCATCACGGATTCGGCGCGCCTTCCGCGTTGGTCCTCCATCCTTTAGTATTTGGCCCTCGCCACCCGACACCCGGGACCAGAATATGAACGACTCCACCACCCAAATCACCGAGTCCAATGTCCGCGTCGCAGGCCGGCGTGACCGCTCTCACCTCCCGCGCCGGTTCAAGAACATCCTCTGCCTCGACGACTTCGAGGAACCCGCGCGCCGCTTTCTGCCGCGCCCGATCTTCGGCTACGTCTCGGGGGGCGTCGAAACCAACGCAGCGCGCGACGGCAGCCGCGCCGCCTTCGCCGAGTGGGAGTTCCTGCCGCGCGTGCTGATCAACACGCGCGCCCGCCAGCAGAAAACGACGGTGCTCGGGCGCACCTACGATCTCCCCTTCGGCTTCCCGCCGATGGGCGGCACCTCACTCGCCGCCTACATGGGCGACTCCGTGCTGGCGAAGGTCGCGGCGGAGTTGAACACCATCATGATCCAGAGCGGCGCCTCGCTCACTCCGATGGAGCGCGTGCGCGAGATCGGGCCGACCGCCTGGTTCCAGGCCTATCTTCCCGGCGAGCGCGAGATCATCGTGCCGCTGGTTGAGCGCGCGCAGCGCGCGGGCTTCGACACCTTCGTGCTAACGGTGGACGTGCAGGTGCCGGCGAACCGCGAGAACAACGTGAGGAGCGGCTACAACTCGCCGTTGAAGCCCACCCCGCGCCTCATGTGGGACTGCTTGATCCGCCCCCGCTGGCTCTTCGGAGCGTTCGGGCGCACCGTGCTCGAGCACGGCATGCCGCATCTCGAGAACATGGGCTTCCCGCGCATCCCGATCATGGGGTTTGCCGAGCGCCCGCGCATGGCGCGCGATGCGCTCGCCTGGGAGCATGTCGAGTTGATCCGCAAGATGTGGAAGGGCAAGCTCGTGCTGAAAGGCGTGCTCTCACCGAAGGATGTCCGCATCGCGCGCGAGAGCGGCGTGGACGGGATCCTCGTCTCCAACCACGGCGGGCGCCAGCTCGACTACAGTATTGCGCCGCTGCGCGCGCTCCCTGCCGCGGTCGCCGAAGCCGGCAACATGGCCATCATGGTGGACGGCGGAATCCGCCGCGGCACCGACGTGCTGAAGGCGCTCGCCCTCGGCGCGCAGTTCGTCTTCATCGGCCGGCCGTTCCTCTACGCCGCCGCAATCGCCGGCCCGGCCGGTGTGCACCACGCCGCGTCCGTCCTGAAGGACGAGATCAGCCGCGACATGGCGATGCTCGGCATCTCATCGCTCGATGAAATGAAGCGCGAGCTGCTTGTTCCGGCGAAGGGTCCTATCGGACCAGGATGAAGGCGGGGTGGGGCCGGACCCCATTCAGAAACTCAATGCCGCCGGCGCACTCCATACGTCGCTGAAGGTAATGCTCTCGGCGGCGGGAATCCAGGTTCTGGATTTCGCATCGAAACTTTCAATTCGTCCGGAACCGTCCCTGTTGGCCACGACGCGCACATAACCCTGCCCAAGCTTTTTCGGGCCGATCAACACCCGGCCGGCGTGTTTTTCGACCTGCATCCGCCTCGCCGACACCGAGGTGGACCCCGGGGAACCTGTCGGCTCCAGGGTGAACCGCGACGAGCTTGCGCGATCTCGCGACATTACAGTCCTAGGGGATTCGAGATTGCATCCGCGACGGCGAGACATGCTGCCGCAGTACCGGGCTTGCAGGTCCGCACAGTGCTCCTAACCCAACTTTGCAAGGGCGATTCGGCCCCTTGTCGTGATCGTGACGCCGCCGCCCGTGCGCTCGATCAGCCCCCGCTTCAGCAGCCGGGCTTCGATGAATTCAGGAACCCTCGCGCGCGCCTTGGCCGCAACTTCCCGCAGCCAGCGCAGCTCGGTAAAGCTGACGGCTTCCTGCACGGCGCTAATCATGGGCTCTGTCCCGTTTTGATGCGTTGCGGATCGAGCGCGTCCGTCGCCGAGGCAGCCGGCGCCTACCGGCGCCGCCCGCGATCGGGCCGGGGCCGCGCCTCGTTCACTTTCAGGGGGCGCCCGGCCAACTCCTTCCCGTTGAGGCCGGCGATGGCAGCCAGCGAGTGCTGCTTTCCCGGCATCTCCACGAACCCGAATCCCCTGAGCTTGCCGGTGAACAGCTCGCGCATCAGCTCCACTGAACCAACCTGGCCGAACGGCTTGAACAGTTCCGCTATTTCCGCTTCGGTCACATCGGGACCGAGATTGCCCACAAAGATGTTCATGTCAAAGTCCTCGAAAACGGGATTGGGGTCTTCGCGCCGCGCCTCTCCGGAACGACACCGGGCCGAAGCCGGGTATCGCGGATCGTCCGCGGCGGCCTTTCAGCCGGCGCGGCGCGTCACACGGTCTTCAGGTTGACCGCGAAGAACTTGCCGTTGTTGCCCTTCTGCACGTCGAATGAGACTTTCTGCTTCTCGCCCAGCGTGTCGAGGCCCGATTCCCGGACCGCGGTGATGTGCACGAAGACGTCCTTCGCGCCGTCATCGGGCTGGATGAAACCAAAACCCTTGATGGCGTCGAAAAACTTTACGATGCCGGTAGCAGACATGATGTCCTCCCAAGGCGGCGTTGTCGCGCGCAACAGTGTGCGCAACATCAAAATCACCGTGGGAGAGGACTGGGGCCACCAGCCAGAGGCGAAATGCAGACAGACCCAAAGCGCATTCGACATCCGCATTATGGGCCTAAAACGCCGGCAAGGATAGGAGCGCGCGAAAATCCCGCGCCAGTTGTTGCCGGTTTAACGGGGTTTGTCCCCGTTTTATCATTTTTGAGCGCCTAAAACGTTGCACTCCCGCCTACATTGATCCGATGCATCAGCCGCCGATGCTGCGGCCATTTGTAATCGAATGATGCGAGGTGCTGCACGGTACAGTTGTCCCACATCAGGAGATCGTGCACCTGCCAGTGGTGGGTGTAGCGGAAACGCTCTTCGATGATGCGTTCCGCGAGTTGGTCGATCAGTGCCAGCGCTTCGTCCCTCGACACGCCCTCGATGGCCTCGCACTCGCCTTTGCTCACATAAAGGCACTTGCGTCCCGTGATCGGATGCGTGCGCGCGACCGGGTGCACGACGGTGGGCTGTTCGCGGCGCAGCGCCTGATCCTGCTGGCCGGTGCCGGTCCTGGCGCGGCGGCCGGCGACCTGATGTGTCGCGCGCAACCCTGAAATGCGCTGCTTCATGTCTGCCGGCAGGCTGTCGTAGGCGTCCGCGGCGCTGGAAAAGCGCGTGTCGCCCAGCGCCCTGCCGTTATCCATCGGCACTTCCAGCGCGTAGAGCAGCGTGGCGCGCGGCGGCCGGTCGGTGTACGACATGTCGGTGTGCCATACGCTCCCCGCGTCAGCGTGGCCGATATCCTTCCCGTTCTCCTTGAGGTTCGAGATAAAGAGAATCTCCGGGTGCTTCGGATGTGTGTAGTGCTTGAGGAAATGCGGCTCCACTGCGCCAAAGCGCCGCGCAAAGGCGATCAGCTGCTCCTCTGTCAGTTTCTGATTGCGTATGCAAATGACTCCACGCTCATTGAATGCGGCTTCGATGCGCCCGAATTCGGCATCCGCAACGCGCGTGAGATCGACATCGGTGATATGCGCGCCGATGACTTCAGGGGTGTTGGTGATCTGCATAGATAGATTTGAGCCCAACCTATTCTATAGGGTAATCCGACACAGTCCGGGAAGGCAGCGATTCAACGAGGCGGTTCCTTTCTTCTCCAATTCAAGAAACCCCGGAGATTCATGAACAAGAAGATTGTGTTGCCTACCGCGATGCCAAGGCTCGTCATCCAGGTTAATCCGAGGAAGATCCAGGTGGAATTGGATGCCGCAAACACGAGGAACCCGAGTCGATTCTTGTTCCCCAACAAGTAAACCGAGATCAGGCTAAGCGCCATTGCCAACCAGTCCAAGCCCCAGTACCGGAGAAACTCCTCCATGTTTAGCCTCGTCGCACAAGTAAAGGAAGCAAAGACACAGCACTTCTTGATTCCAGCTCGACGAGCTCACCCCGGGGACGCGCTTCAGTGTGCTGCGCCGAGGTGCTCGGCGAACCAATCTATCATTAGCGGCCACGACTTGTGGCGAATGTTGATGCAAAGATGATCGCCATCATCAAACACAACGAGCCGCGTCCGTCCACCCGCCTCGCGCGCCGCGCGCTCAGCAACCTCGCGGTCAACGGTGTCGCCCTGGTCGCCGTGGACGATGAGATAGGGACACTTCAGCCGCGACAGGACGCCGTTCAACGAAAACGCCGCTCCGATCGCGCGCCCCTCTTCGAAGGAGACGCCGCCGAAGAGGTAGCGGTAGGCATCCGTTTGCATGCTGCCCAGGCTGTCCCAGTGTTCGAGCCCGTAGCGCACCGGCATCGAGACGCAGGCGCGCAGCCGCGGATCGGCGGCGGCCGCACGCGGCGCAAAGTAGCCTCCCATCGCCCATCCATAGACGGCGATCCTCCGGGCGTCGATCCCCGGGTGCGTCTCCAGAAAATCCACGATCGCGCTCACTGCCTTCTCGCTGTCGTGGGTCATCTTGACGTTGGTCCACGTCTCGCCCTGCCCGGGCCCGTCGTAGGTGACCGTTCCCATCCCGCGCACGAGAAACTCGTCCTCGAGCCCGCGCATCTCCTCTTTGCGCGAGTCCATTCCCGGGATGATCACGATGCACGGCGCCTTCGCCACGCCCCGCGGCAGCCGCAGGTATCCGACGAGGTGCGTTCCGCGGAAAGGAACCGCAATGCGTTCCGCCGACGGTTTCAAGTGCGGCGCGGCGTCTCGATAACACGCCCAGGCGTTCGAATCGGCCTCCTGCTTCTGCGTCATGTCCTGGTAGAAACGAAAGCCCGCGAAGTGATAGTACGCGGCGGCGCGCCCCAGCGCCTGTCCTGCCGTGACCGACCGCCCTTGAACAAGCGCCTCGCGCCCCAACTGCTCGTGGGCGGCGGCTTTTGCCGACCACTCGCGGCACCACACATCCCAGCGGTCGATGCGGCGGAGCAATTCCTGCAGATCGAAATAGTCCACGCCTGCCGCAAGAAATCGCGGAATCCAGTGCGTGCGAAGCGGAATCTTTCCGCTCGTTCGGTCCATCCGGTCTTGTGCCATGGCGCGGGAAAGCGGTGTGAACCCGCGAAGTGTAGCGCAGCCCAGGCCCGTGTGTGTGATGGATGTTCGGGGCGCGATGACCCGATCCCCCGATAGCCGCTCACTCCAATCGATACAGCTTCGGAGCGAGCAGGACGATGGCCAGCATGATGAGTATCGCGCTTGCAGAGTACACGCCCAACGCGAGCGGCGCGCCAAAGCGCTCCGCTGCCGCCCCTGCCAGGAAATTGCCGAACGGCAGGGCAATCACGACGCCCGTGCGCAGTCCCATGATCCGGCCGCGCATGGACTCCGTGCTATGGCTCAACATGAGGACAGCGATCACCGTCCAGGTGATCGCCTGGGTAAACCCGGCCGCGAACATGAGCGCGAGCGACAGGTAATACGAGCTGGAGACGGCAAAGAGCAGCAGCGAGGCCGGCCACGCGAAACTGCTCCACACGACGAGCCTGCCCTTGCCCTTGACGTTGCCAAGGGAGACGAACCACAGCCCCGCGACGAGCGCCCCGAATCCCGCCCCCGCGGTGAGCATCCCGTAGCCCGTCGGTCCCGCGTCAAGCACGTAGCGCGCGAATAGCGGGAGAAACGAATAGCGGTATGGCGCAGCGACGAGGTTCAGCAGAAAGACGATCACCAGCAGCACGAGGACCGTATGATTCTCGCGGACATACCTGAGACCCTCGATGAGGCTCTTCATCGGCGCCTCGTGAACGCGCTGAGTGGGCCGTCTTCCGCCCTTCATCCGGAGCAGCACTGCCACGTCCATGAGAAGGAAGCCGGCGATCAGGCCGTAGGCGCCGCCTATCCCCAAGAACGGGATCAGCAGCCCGCCCAGCGCCGGTCCAACGACCACCGTAATCTCCACGGCAACGGCATTGAGGGCGATCGCGTTGGTAAGATCCTCTATCTCCACCAGGTCGGCCACCAGCGCCTGACGCGCAGGGTTGTCGATCGCCCAGGTCACGCTGCTCACCAGGGCGAGCACGATGAGATGCCACAGGAGAAGCCAGCCCAGGGCAAAAAGGGCCAGCATGATGACCGACACCGCAAGGTTCACCGCCGAGGCGACGATCAGCAGCAGCCGCCTGTCCACTCGATCCGCGATCACGCCCATGAACGGCGCGGCGATGTAGCCCGCCATCTTGCTCGCCGCCACGATGCCCACCATGAGGGCGGAATCCGTGAGCACCAGGGTGAGCCAGCCGATCACGACGATATCGGCCCACCGGGCAGTGTAGGAAAGAAGGGTCGCAATCCACAGCAGGCGAAAGCTGCGATTGCGGAAGGCGGTAACCTGGTGCAGCCGGCTCATGCAGGAAATACTTCAGGCGAAGAACAAAACTCAACACCCATGAATCGTGAATCGAGCCCCTGAAACCTTAGGCCCGAAACTTGAAACTCGAAACTGGAAGATGTGATCCGCAACGTGGACCCGCCCCATTTACCCCTGCCATTATGCTGCCTATACTCGTCCGCTTCTTTCCCCAATAGAGGTGCGGAATCGCAGGCACCTGTGGAATGGATACCAAACCAGAGGAGTTGCAACGGTGACGACTGAAGCCAAAACACGTGTCTACGATGTCCTTGCCAAGGCCTTCATCCAGGAGGGCGTAAGCACGTGCTTTGCGCTGCTGGGCGATGCGAACATGAACTGGGGGGCGCGCCTGGCGCAGCAGGGATGTCGCATGATCTACGTCAGGCACGAGCATTGCACGGTCGCAGCCGCGATGGCCTACGCGCGCAAGACCGGTGAGGTGGGCGTTGCAACGACCACCTGCGGCCCCGGCATCACGCAAGTGATCACGGCGTTACCCGCCGCCGTGCGCGCCCATCTGCCGTTGGTGATATTTGCCGGAGAGGCGCCGCTCAGGATGGGCTGGTACAACCAGGGGATCGATCAGGCGCCGATCATCACGGCAACGGGCGCGGACTATCACAGGCTGCACCTGCCCGAGCGCATGCCGGTTGCGATTCGCGACGCGTTCCTGCAGGCGCGCCGCGAACGACGCCCGGTGGTAATCGGGATCCCTTTCGATCTTCAGGACCGCCCCTGGGAGGGTCCCGAGAAGTTGCCCACGCCCTCGAAACAGTTGCTGCCCCAGCTATCGCCGATTCCACCGCATCCGGATGACGTGGCGCGCGCTGCGCAGCTCGTGGCGGGCGCCGAACGCGTGGTCGTGTTTGCCGGCCTGGGCGCGGTCGCAGCGAAGGCGGGGCCCGCGTGCCGGGCGCTGGCCGCCAAGGCCGGTGGGCTGCTCACCACGACGCTGCCTGCACGAGGACTCTTCCACGACGATCCCTACTGCATCGGCATCGCAGGGAGTTTCACGCCCGAGGTCGGACTCGAATACCTGGCGCAGGCCGATCTCGTCATCGCGGTCGGCGGCTCTCTCGCCTACCACGCCGGCGGCGGGGGCCAGCTCTGGCCGAAGGCGAAGACGCTGCACGTTGACATCAATCCTCTGGCGGTGAGCCAGGGCCAGGAAGTGGCGCGCAATCATCTTCGCGCCGACGCGCGACTGGGCGTGGAGGCGCTGACGGCGGCACTGCCCGCG
>DASPGR010000243.1:0-8813 GCA_035620515.1 Burkholderiales bacterium | reverse complement strand
GGTGCCCGCTGGCGGGCGTGTGCTCGACGTCGCGTGCGGACGCGGGCGGCACGCGCGGCTGTTCGCGGCCCGCGGCCACGAGGTGGAAGCGGTCGACCGGGACCCTGCCGTGCTCTCGTGGCTCGCCGGGGTCGCGAAGGTGACCGCGCGCTGCGCCGATATCGAATCCGGGTCGTGGCCATATGAAGGTCAGCGATTCGAGGGGATCGTAGTGGCGAATTACCTCTGGCGGCCCCTGTTTCCCCGGCTCCTCGCGGCCCTGGCTGCCGAAGCGCTGCTGATCTACGAGACCTTTGCCGTGGGAAACGAGCGCTACGGCCGTCCGTCCAATCCCGATTTTCTGCTGCGACCCGGCGAGCTGCTCGAGGTTGCGCGCGGGCGCCTGCGCGTGATTGCCTACGAGGAGCTAGTGGTTTCCGACCCCCGGCCCGCGATGGTGCAACGGATCTGCGCCGCCTCCCTGCTTTGATGTCCATTTGCGGCTCGTTCTTGTCGCCGTCAGGTGACAAGCGCAAACAGAATTGCGGCCGCGCGGAACCAACAAACGGTTTCGCTTGTCACGGCGATATGGACGGCGTGAATTCGACCTTGCCGAAGGCAAAGGCGGCGAACGCGGAGCAGTACGGTCCGGACGTCCTGTGCGCGAGCTGGACTCCATCGGTCGCAGGCGCGACCGACGACGTTTCGGCGCACAGGGAGTCTGTGACCGAGACGGCCGCAGCCGACGCCGAGGCCTTCCTGCCCCGTTTCTACCGCGCCCAGCAGGGCTGACGAAAAACGGGGGTTTCTTCGCGCGGCTTTGCCCGCGCGAAGGTCGGTATCCGCTTTCGTTTTTTTCGCATGGCGGGATAGGGTCCCCATCCGAACCCGCTGGCCAATGGTTCATCTCCCCGTCACGATTGGGGTAGAATCGTGACATTTCACCGGGACGCGTTCCTGTTTAATAAGGACTTTTCCCAAATGGCGCCGTTGCAGGGGAGCTTCGTCGCGATCGTGACGCCGATGCAAGACGATGGCGTCCTCGATCTCGACGCGTTCCAGCGGCTCATCGACTGGCATATCAAGGAAGGCACGGACGGCATCGTCGTGGTCGGCACCACGGGCGAATCGCCGACGGTCGACTTCGATGAGCATCGTCTGCTCATCAAGACGGCCGTCGACCACGCGGCAAGGCGCATACCCGTCGTCGCCGGAACCGGGGCCAATTCCACGAGCGAGGCGATCGAGCTTGCCGCCTACGCGAAGCAGGCCGGCGCCGACCTGAGCCTCACAGTCGTCCCGTACTACAACAAGCCGACGCAGGAAGGGCTCTACCGCCATTTCAAGGCGATCGCGGAGGCGGTCGACATTCCGCACATCCTCTACAACGTGCCGGGACGCACCGTCGCCGACCTGCAGAATGACGTGGTGCTGCGGCTGGCACAGATTCCGAACATCGTGGGAATCAAGGACGCGACAGCGAACATCGAGCGCGGATCGGATCTCATCCGCCGCAAGCCGAGGGACTTCGCCGTATACAGCGGCGACGACGCGACAGGGCTCGCGCTGATGCTCCTCGGCGGCAACGGCGTCATCTCGGTCACCGCGAATGTCGCGCCGAAGCTGATGCGCCAGATGTGCGCCTCGGCGCTCGCTGGCGATGTGGCCGCGGCGCGCGAGTTGAACCATCGCCTGCTGCCCCTGCACCGCCACCTGTTCGTCGAAGCGAATCCGATCCCGGTGAAATGGGCCGTAGCGCAGATGGGACTCATCAAGGGCGGAATCCGCCTGCCGCTGACGCCGCTCTCCGCCGCGTATCACGAGCAGGTGCGTGAAGCGATGCGGCACGCGGGAGTGCGGGCGGAAGCGCCCGGGGAGCGCTATGTCGCGGCCTAGGTTCTGGCGCTACGCAGTCCTCGCCCTTGCCAGCCTTGTGCTGGCTGCATGCAGCAGTCTCGGGGTCGAGACGAAAAAGGTCGACTACAAGTCAACGGGCAAGCTCCCTCCTCTCGAAATTCCGCCCGATCTCACCCGTCCGAGCGCCGACGACCGCTATGCCGTGCCCGACATCAATCCGCGCGGAACGGCGACCTATTCGGATTACGCCCGTGATCGTTCAGGCGCGGGCAGATCGCCGCAGGTCGCTTCGCTCGTATTGCCGGCGACCCAGAACGTCCGGGTCGAGCGCGATGGCAACCAGCGCTGGCTCGTCGTGACCGGCACGCCCGACCAGGTGTGGCCGGTGGTGAAGCAGTTCTGGCAGGAGACCGGCTTCATCGTCAACGTCGAGATTCCCGAGGCAGGGATCATGGAGACGGACTGGGCCGAGAACCGCGCGAAGGTCGATGCCGGAGTGCTCCGGAACTGGCTCGGGAAGGTCCTCGATTCCGTCTACTCGACCAGCGAGCGCGACAAGTTCCGCACGCGGCTTGAGCACGGAGTAAAGCCGGGAACGACAGAGATCTATGTCAGCCACCGGGGAATGGAAGAAGTCTATACCGCCGGAGGACGGGGCGGCTCCGATACCGTTACGGAAACGATGTGGCAGCCGCGGCCGCCCGATCCGACTCTCGAGGCCGAGATGCTCGGGCGGCTCATGACGCGATTCGGCGTCGAAAGCGAGCGCGCCCAGAAGCAGCTGGCAAGCGCGGAGAACGTCGCTCCCCGGGCAAAGTTGGTCAAGGGCCCGAACGGTGAAACGCTGGCGCTCAACGAGCAATTCGACCGCGCCTGGCGCCGCGTAGGGCTCGCGCTCGACCGGGTCGGATTTACCGTGGAGGACCGCGATCGCTCGAAGGGCCTCTACTACGTGCGCTACATCGATCCGCAGATCGATGTCCAGACGAAAAAAGAGACCGGCTGGTTCTCGAAGCTCAAGTTCTGGGGCGGATCCGAGCCGCCCAAGGCGGAGCAATACCGGATCCTGGTAACCGACAAGGACTCCGGATCGCTCGTCAACGTGCTCAACACGAAGGGCACCCAGGAGCAAACCAATACATCCAACCGGATTCTCACGCTTCTGTACGACCAGCTGAAATAGCCTGACATGCGGTTCGCATCGTTGGGCAGCGGGAGCAGCGGAAACGCGCTTCTCATCGAGTCGGACGGCACCCTCATCCTGCTCGATTGTGGATTCAGCCTCACAGAGGTGACGGCGCGGCTTGCCCGGGCGGGCGTCGAGCCGGGCGAGGTCGACGCCATCATCGTCACGCACGAGCACGAGGACCACGGCGGCGGCGTCGCGAAGCTCGCCTCCTCCTTCGACATCGCGGTCTATCTCACGCGCGGGACGCTCTCCGGGCTCGGCGCGGACGGCCGCTTGATTCCGCGCACGGTGCTGATCGATCCCTACACGGCGTTCGCCGTGAACGGCGTCGAGGTGAGGCCGTTTACCGTGCCGCATGATGCGCGCGAGCCGGTGCAGTTCGTGGTGTCCAACGGCGCTGCGAGGCTCGGCGTGCTGACCGACACCGGACAGCCGACTCCGCATATCGCCGAGGTTCTCTCGGGCGTCAACGCGCTCGTGCTCGAGTGCAACCACGACCTCGACATGCTGATGAACGGCCCGTACCCCGCGCGCCTCAAAAGCCGCATCGCGGGCCGTCTCGGGCATCTCGCGAACACCGCAGCGGCCGAGCTCGTACGGGCGATGGACTGCAGCCGGCTGCAGCATGTGCTGGCGGCTCATCTATCGCGCACGAACAACACGCCGGAGCTCGCGCGCGCGGCGCTTGCCGGCGGGCTGGGATGCGAAGCGGAGTGGATCGGTATTGCGACGCAGGACGAGGGATTTGCCTGGCGGGAGATCACCTAGAAGCGGTAACAGAAAGAAAAGCGTAGATACGAAGGACGCCAAGGACACGAAGGAAATTCTGTATCGTTTCTCCTCTGTGTCCTTCGTGTCCTTTGTGTCTTCGCTTTTTTGATCGCTTGAGCAGGAGCGCCGTCATTACGATACGGGCTCCTAAAGTCCTGTCTTGTCGGCCGAGACCGCCGGCGCGGAAGCCTCCCAGATCTCGGCGAAGCGATCGAGCAGCTGCTGCGCGCCGAGCACGTCGTTCGTGCCCTGCGCCGCGCGCAGATGGTCGACATGAAAGCGGTGCAGATAATGGGTCGCGTCGAAGATCACGAACGGATCGTAGACGTGCCTCGCGGGGCGCAACGTCTGGTGAATCTTGACGGTCGAGCTGAACTGGCGCGCGAGCTCGATCACGCGCGGGCAGTGGCGCTCGAGGAGGTCGGTCTCGTGCAGCACGATCAGCAGGCGGTTTGACCGGCTCGCCAGGAGGAAGCGGCGCAGCGCCTCGTAGCGCTGCGGCGCGTTGTATTCGCGGGAGAGCGACTTGTCGAACACGCGGATCGCGCTTTGAGTCTGCGCGATCATCTCATCGAGGAGCGTCTCGAACTCCCGCATGCCCTCGAAGCGCCGGTATTGCGCGTGGGGGAGATTGCCCGTGCGCTGCATGAGGGCAGTTTCTCACGCCGGCGCGCTCCGGTCACGCGGCGGGAGTCACGCTCCGATCTCGAGATACCCGGCGCGGTACCACTGGTAGAGCCAGCGCGCCGATTCGCGATCGATCGCGGTGACGGGCGGCAAGCGGCGGCGGTCGGCAAGCCGGCGCAATATGCGCCCGGCGCGGCGTTGCGCGGGGCAGGCCTCGCCGTTGATGAAGAAGACGCCGCGACGGAAGAGCATGCGGGTCGGCAGCGCAAGGCGCAGTCCCTCGCGTGCGGCGCGGCGGGCGAAGGCGCCCGGTGCCGCCGGCTTGCGCGGCCGGGAGAACACGACGTCAGGCTTGGGTTCGGTCAGATAGCATCCGAGAAAGCGCTCGAGGTCCGCAGCGCTCCACCGTATTGCGTCAACCATGCGCTTGAGCTTCTCCGCCATGAGGTCGTCGAGAAGCGCCGGGTGACGCGGGCGCCGCAAGCCGGGATCGCGGTAGATTCCTTCCAGCCGCAGCTTCTCCTGCAGGAATTCCAGGAACCCCGTTGCGAGCTCCTGCGCCTGCGGCGCACGGAACCCGATCGAGCAGGTGATGCATTCGGTGACGGCGGTCCCCTCGTGCGCGTAGCGCGGCGGGAGGTAGAGCATGTCGCCCGGGTGTAGCAGCCACTCGCCGGACGCCCGGAAGCGACGCAGGATGCGGAGCGGCGCGCTCTCCACGAGCGAGAGATCCCGCTGGCGGCTCACGCGCCAGCGCCGCACGCCCTGGACCTGAAGCAAAAACACGTCGTAGCTGTCGAAATGCGGGCCCACGCCGCCGCCGGGAGGCGCGTAGCTCGCCATGACGTCGTCGAGCCGTGCGTGCGGGAGGAAGGAAAAGTGCTGCAGGAGCTCGGCTGCGGCGGGCAGCACGCGGTCGATGCCCTGCACGAGCAGCGTCCAGCCGGTCGCGGGCAGCCGGTGGAGCTCTCGAGCCGAAAACGGCCCCTGGCGAACGTGCCAGCGCCGGCCGCTTCGCAGCACCAGACGCGATTCGAGATCATCGCGCGCGGCGAGGGTGAAGAGCCGGTCCCGATTCACGAGATCCGCGTGTTGCGGCAGCGCGGCGCGCGCCAGTAACGGCTTCTTCTGCCAGTGGCGGCGCAGAAACTCGTCGAACGAGAGGCCGCCGAGACGAACTTTCGCCATGCAAAACGATGATAACGTACGCGGATTCCACGCCCGCCGAACCCATCCGCGAAAAACGCTTGACCGGGGCGACCGATATTCACAAAATGAGCCTGCCATGTTGCCTGAAGCTCAACACAGCGCTCAACTGCTGCGGCCGGGGCAGGCGGCGCCGTCCTTCGACCTGCCGGACGCCGACATGAACATGGTGCGCCTCCAGAACTTCCGCAACAAGCGGAACGTGGTGCTCTATTTTTATCCGAAGGACGATACGCCGGGCTGCACCATGGAGGCGATCGGCTTCAGCGAGCTCGACGACGACTTTGGCGCGCTGAAGACGGTGGTGCTGGGTGTCAGCATGGACGATTGCCTGTCGCACGGCGCGTTCCGTGACAAGCACGGGCTCACCGTGCAGCTCCTGGCGGACGTGGACGGCGAGGTCTGCCGCCGCTACGGCGTTCTGCAGGACAAGGAACTCGACGGGAAGGCGCGGACCTGCCTTGTTCGCTCAACCTTCATCATCGATCGCAAGGGACTGCTCATGCACACGCTCTACGGGGTGGCCCCGCGCGGCCACGCCGCCACCGTGCTCGAACTGCTGCGCGAGAGCGGAAAATGCCGGTAACGAAGGACACGGTCGTTACATTGACTTACGAGCTGCTCGATTCGGACGGTCAGCTGATCGAGAGCTCGGAGATGCCCGTCGAGTACCTGCACGGCGGCTACGACGGTATCTTCCCGCGGGTGGAGGAGGCGCTCGCTGGCAAGAATATCGGCGAGCAATGCCGCGTCCGGCTCGAGCCGGAGGATGCCTTCGGCGACTACGACGCGGAGCTCGTGCGCATGGAGCCGCGCGACAAGTTCCCGGGCAACCTCGAGGTCGGCATGCGCTTCGAGGGGCGCGGCGAGGACACCGGCACGATGGTGATTTACACGGTCACCGATGTCGCCGAGGACAAGGTCGTGGTGGACGGCAACCATCCGCTCGCCGGCCAGACGCTTCAATTTGCGTGCACGGTCACGGCAGTGCGTGCTGCGACGGAAGAAGAGCTCGAGCACGGCCACGTGCATGGCGAGGGCGAGCACCACCATCACTAGACAGCGTGACCGGTGAGCAGCGAGCTACAAGAGTCCCGGCCCGCTCCGATCACTCATCACCCATCACCCATCACCGTAGTTAGCTGCCGGGCGTCACGAAAAACCTGATCCGCCCTGAGTCCTCGCTCACGCGCACGCGCACCCAGTTCATCGCGGGGCTTCCGAATACCTCGACGCGCGTGAAGTTCACGAGGGACGCGTTGCGATCAGAGTCCCCGTGCACCACCAGCACCGGCCAGGATGACAGCAATCGAACCAAGGAGCGCGAGCCACCGCACGGCGCGGGAGGAAGCTCTCATCGAGGATGACCGGCTACACCAGGAAGACGGCCGCCATGCCGAGGAAGACGAAAAAGCCGAAGGCATCGGTGAGGGCGACGAGAATGACTCCGCCGGCCAGCGCCGGATCAACGTGAATCCGCTGCAGCAGCATCGGGATCAACGTTCCCGAAGCCACTCCCGTGAGCAGGTTGATCGTCAGCGCGATGCCGAACACCAGGCTCAACCTGGGATTGCCGAACCAGACGCTCACGACGAGGCCGACGGCGAGCGCCCATAGAAGGCCATTGATCGCGCCGACAGCGAGCTCCTTCTTGAGCAGCCGCCAGCGGTTTCCCTCCCGCACCTGGTCGAGCGCGATTCCCCGGATGACGAGCGCGAGGCTCTGGGTCCCGGCGACGCCGCCCATGCTCGCGACGACCGGCATCAGGATCGCCAGCGCCACGAGCTGGTCGACCGCGTGGTCGAAGAGGCTGATCACCCAGGCCGCAATCAGCGCGCTCACCAGATTGATGCCGAGCCAGATCGCGCGCCGCCGGGCGCTGGTCATGGCGGGCGCGAACGTGTCGGCCTCTTCATCGAGACCCGCGGTCGCCATGACCGTATGCTCGGCCTCCTCGCGAATGATGTCGACGACGTCGTCGACCGTGATGCGGCCGATCAGCCTTCCGCGCTCATCGACGACCGGCGCCGACACGAGGTCACGGTCCTCGAAGAGGCGGGCCACCCGGGATGCGGGAGTGTCGGCCGTGACCGGCTCGGCCCCGCGATCGAGCACATCGTGGACCTTGCGCTCCGGGTCGAGCGAAATGAGATCACTCAGGCGAAGCTGCCCCAGGTAGCGGCCGTCGAGGTCGACCACCATCACGGCGTCCGTGTGCGCGGGAATCCTGCCTTGCTCCGCGCGGTAGCGCGCGAGGTAATTGAGCACCATTCGAAGCGTCACGTCGGGCCGCACCGTGATGGCGTCGACGTCCATCAGGCCGCCGGCCGTATCCTCGGGGTAGGTCCGGACGACATCGAAGCGCTGCCGCCGCTGGCCATCCATGGCGCGCAGCACCGCCTCCACGACATCCGGCGGCAGCTCCTCGTAGATGTCCGAGAGCTCGTCGAGGTCGAGACGCTTCACGGCGCGGGCCAGCTCGTCGGGTCCGCTCTCCTCGATCAGCTGGCGGCGCACCTCGCCATGCGCCTCGACCAGTATGTCGCCCTTCACCTCGGAATCGATCAGCTTCCACAGGCGCACCCGCTCCTCGGCCTCCAGGGCCTCGAGGAAGTCGGCCACCTGCGCCGGATGCAGCGCTTTCAGCGTGTCCGCGACCGCCTTGTCAGGCATGCCTGCGGCGAGCGCCTCATGCAGCGCGGCGAGCTCAGCGCTCCCGCCCTCTTGTTCGCGCGGTTCCATTTCAGTGTTCCTCCGCTTGCATCGGATTGTCCGGCGAGACTTCTGCCCGCAGCGCTTCGCGCACCGCGTGGCGCGGCGAGCCTGCGATCAGTCGCCGGCGAGACCCTTCAGGCGATAGAGCGCGTCCAGTGCTTCCTTGGGCGTGAGCGAGTCGGGCTCGAGCGCGGCGAGGAGCTCGAGCACCGGGTGGAGCGCCGCCGCGAGCGGCTCGTCCACCTCGCCGCCGGGCGATCGGAAAAGATCGCGCTGCGGCGCAGGCGTCGTGCCGTGCTCCTCGAGCTCGACGAGGCGCCGGCGCGCAGCGCGGATCACGGTTCCCGGCACCCCCGCGAGCTGAGCGACCTGGAGCCCGTAGCTCCGGTTCGCGGGCCCTTCCTCGACGCTGTGCAGGAAAACGATGTGATCCTTCTCTTCCACCGCGTCGAGGTGGACGTTCACCGCC
>DASPGR010000242.1:0-13177 GCA_035620515.1 Burkholderiales bacterium | reverse complement strand
ATGCCCCTCAGCTCTGACAGGTCCTCAGACATCGACTCCAGTCATGACGCGCAAACGCTACCAACTCCGCTCCCGCCGTCACCGGCCGGCGTCGCCCCGATCCAGCCATTTGCTGACGCGAGGCGGGGGCTCGGACGCGAGCCGCATGAGCAGGCGATCCGGATCGCGCTCGACGATCAGCATCGAGCGATGTTCCGGGGTGACGAAGCGCTCGGCGACCGAATGGTCAAGGAATGCCATGAGGCGCTCGAAGTAGCCTGCTGCGTCGAGCAGGCCGCACGGCTTGTAGTGAAACCCGAGCTGGTTCCAGGACAGCATCTCGAACATTTCGTCGAGCGTGCCGATGCCTCCCGGCAGCGCGATGAAGGCATCGGCAAGCTCCGCCATCAGCGTCTTGCGCTCGTTCAGGGTCTCGACGACATGCAGCTCGGTCAGGCCCTTGTGCACGACCTCGCGCTCGAGGAGGCGCCGGGGCGTGACCCCGATCACGTGCCCGTTGGCCGCCAGCGCGGCCTCGGCGAGCACCCCCATCAATCCGATGCTTCCGCCACCGTAGACGAGGCGCAGCCCGCGCCGCGCGACGGCTTCTGCGAGCGCGCGGGCCGCCATGCCGTAGGCCTCGCCCCTGCCGGTATTGGAGCCGCAGAAGACACAAACGCTCTTCACGGGGTTTCCCCGAAAAAAGGGCGATTTTAAGCGATTCGCCCGCAGGCCCGCCCCTTTTAACCCCACCGGCCGCGCTCCTCCGTTCAATGCAGGGACGCCACATTCTTAACCCGGAAGGAGCTGACATGCACTCGATCAGAAACTCGGCCATTGCCGTGGCCCTTTCAATTGCCTGGGGAAGCGCCGCTGGCGCCGGGGGCGATGCCCTCACGATCTACAGCAGCGCCAGGCCCGGGGCCATATCGCCCCATCTCTACCGCAACGGCGGGCGCCCGGAAGCCATCCCGGGCTACGCAGTGGTGCGCCACGAGCGCCCGCTCTCGCTCGAGACGGGACGCAATATCGTGCGCTTCTCCGATGTGGCGGCGCTGATCGACCCGACAACCGTCAGTTTCGAGTCCCTGACCGATCCTGCCGGCACCAGCGTGGTCGAGCAGAATTTCCAGTTCGACCTGGTGAGCTCGCAGAAGCTGCTCGAGCGCTACGTCGACCGGGCGATCTCGGTGGACCAGGTGCGCGGAGCCGGTGTCGAGTCGTTTTCCGGAACGCTGCTCTCCACTCGCGGCGGCCTCACGCTGCGGCGCGAAGATGGCAGCGTCCAGCTCCTGCCCCACAATGCCGGCGTCAGGCTGCCCGAGCTGCCAGGCGGACTCATCACGCGGCCGACGCTCGTGTGGGACGTGTCCGCAAGAAATGCCGGCGCGCACCGCGCGCGCGTCTCGTATCAGACGACGGGCATCGCCTGGTGGGCGGACTACAACCTGAAGTACTCGGAAGGCGCCAATACGGCGGCGTGCACGCTCGACATCGGCGCCTGGGTGAGCATCCTCAATCAGTCGGGCGCGACCTACGCTGACGCCAAGCTCAAACTCGTTGCGGGAGACGTGCAGCGGGCAACGCACCCCGCGCACCTGCCGAGCTCGGTGGCCGCCAAGCGGGCCATGGCCCAGGAGGATCGCGCCGCGGGATTCGAGCAGAAGGCATTCTTCGAGTACCACCTCTACACGCTCGGGCGGCCCACCACCCTGCCGGACAACTCCACCAAGCAGATCGAGCTCTTTCCTGTCGCACGCGGCGTGCCGTGCGAGAAGACCCTGGTCTACTACGGTGCTGCGCCGGTCTACGGGTTCGGGCCGCATCCGGTCACGGATCGCAACCTCGGTACCCAGATGAACCGCAAGGTGGACGTCTACCTGGGATTCAGGAACTCGAAGGGAAACCACATGGGCCGGCCGCTTCCGGCGGGACGCATGCGCGTATCCAAGCTCGACCCGGCCGACGCGACGCTCGAATTCATCGGCGAGGACGCGATCGACCATACGCCGGAGAATGAAGAGGTCCGCGTGAAGCTCGGCTCCGCGTTCGACGTGGTAGGCGAGCGCCGGCAGGTGAATTTCAGCGTCGACACTTCGCGCCGGACGATGACCGAAGAGATCGAGGTGAAGCTGCGCAACCACAAGAAGGAAGCCGTGACCGTGATCGTCAAGGAGAACCTCTACCGCTGGATCAACTGGGAAATCCTCCAGAAAACGCATGCGTTCAAGAAGGAAGACTCCCGCACCGTGCATTTTCCGCTCAGGGTTGCCGCAGAGGGCGAAACGGTGCTGCGCTACACGGTCCACTACTCCTGGTAACGCGACACCGGTGTGCGGAAGTTCCATGCCCGCGTCATGGTGCTGATATAGAATGGCGCCAGTCTCATGACGGGAGAGACCTGATGGGGATCGGGACGATGATCGTGCTGGGCGTGCTGCTCGTGATCGCGGTCTACGCGACCATGCTCTACAACAACCTCGTCCAGTTGAAGCACAACGTCTCCAAGGCGTGGGCCAATATCGACGTGCTGCTCAAGCAGCGCCACGACGAGCTGCCGAAGCTCGTCGAGACCTGCAAGCAGTACATGAAATTCGAGCAGGAGACCCTGCAGAAGGTGATGGAGGCGCGCTCGAGGGTGTTTGCCGCCCGCGAGGCGCAGAACATCCCGGAGCTGGGGCAGGCGGAAGGCACGCTGCGCGCGACCCTCGGGCACCTTTTCGCGCTGGCGGAGGCTTACCCGGATCTCAAGACCAACCAGAGCTTCCAGCAGCTCCAGGCGCGCATCTCGAGCCTCGAGAACGGGATCGCCGACCGCCGCGAGTTCTACAACGAGTCGGTCAACGTCAACAACGTGCGCATCGAGCAGTTCCCCGACACCCTCATCGCCGGCATGTTCAACTTCAAGCCGGCGGCGCTGCTCGAGTTCCGCGAGGCTGAGAAAGCCGACGTCGACATGAAGCAGCTCTTCAGCTCCTGATTCTGCGCGGGAGCCCGGCGTCGAGATGGTCGGCGCATTTCGTGTCGGCAGGTCGGAATGGCTGACCAGCGCATTCCATCTCGTCATACTCATCGTCGCATTCCAGGATGACAGCGGCCGGCTCTGGCCCTTTGCGCTCGCCCTGGTGGCGATCGTCAGTTTTGTCGCCTGGGTCCTCGCGTATCGCCGCTACCGCCAGATTCACGATCTGCCGACCTCCAAGGTCGCATCCGCCGCGCAGGGCTATGTCGAGCTCTTTGGACGCTCCGAGCGTCTCGCCGGTGAACCCCTCGTCAGCAAGCTATCCGGCCTTCCGTGCTGCTGGTTTCGCTATTACATCGAGCAAAAGGAGTCGAACGACAAGTGGAAAGAGATCGACAGCGGGGTCAGCGTCGCCCACTTCCTCCTGGTCGACGACACCGGCCGGTGCGTGATTTCTCCCGAGGGTGCGGAGGTCCTCTGCAGCCGCAAGCAGGTCTGGACCGAGGGCGTCTACCGCTATACCGAATGGCTGCTCCTGGAGCAAGGCCCGCTTTACGCGATCGGCGAGTTCGTGACGCATGGGGGCGGCGGTGCCGAGCTCGACGAGAAAGCCGACCTCACCGCGCTGCTTTCGGAGTGGAAGCAGGACCAGGCGGTCCTTCACGGGCGGTTCGATCTCAATCGGGACGGCGCCATCGACTTGAAGGAGTGGGAGCTCGCACGCCTTCAGGCGCGGCGCGAAGTGCGCCAAAAGCACACGGAAATTCGCGTGCGCGACGGCGTGCACCTGCTGCGCAAGCCCCGGGATGGGCGCCTTTTCCTGCTCGCCAACGAGATGCCCGACAAGCTCGGACGCCGCTTTGCCTTCTGGAGCGCCGTCCACCTGATCATCTTTCTCGGCGCCGGCACCGCCTCGCTCTTCGTGTTTTAATCCACCCTGTCCATGCAGTTACAGCCGCCAGACATGCGCGAAGGGACGCTGCCCTGCCTCGGCAAGAGCGGCTTTCACCGCATGCACTACGTCGAGTGGGGAAATCCGGACGCGCGGACAGTTGTGATCTGCGTCCATGGCCTCACGCGCTGCAGCCGGGACTTCGATACGCTCGCGCGCGCCCTGCAGCCGGAGCTGCGCGTGGTGTGCCCGGACGTCGTGGGCCGTGGGAGAAGCGAGTGGCTTCGCGACGCGCTCGACTATACCTACGCCCAGTACTGCTCCGACATGGCGGCCTTGATCGCGCGCGTCACCGCCGGGGAAGGGGCGCGCCGCGTTTGCTGGGTCGGCACATCCATGGGCGGCATCATCGGCATGATGCTTGCCGCAAGCCCGGGCTCACCCATCGAGCGCCTTGTCATCAATGACGTCGGGATCGTCGTGCCAAAGGCCGCTCTCGCGCGACTGGCCAAGCACGTGGGCAGGGATCCGCGTTTTCCGAGTTTCGCGGAGCTCGCCGCCTACGTGCGCATCGTCTCGGCGCCATTCGGCCCGCTCACCGACGAGCAGTGGGACCATGTCGCGCGCAACACTGCCACGCAGCACGCGGACGGATCATGGGGCTTCAGCTACGACCCGCGGATCGGCCTGCCCTTCCAGAAGAGTCCGCTCAAGGACGTGAACCTCCTCGAATTCTGGGACCGGATTGCCTGCCCCACCCTGCTCCTACGAGGCGCGGAGTCCGATCTGCTGCCACGGGACGTCGCCGTTCAAATGACGCAGCGCGGGCCGCGCCCGAGGCTCGCGGAATTTGACGGCATCGGGCACGCGCCGATGCTGATGGCCGCGGACCAGATCGCCGTGGTGCGCGACTTCCTGCTGGAAACCTGAACGGCGGATCGCCTTCAGTGCCTGCGCGAGGCCGAGATCGCCTTGCGAATGAATGCCTTTCGCTCGTTCACATCCTTGATCTCGTCGGCGATCAGGAGATAGAGCTCGGCCTCGTCGCGCGCCCGCGCCGCTGCACGCTTGACCACGAGCTTGGCAATGGCGCCGATGTACTGGGCCAGCGAAATCTCCGCCTGCCGCAACGTCGCGTCTGGAAGCTTCGGGGCGCTCGTCGGCTGGCGGGTGTCGGCAGCGGGCATCGAACGGGTTGGCGGCCCTGACTTGTCGCTCGCGGCGAACTTCCTGATGAACGCGGCCCGCTCCTTCTCGTCGACGATTTCCTTTGCGACGGCCTGGCACAGCATGTCGACCGTGGCGGCCCTCTTTGCGGCCTCCTTGACCACCACCGTCGAGATGGGGCCGATGTGCTTCGCCAGCTCCGTTTCGAGCCACTTGAGAAGGCCCGCGTCGAACACCACGCCACTCGGGCGCGACCTCGCCGCCGACGGGGATGTCACGGAGCTGGGCGCGGACCACGTCGGTACCGTGCCGTCGAAGGCTGTGGCAGGCGGCTCTCCTGCGAGGGCGCGCCGGAACTCGTCCACAGTCTGCGGGCGTTCGCCTTCATGCGGCTTCAGCGCCCAGTCGATGGCCATCAGGAGCTCAGGGCTATGCACACCGGAGAGCCCGGCGCGTACCGCGGGGACCATGACATCCTCACGCACGCGCGCTGTAGCCTCCGGAGGCTTGCCGCCCGTAACCATCCAGTAGAGCACTCCGCCCAGTGAATAGAGATCGCTCCACGGTCCCTGTTTGCCGTGAGTGTGATATTGCTCGAGAGGCGCGTAGCCGGGGGTCACGATCGCGGTCAGCTCACGGTCGGCGGCGCCGGCCAGCTGGCGCGCCGAGCCGAAGTCGAGCAGCACGGGGCTGCCGTCGCCCCGGATGTAGATGTTCGCAGGCTTGATGTCGCGGTGGAGGAAGCCTGCCCGGTGAATCACATCGAGACCGCTCAACAGGGGCTCGATGATCCTCAACAGGCGTTGTCGCGCGAGCGGACGGCGCGTCGCGATCCAGTCGACGAGCGGTGTGCCGTCGACGAACTCCATCACCATGTAGCCCGTGCAGTTCGCCTCGAAGAACCGCATCACGCGCACGATGTTCGGATGATGGAACGAGGCGAGCGTGCGCGCCTCGTCGAGGAAGCGCTCCAGGCCCCACTGAAATGAATCCCCGGCCGCTCCCTCGAGCGGCTGCACGGAGCTGTCCGGATTGCGCGAGGCAAACTCCCCCGGCAGGTACTCCTTCACCGCAACCTTCAGATTGAGGTTGGAGTCGGTCGCAAGATAGGTGAGCCCGAACCCGCCCGCGCCGAGCACCGACTCGATGCGGTACTCGTTCAGGGCGTACCCGGAAGGCAGGGCATTTGCGGGATGGGCAGCTGCGACCATGGCGAGTTCGCTCCGCAATTCTTCGATAGAGTAAACAGGGGGCGCGCCGGCCCGTCAAGCCCGGAAACGCCGGCGCCCTCACTTCCTGTCGATAAGCTCGATCGCCTTCTCGAGGCTGCGGCGCATGCGGTTGAACGATCTTGCGAGCAGCGCGACCTCATCCCGGCCCGATTCGGAGAACTCGGGGATGTCCAGGTTGCCGGTTGATATCTGGTCCGCCGCCCGGGACATCCGGGTGATGGGACGCACGATCATCGCGCTCATCATCACGTTCAGGATGATGAAGAGCATCACGAACACGGCGCCGAGTGACGTCATGAACGTGACGAAGGCGCGGTTGGCGTTGCGGATCGGCAGATCCATCGGCACCGATACGACCTGGGCGCCGACCACCTCGTTCAGCTTCCAGCCGAAACCGTTGCGGTCGCCGTAGCGCTTGACGAGCGTCGCCGGCGCCGCCGAGGGCACGCTGTGGCAGGCGAGGCAGGCCGGGTCCCGAATCGTAAGCGGGCGCGTGAGGTAGAGCGAGCGGCCGGTCGGCGTGGCGCGCTCGCCGGAGAGCTCCTTCAGATCGGACCGGTTGCGAAAGGCGTTGACGAGGTCCGTCTCCCACTCAACAGCGCGGTCGCGCGGGTTGGTCGGGTTGAGCGTCGCCTCCTTGTACCAGTAGTCCGGATACTTCTTGCGCAGCGAATTCATGATCTCGGTCGCTGCATAGGCCGGCACCGACTGCGGCAGGAACTCCTCGGTGAGCTTGTAGGAAAGGTGAGGCGTGATCTGGCTCACCGTGTACGAGCGCATCGAGAGCGCCGCCTCCATCATGACGCCGGCGCTGCGCAGGACCTCATCGCGCGCGTTGCGCTGAAGAAGGTCGTGCGTGATGTAGCCCGTGACGGTGAGACCAAGCAGGAACACGATCACGAGCACAATATTGAACTTGAGCCGAAGTCCCATCGCGCCTCCTTGCCGACCGGGTTTGCGAACGGAGCCAGTATAATGGCTGCTCGCGCGTAACGGGAATTGAGACCCGCGCGTGAAGCCCCTTGCAGAGCTTCAATGCCATCGCCGAGCGCCGCATCCGCGAAGCCCAGCAGCGCGGCGAGTTCGACAACCTGCCGGGGAGCGGCGCGCCCCTCGCGCTCGACGACGACCGCCTCGTTCCGGAGGAGCTGCGCGTCGCCTATCGCCTGCTGAAGAACGCGGGCTTCATTCCGCCGGAACTCGCAGCCCACCGTGAAATTCGCGACCTCGAGCAGTTGTTGCAGGCTGCCGAAACGGACGGGCAACGACAGCACCTGCTCGCCCGCATCAACTTCCTGCTCACGCGGACGTCAGCTGGCCGGCGCCGTGGACAGCTGCAGGTGGAGGCGGACTACTACGAGCGCATTGCCGCGCGCCTCTCTCGCGCTTGATGCGCGACTTGCGAGTTGAGAATGTCCGCTCTTGGCGGACATTGGGGCACACGGAAATAATGTGTTGCGTCGATCGGTTGAAACCGCAGCCAAATGCGGACGCGCCACCACTCATAATTACTGATTCGACCTTCGATAGATTGAGCCCCATTGGCGCATCGGCTTGAGCGGCTCAACCCCATGGATCCTCAGTTCAATGTAACGTTCGCAGGCTTTCGCTCGCCCTCAGTTCCAATGTCTTGGCGCCTTGCTTTCTCGCGATCGCGATAGAAGTGCGGAACGCCGCCATGCCCTCCGGGGCTCTACCGATCGATGGATGTGCCAGCAATGTCCCGCGTAATCGGAGCAGCTCGGCATCATAGAAATGCTCTCCCGTCGCGTCGGCCATGGCGACCGCATCCTCGACGGTTTTCATGGCGTCGACCTCATGCCCGGCTCTGAGATTGGTGTCCGCCAACAGCCCCAGAAGAAAAGACATGAAATGGCGCGACTGAATCGCCTGCATGGCGGCAATCGCCTGTCTTCCCATCGCCAAGCCTTGCGACACGTCGCCATTGGCCGCCCTGCACCAGCCGGCGACGCCCATGCTCCACGCCTTGGGCTGCGCGAGGTCATGCTCTGTCGCAATTTGCATGCTCAATTCCGAATTGGCGGTCGCCAGGGCAACATCGCCAAGGATCTGACCGGCGGCCGACGTGAAGTACAGGGTGAGCGCCAGCGTAAAGGGGTCATCGAGGTTTCTGGCTGCTGCAAGGGACTTGTCGATTGCCGCGCGCGCAGCCTCGACGTTCCCGGCCAGGGCCAATGACATCGCTGCGAAATTGCATGCGCAACAGCCTGCATCGTGATTGCCATATTGAGAGGCCATTGCCCGATGGACTTTCGGGTCGAAGAGGGCGAGTGCAGACCTGGTGTGCGCGCGAGCCGCGCTCAGTTCGCCACGAACGAACGACGTGGCCCACATCGCGTGATGTGCCTGGATCTTCAGGCCCGCGTCGTCGAACCTGTCCGCCAATGCGAGCAACCGCGTACCGAGTCGCCGACAAGCATCGGTTTCGCCGCGACCGTTGCGAAACATCCATTGGCCCCAGATTGCGGGGAAGAGATCGGGAAGCTCACCCAGTCGCTCGCACAGTCCTTCCGCCCTCGTATAGGTTTCCAGCACCTCCGGCGCACCGAAGCCGCGGACCGCGATAAACGCCGATCCCATCGCCACCCGCAGCTCGACTTCGATCTTGCTGCGCTCGGCTTCGTCCGCGATGCTTCCAAGCGCATCAAGGGCGAGCTGCAAATGGGCAATCGCCTCCCGGTTGGCGCTTCGCCGCAACGCTATGCGGGCGGCTCGTTGATGATGCGGGATGGCACGCGCCGGCTCGTTGCCCCGGCTGAAATGCTCCGCCAATTCTGCCGCGATCGCGTCCAGGCGCCCGGCCCACGCGCTTTCGAGTCGAAGTCCAACTCGCGCGTGATTCAGCGCTCGCCGCGAGGCCGGCAAGCGGTCGTAGAGCATCTCGCGATAAAGATCGTGGCGGAAGGCATATCGCTCGACAGGAGTACCGTCCGGCCAGGTTCCTGACCCTGATCTCAGGATGAACACGCCTTGTCGGGCCATCCGGGCGCAAGCCTCTTCGACCCCTTCAACGTCGCACCCGAGCGCCGCAGCGGCTGCGGCGGTCGCAAAATCGCGGCCAACGACGCTAGCGGCGGTCAACAAGTCACGGTCGTCCGGGTTAAGCGCATCGATTTGCTGGTCAATGAAGCGGCGCACATCGTCAGGAACCGATTTGAACGCTTCCAGCGTGGGAGCCATGTCGCCCTGAATGCTCAACTGATTGACGATGCTCACCATGAAAAGGGGATTACCGCCGCTCCGCTCGAGTAGCAGGCGCGCGATCTCGGGAGGCTGCGCGGTCCGGTCCGTGCCGCCGAATCGGGCAGCAAGAAAATTTTCGATCGCATCGAGCTTCAATGGCTCCAATGTGACTTCGCGGGCCTGCGCGTGCAGTGTCAGCTCCGTGATGATGTCGCCGACCCGGGCGGCGATTGCCGTCAGGTCTGCGGGCCGGACGGTTGCCAATACCATCAGCCTCGCCGGCTCGGGACGGCGCGCCACATGCGCGAGCCAATCAAGCGTTGACGAGTCGCTCCAGTGGATGTCTTCGAGCAGCAACACCAGCGGCGCATCCGCGGCGATCGCGTCGATGGCCTGGGTCAGCTCGCGCAACATTCGCTCGCTCGTGGCACGACCGCGGATCTCCAGTGCCGCGCGCTCGGAGCGCGTCCAGAGCGAAGGCATCTGCGCGAGCCAGCTTGGCGCGTGGGTCGCGAAGACGCTCTTTGTCCTGGTGCCGTCGGCTGAAGCGGCAAGACGTGTCAAGGCCTCGATCAGGGGCATGTAGGGCTCACCCGCGCCGTGATGGTCCAGGCACTGTCCTTGCGCGACCCTGACCGCATTGCGATCCAGACTCGCGATCAACGCGCTCACGAGCGCGGTCTTGCCGATGCCCGGCTCTCCCATCACGAAAACGATTTGCCGGCGACCGGAGAGCGCCCGGCCATAGAGCTGCTGGAGTTCCTCCAGTTCGGCCGTCCGGCCAACCAGCTTCAGGTGATCGGCCGAAATTCCGGCCGGCACCGCAGATGATCCCGTTGACCTGGCGATTTCCGTGACCGGAGCCATGAACCGGTAACCGCGCCGGTGGAGTGTTTCGATGTAGCGTGGACGCCGCGCATCGTCCCGAAGCGCCTGGCGCAGTTCCTGGATGCAGGTGACGAGAGCCGCATCGCCGACCGCGGCACGCGGCCAGAGCACGTCGAACAGCTCGTCCTTGGTCACCACGCGTCCCCGCTGCCCGGCGAGCAAGCAAAGCAGGGCAAACGCCTTGGGGGTGAGCCGGAGATTCCGCTTGCCCCGCGTCAGACCGCCGCGCGGATCCAGGCGGAACGGGCCGAAGCTAATCGCCTGATCGAGCATGACTATTTCGCGGCCGAAGGTTACCACATTACTCCCATGGAATTCCCGTTTCTCGGTTATGACTCGGCGGGCACCTCCCTGCTAGTTTCCTTGCCGCGAGCGAAGGCGTGCTCGAGATCGATTAAAGGAGGCAAACCTAATGGAATCGCATTCAAATGGCGTCGTGTCGCTGCTATCCGCGGCAATCGCCGCGTTCCTCGCCCAAGGCGACGTCGCCCAGGCCGCCACGGTAAGCGAGGCCGAGGCAAAGATGTTTGCGGCAAGCGCGGGGTACGAGCGCTTCATGGGGCGGTGGAGCCGGCTTCTCGCGCCGGAATTGATCGCCTTCGCGGGGATAAGGGACGGCGACCGCGTCCTCGATGTCGGCGCTGGAACCGGGTCGTTCGGATCCACGGTTGAGGCGAGCATGCCTTCCAGCCAGGTCGTCGGCATCGACCCGTCCGCGGGCTTCATCGCCTACGCGCAGAAGAACGCCAAGTCGGCCCGCGCGCAGTATGAGGTGGGCGACGCCCAGGCGATGAAGTTCAAAGACGCCTCGTTCGACACTACCGCGGCGCTTCTGGTAATGAATTTCGTTCCGGACCACAACAAGGCGATTGCCGACATGCGCCGCGTCACCCGGCCCGGAGGAGTGGTTAGCGCGTGCGTCTGGGACTACAACCAAGGCATGCAGTCGCTCAGGTTCTTCTGGGACGAGGCCGTGGCCCTCGACCCGGCGATCGAGCCCAAGGACGAGCGTCACATGAAGCTTTCCCGCCAAGGCCAGCTCGTCGATCTCTGGAAGAAGGCGGGGCTTGTCAAGGTGCAGGAAAAACCGCTGACCATCGACCAGGCCTTTTCGTCGTTCGACGACTACTGGGGCCCGTTCACCAAGGGCGCGGGTCCCGGGGGCGCCTACGTCGTGTCGTTACCCGAGGATCGCCGGCTGCAACTGGAAACGCGGCTCCGCAAGCGAGTTCTCGGCGACCGCCAGGACGGCGCCTTCACCCTGAAGGCGAAGGCCTGGTGCGTGCGCGGGGAGGTTCCCGGGACTTGATGCCAATCCGCCGGAACTCTCAGTCCACCGTAAAATTCGCGACCCTCAGGGGGAGGACGCGGGTTTGCTGTTTTCCCGTTGCCGGTAGGCTTCAAGCTCGCTCACGGAGACGCGACCATCGCCGTTGGTGTCGATCACCTTGAACTTGTTGGCGAGGTGAGGCACCGCTTGCGCGAATTCCTCGGGCCCGAGCCCGGCCGGGCTCGCAACCCCTGCCGCACTCTGCCCCGGAACCGGCGCAAGGAGGCCCTTGGCGGGCGGCACTGGCAGACGCTGGACACCGCGCCGGATGATGTCGGCACCCTCGACGACCACGAAAAACACGACGATGCCCAGCGCCATCCAGAGATACTTCCGCTCGTTGCCGGGCTCGGGGATGGTTTGCTCCGTCGCCTCGCCCGATGTGGGGCTCTGCATCGCGGCCCGCGGCGCAGCGCCACGAAGTAGCGCGCCTCGCCACTGCTCCACGTTCTGCGGCCTGCGCCTCTCCTCCAGCGCAAGGCCCCACTGGATGGCCGCGAGAAACTGTGCGCTGTAGCGCTCCCTGTGCCGTGCAAGGCGCTTGCTGATGCCGTCAACCTTCAACCGCGTCAGCGCGTCCGGGGGGTTGTCCCCTGCGATCGCCCGGTAAAGGACCGCTGCCATCGAGTAGATATCGGTCCAGGGTCCCTGTTGTCCTGTCCGGACGTAGAGCTCGACCGGCGCATAGCCCGGGGTCAGGATGGCGTAGGCGTCGTGCACGGCATCGTGTATGCCAAGGCGCGCGGTCCCGAAATCCAGGAGCACCGGCGTGCGGTCCGTCCGCAGAAAGATGTTGCTGGGCTTGATGTCCCGATGCAGGAAACCCGCGGCGTGCACCTCCTGCAGCCCGTCAAGGAGCGGCTCCACCATGGCCTTCAGGAAATCCTCGCCCGGTTGCGGGCTCTTGCGCAGGAAGCGGCTGAGCGATGTGCCCTCCTCGTAGCTCATCACCATGTAGGCCGTGCCGTTCAGCTCGAAGTAACGGCTGACGCGAACGATGTTGGGGTGGGTAAAGCGCGCGAGAGTTCTCGCTTCCGAGAGGAACTGATCCAGACCGCTTTTGTAGGTAAACGCCGTGTCGGTGTTGACCGGCACCACGCTGCCATCGAGCGCCCTGAGCGCAACATCTACAGGCAGGTACTCCTTGATCGCGACGTTCTTCTCGAGGTTGGTGTCGCGCGCAAGATAGGTGACACCAAATCCGCCCGCACCGAGTATGGACTCGACCCGGAACTCGAGCAGCATGGTCTTGGCAGGCAGCCCATGCTGCTTGATCCTCTGCTGGGTGATCGGTTCGGCCATTCAGCCAGTTTATCAAGTGACGGGGTCACGATCACTTCTGCAGCGGCTGTCGCGCCTGGAAGCGGCGCAACCGCATGAATTCCTGCGGCGAGATTTTCCCGTCGCCATCGGCGTCAACACGCTCGAATTCCCGCTCGATCAACGGGAAGCGACCGGCAACTTCCGGGCGCGAGAGATAGCCGTCCCCGTCGCGATCGGCGCTGCGGAACTCGCGCTGCGCG
>DASPGR010000241.1:0-26948 GCA_035620515.1 Burkholderiales bacterium | reverse complement strand
TCTGCTCGCGCGAGAGGCCGAGGACCTTGCCCGCCCCGACGGCGCTGGCGACAACGCCGAAGACGGTGTGGTCCCAGCCCTGATCGCGCATGACGTTCTCGGCAAGATTGCAGAAGACTTCATAGGCGAGCGTTGACGCGGCAATGACCGTGCGCCCGTCCGCGTGAGTCGCGTCGGCCGCTGCCAGAACGGCGCCGAAAATGTCGCTCGGGTGGCCCGCCGATTTGCCGAACGTCGCGTCGTTGAAATCAAGGTAGCGCATCGCGACGCCGTTCGCGAATGCCGCCAGCTCGGGCGTTGACGCCTCCTGCGAGCCGAGAATGCGCGCAGGAGGTTCGCCCACCGCGCGCTGCGCGATGGCGCGGGCGATGACGGTCGGGCGCGCATTGAAGGCCCCCGTCGCGCATCCCAGCGTGTCGATCAGCCGGCGCTTGCACTCATGCACGGCGTCGGCAGGCAGTTCCTCATAACGCAGGGCGGAGGCGTACTCCGCGAGCTGCTCGATCATCGAATCCATTGCAACCCTTAATGTGTGATGGGTGATGGGGCGCGGCGGAGGCGGCGATTCTAGCATGGGAGAAACCGCGCCTCGTTCCTCTCGCCACCATGCGGACAGTCCTTGGCTTCGGCAGTTACCTTGACCCCCATTGAAGCCGCGACTTAACATCACATCACGGCTTCGGACGCGTAAAAGGGATTCGCTATGACTCCTCTCAAGCTGACCATGGTCTCGCCGCTTCCGGTATACCTCGACGAGAGCGGGCCACAAAACAGGCTCGCGCCGAGGCCGGCGAGCCTCGAGGGCAAGGTTGTCGGGCTGCTGCCCAACTGGCGGCCCTCTGCTGTGGAGATACTGCACGCGATCGGGACCTTGCTCCAGGAGCGCTGCGCGGTGAAGGCGCTTGTCATGGAGCAGCCCGTCCGCGAGCTTCCCATCCGCACCGGCAAGCTCCTCGACACGATGCGCGATCAGCTGGACAGCCTCGCGCACCGCGTCGACGTCGTCATCACCGCCACCGGCGACTGAGGGTCGTGCACGACGTGGTGTAGCCACGTCACGCCGGCCCTCGAAGAGCGAGGGGTCCCTACGGTGATGGTCGTCACCGACACCTTTTCGAAGTTTGCGCGCCGGATGTCTTCGACCCAGGGCTGGCCCTACGTCATCATCGCGGAAACCGAGAACCCCATCCGCCAGCTCGAGCCCGAAGTGCTGCGCGTGCGCGCTGAGGCAATGATCGGCACAGTGATCGAGGGGCTGACGCTGCCGCCCGTGGAGATCGAGTCGAGGCTCAAGCAGGTAGCGCGCGGCGAGATTCACCCGGAAGGCGTGGTGCGCTCGGCGGTTCCGGTGTAAAGGCAGTGTGCGGAAACGGCGCCTCGAGCATTTCCGCAACTTTTGATAATGGCGCAACCACAGGTAGACATCCAGGCAGAGTCCGTCGAGGACCTGCTGCTGCGTGCCTACGAGCACGCGTACGAGCAGGGCTGGACCGACGGCCTGCCGATCATTCCCGCGACGCCCGGGCGCGTCAAAGCGTTCATCACCGCGTCGGGGCGTGCCGCGGATGACCTGATCGGACTGCTGCCGCCCCGCAAGGGTCGAGCGACGGTAGAGGCGATCGCCGTCAGCGCGATCATGGCGGGCTGCCGCCCGGAGTACATGCCGGTCATCATCGCCGCGGTGGAAGGAATGATCGATCCGAGCTATCCCCTCGAGTTCATGCAGGTCACGACCAACCCGATGACGCCGTTCCTGCTCGTCAATGGCCCGGTCCGGAAAAAGCTCGAGATCAATTACGGCACCGGCTGCCTCGGCCCTGGCTGGCGCGCGAACGCCACGATCGGACGGGCGATACGGTTGATCATGATCAACATCGGTGGCGCGCTGCCGGGCGTCTACTCGAAGGTAAGCTTCGGCTCTCCCCTCCGGTACTCCTATATCTGCGGAGAGAACGAGGAGGAGAACCCGTGGACGCCATTTCACGTCGACCGGGGCTTCAAGCCCTCGGAGAGCACCGTAACGGTCTTCAAGGCTTCTAACTTCTGCAACATCTCGGGCGGTGAAGGCGTGGGTCCCGAGGAAATCCTGCGTCAGATCGCAACCAACATGCCGCCCATGTACGGCGGCGGCGACGGAGTGCTGCTGCTCCTGGGCGTCAATCACGCACGCTCGCTGTCCGAAGCCGGGCTTTCGAAGCGCGACATCCAGCAGCGCCTGTGGGAGATGGCACGCCTGCCGATCAGCCATTTCGCCGAGGGTTTTGCTTCGACGGAGCGGGCGGCCGGCCGCGGCGATAACACGTCCGTGTGGCGCGCGCGCACCCCGGATGAGATTTACATCGCCGTTGCGGGCGGACCCGGCCCGCAGGACGTCTACATCGGCGCCGGGATGCCGCAGACCCGTCTCGTTCGCTGAGAACGGCGTGAATGGGCCTTCCCCGCTCCCGCCTGGGTACCCTTCTAATCGGGCTCCTGGTCGTGGCGGCGGGCCTGACACCCATGCTCGCCGCGCTCAACGTGATCCCGAGTCCCGAATCGTCCTTTCATGCGCCGCGCTGGGTCGTCTTTCTCGCCGGCAGTCTCTTCTTCACGGTCGGCATGTGGATACTGATGCAGGCGGCGGTGGGCGAAGAGCGGGCGAGGTGGTTCGGCGCCGCGATCGGATTCGCCGTGGTGGCCGGCTTTGCTTTTCTTCTCAACTGGATCGCGTTTGGTTCTGGAACGCGCGAGAGCTGTTCCAGCAGCACGTCATTTTTCGGTCTGACATCATCGCGTGCGGCGGCCGAACTCGAATGCCGGGCGGCCTTCGGCTACGGCGCGCTATTCCTCAACGTACTCATCGTTCGCGGAATCGCCTGGTGGCTCGGCAACAAGGCTTTTCCCGGCAACCGCGCCGTCCGCGTCCTGGAAAAGGGTTCCGAGCTGGCGATGCTCCTGCTGTTGCTGCCGCTCGTTGGGCTGGCGTTCCTCCTGCAGGGCATCAAGACCGGAAGCGAGCGGCTTTTCAACCGCCTGCGCGGCAAGCCGCCAACGAAGTAATTAATGCGTGATCGGTGATGGGTGACGGGTGACGAGTAGAGAAACAGGCATAACCGCACTGAGAAGTCGTCCACTCACGACTCGCCGTTTGCCACCAAGGGGCGGCGTTACCGCGGTCGCTCGCCGGCAAGTGTCACGCGGTGCATGACCCGCCGGAATCCCTGGTAGTCGTTGACGGCGTTGTGCTGCGCACACCGATTGTCCCAGAACGCGAGCGATCCGGCCTCCCAGCGGAAACGGCAGGTGAATTCCGGCTGGATCTGGTGCCGGAAAAGAAACCCGAGCAAAGGACGGCTCTCCTCTTCGGTCATGCCCTTGAAGTGCGTGGTGTGGCCCACGTTGACGTAGAGCGCCCTGCGCCCGGTTTCAGGATGGGTGCGAACGACGGGATGCTCGCCGATCAGCACCTTCGACTCCACGCCCGCGGCGCGCAGGCGGTCCTCGCGCGTGCGCGACGCGTCGGCCTTGAGCGAGCTGTTGATGCCGATCAGCGTATCGAGCCGCTTTCTCAGCTCGCCCGACAGCGCCTCGTAGGCCAAATACTGGTTTGCGAAAAGCGTATCGCCGCCGTAGGGCGGGATCTCGATCGCGTAGAGCATGCTCGCCATGGGCGGACGTTCGAGATAGGACGTATCCGAATGCCAGATGCCGCCGAAGTTGACGCGCTCGTTCTCGAGCTTGACGACGGGCGTGATGAGCGGGAATTCGGCCAGGCCCTTCAGGTGCGGGTATTCCATGGGTTCGCCAAAGCGCCGGGAGAATGCGAGCTGCTGCGCCGGCGTCAGCTTCTGTCCGCGGAAAAAGATGACCAGGTGATCGAGCCAGGCCTGCCGTATCTCGGCCAGGACCTCATCGGGCAGCGGCTGCGAGAGGTCGACCCCCGCTATTTCGGCGCCGAGCGCACCGGCAATCGGAGCAACCTCGATATACCGGTAGCGACGTTCTGTGTCTTTCTTCATCGATCCCGCGCCCAGAACCTATCGAAACTGAACGGACACCCGCGGGTTACCCGGCAGCCCCTCGTATTGTACGGTCACGGCGAGGCCTGCCCGCGGCGGCATCGGCGCAGTGAACGAGCCGAGGCTAAGCAAATCGCCGCTCTTCAGCTTCACGCCCGAGCGCTCCAGATCCTGCGCAAGCCACAGCACGGCATTGAGGGGGTGTCCCAGAATCGCCGCGCCGTCTGCGGTTGCCAGCTCCTTCCCGTCCTGGTCGGTTACGCGCACGCGCATCGTCGCAAGGCGCTCGACAAAATCCTCTGTGACCTCGACGGGGACGCCTTTGCCCGTGACGCCGAGGCGTGCACCGACATTGATGAAGACGATAAGCGGAGCGGTCAGCTTCTCACCCTCCGCCACCACCAGGTCGGGAAGCTCGATGAACGGGACGATGAGAGAAAGCGATCTCAGTGCCTCCAAGTGCGTGCGCGCGCGATGAATTGCGGGGTCCTTGACGACCACGAGCAGATCGGCTTCGAACACCGGACGCGCGCCAAAACGTGCGGGCACGTCCTTGCCTTCGCGCAGCAGCATTCTCTGCAGCAGTGCTCCGCGTAATGGCGCAGTGACGCCGAAGCGTTTTTGCACGGCCGGATTGGTAAGCCCCGCCTTGTAGCCGACGACGGGTCCCAGTGCCAGCTCGAGCTTCTGCACAAGGCGATTCTGACCGCATTCGGCGTCTGCCATGGAAAGGTCCGTGCGGAGCCCGCGGACCGGCTCGTTCGCTTCCCAGGCGCGGATCATCGCGCTCACCTTCTCGTGGCTGGGGCACGCGGCGCCAGCCGGGAGCGCCCCCATGAGCCCCGACGTCACGCCAAGCAGCCACGCGGCCGCTGAATAGGCCCAAGATGCGCGGGGCGATTTCGGCCTGTTGCCATCGCTCCCCGCATTGACCGGCAGGATCTGCCGCGTACTCACCTTGAACGTATCTCCTGGTGGCCCCAGCTGGCTAGAATACTGGTCGCCATACGGGAGAACAACGATGCCGCGGTCTCTTGGGATTTGCCTGCTCGCGCTGGCCGGCGCATGGGCCATCGCGAGCCCGTCCGTCGCCTGCGCACAGCGCCAGCCCTCTCCGCGGGACGCGCCGACCCTCGCCCCCGTCGTCAGCCGGGTCACCCCGGCAGTCGTGAACATTTCCGTGATCACGCGCTCGCCGATCGAGGACAACCCCCTCTTCCGGGATCCCTTCTTCCGCCGTTTTTTCGGCGTCCCCGACCGGCCGCAACGCCAGGAGCAGGCCGCGGGCTCCGGCGTGATCGTGGATGCCGAGCGCGGCTACGTGCTCACCAACAATCATGTCATCAGGGGCGCCGAGAGTGTCATCGTCACCCTCAAGGACCGCCGCCAGTTCCAGGCGCGGCTCGTGGGCACCGATCCGGGAACCGATATTGCGGTGCTGCAGATCCCGGCGGAGGAGCTCTCGGCGATCGCGTTCGGGGACTCCGACGAGCTCCAGATCGGCGATTACGTCATCGCGATCGGCAACCCGTTCGGCATCGGCCAGACCGTGACCTCGGGCATCGTGAGCGCGCTTGGCCGCACGGGATTGACCCGGGGCGCTTACGAGGACTTCATACAGACCGACGCGTCGATCAATCCCGGCAATTCGGGCGGAGCGCTCGTGAATCTCTACGGCGAGTTGATCGGCATCAACACTGCGATCATCGCACCTCAGGAGGGCAATGTCGGGATCGGCCTCGCCGTGCCGTCGAACATGGCGCGCGCCGTGCTGAGCCAGATCGTCCGCTTCGGCGAAGTGCGGCGCGGGCGCCTCGGCATCACCATGACCGACCTCACGCCGGCCACCGCGAAGGAGCTCGGCGTGACGGCACGCGAAGGCGCCGTTCTGACCGCAGTCGAGCCGGGGTCACCGGCCGAGCAAGCGGGCCTGCGCGTGCGTGACGTCGTTCTGGCCCTGAACGGACGTCCGATACGCGGCTCGGGTGACATGCACGTAAAGCTCGGGCTCACCCCCGTCGGCGAGGAAATCGAGCTCAGGATCGCGCGCGGGGCGGAGACGATCACCGTCCGGGCCCGCGTTGCGCCGCCCGAAGCCCTTGCCCGCGGCGAGGGGCGTGCGCTGCCCCAGCTCCCGGGACTTGCCGTTGTCGAGATCGAGCGCAGCAGCCCGCTCTACGAGCGCCTGGAGGGTGGGGGCCTGCTCGTTACCGGTGTCGCGCCCGACAGCCGCGCGTGGCAGGCCGGGTTCCGGCCGGGCGACATCATCTATGCCGTAAACCGGAGGCGCGTCCAGGCCATTGCAGACGTGGAGAAGATCCTCGGCCGCGCGCGCAGCGGGTTCGCGATCGCTCTTGTGCGCGGAGACTTCCAGGTCACGATCATCGTGAGGTGACCCGCGTCCACCCGCTGCGGGGCCGTTCACGGATCACTGCACTACTTCACCGTCTTCTTCAGGACATCGAGCGAGAGCTTGACCGTCTCGCCGCCCGCGCTCGCGCCGGCCTTCTGCTCGACCCGCGCGGGGGCGACCGAAAGCGTCTTGACAAGATGCTCGCGCACGGCGCCGGCGCGCGCGTCGCCAACCTTGCGCAGGGCCTCGTCGCCAACTTGCGCCGTATCGACGAGCCGCTTCAGCAGCGCTTCGTAGAACGCCACATCTGCGCTGGGTTTGCCCACTGCGGCAAGCAGTGCGTTGACGCGGTCAACCGGCTTGCCGCGCTGCTTTCCGAGCTCGGTCGCGAACTGGTCGAGCGCCTGGGGCGAGTTCCGTTCCGTGAAAACCGCCTCGAGCGCGCGCTGCGTCTTGGCGTCAGCAGGATTGACCGGAGGGAGCGCCCCGCCGGAATCTGCCGACTGGCCGAGCTTACCGGCCACGGCGGCTTCAACGTTCCGGCTGCGAAGCTCCGCGCGGTCCTTCTCGCCATAGTGGCCCTCGAGGGTCAGCTTCAGCTGTGGTCGCTTGCCGAGCGCCGTCGTGATGCGCTTCAGCTTTTCGCGTTCCGGCGGCAGGAGCCTCGCGTCGCCCGGCTCGAAGGCCACACTGTCCAGGTTCTCGCCGCTGCCTCCGAAGAGGCTGCCCAGCGCGCGGAATGGCGCGGTCACGATGTTCTTGATGAGCGTCCCGATCGCCTGCCACACCAGGTGGCCGTAGCTGAACTTCGGATCATCGACGTTCCCGCTGACCGGAACGGCGACGTCGATCCTGCCCTCCGAGTCGGTGAGCAGCGCAACCGCCAGGTCAAGCGGGAGGTCGAGCGCCCCGGGGGCCTCGACGCGCTCGCCCAGGGTAAACTGCTCGAGCACGACCTTGTTATCGCCCTCGAGCTTGCTCTGTTTGATTTTGTAGCCGAGATCCAGCGCAAGCTGGCCCCGATCGATCTTGCGCCCTGCAAAGGTCACGCTGTACGGGGAGAACGGCGACATCGCGACGTTCTGGAAGGTTACGGTCAGGTCGGTGAAGGTCTTGGGCTGGACGACGTTGACGCTGCCCGAAACGCGCGCAAGACCATATTCGCCGACCTTGCCCTCGAGCTTCGCAACCGCCCGGCTGGCGGGTTCCGAAGAGATTCCCGCCACAGATCCCGCGAGCTCCTCCACCTTGGCCGCAAAGGGCAGCACGAGGCTCAGGTCGGCAAAATCGACCTCGCCTTTCTCGACGACAATGCTCTCGATCGCGATCCTGGGCGCGGGCGCCGGGGGCGATGCCGATGGCGCCGGGTCCGGGGAAGGTTTGGGTTCCACCTTGACCGGGTCGCCGCCGGTTTTCTGCGCAGGGGGCGCGAGCGCCATTGCAAGATTCAAGCTGCGGTCCTTGAATACCACGACTTTTGCGCGCGGCTCGACGAGCCGGATCTCGCGTACCTCGAGTTTCATCGGGTCAAGAGCGAAGCTGATGCCCCTGGTCGCAAGCGATTTCCACGCCACCAGTCGCTCGCCGGTCCCGGCGTCGTTCAGAAGAATGTCGTTCACGTCGAGCGTTCCGGTCACCTGGAGGTCTGGATGGGCCTTCCCGGCCCGATAGGCGATCTTCGCAGCCGTCGAAAAGGCACCCGATTCAAGCCGCGTCGCGCTGAACGCGGAGACCAGGGGGTGCAGGGGCTTCAGGTTCAAGCGGTCGATATTCAAACCGCCAGAAATCCGCTGCCCCAATTCGGCGACCTCGCCCTTCGCTCGCGCGGCACCGCCCTGCGCAATGCGGAGCCGCGCATCAAATTGAATGGGGGTCTTGCCGTCACTCTGTATATTGTTGACGGCCGCCTTCACGTCCTCGAGGTCATACGCGATTGCTCCGCCGAATCCCTCGTCACGCAGCGCAACGCGGATTCCACTAACGTCGAGCGCGTCGAGCGCAAGCCGCCACGCGCGCCCCGCCTCGCGCGCGCGCTCGAGCGCTGCTTCCAGCTCGCGCCGCGCCTTGGCCGTCTTCGACGCAGCCGCCACGTCGACAATGCGGATGCGGCCCTTGCCGTCTCTCGTCACCCGCACCTGGCCGCCCTTGACAACTGCCCGTTTCACGCCGACCCGGGACTCCGCGAGGTCGAGCTCGCCGCCCGCGACCGAGACTTCGTCGAGGACGATAAGCGGCTCCTTGGCCCCCGGCTCGCGAAAGTTGACGCCCGACAGCGTGATTGCGAGATCGCTCACCAGCGCCTGCGTTTGGGCCTGCGCCGCCTCCAATCGCGCCATGAAGCCGACCTGCAGGCTGCTCGTGCTGACAGCGATCGGAATGTCGCGGCTGCTATCGGTGTAATCGAGAGCGATCTCGCTCACGCGAACCGAGTCCAGTCTCACCTTCCAGGGCTGTCCGCCGGGCGCGGCGGTGGGCGGGGCGTCGGCCACTGCTTTCCTCTTCCTGACGAGGCCCTGCCAGTTCAACTGACCACTCTCATCGACATCGATGACCGCGTGGCCGCCTCGCACCACGAATTCGGGCAGGATCAGCTCCCGCGCACCGAGATCGAAGCGTCCGCCTGAAGCTTCAATTGTGTGCAGCGACAGGATCGGACCGGGGTCCCCGGGCCTCGTCAGGCCGATGCCCTTTGCGGTGAGACGCAGGTCATCCACCACGAGCTCCAGTGCCTGACGGGCATAGGAAAACCGGTAGCGCGCGCTGATATCGACTGTCCCCTTCGGCTCGCTGAGATGCGTCTGGTCGCGCAGGAACCGCCACGGCAATGCGGGTCTCGCCCCTGTCACGCGGATCTCCCCTTCGGATGCAATCGGATGCAGCGAGTTCTTGCCGCTCCAGCTGATCGCGGCGCCGCCCGGGATCTGCGCCTGAACACGGTGCGGCCCCTCTTTCTCGGGTAACGTGGAAATGTCGTGCAGCTCGAGATTGATCGGCTTCACAGTGACGCTTGCCGGCGTCGGCTTTGACCGGTCGCTGAACGTTAGCGCAGCACCGCTCAGGGCGATGTCACGCAGCAGCAGGCGGGGCGGGCCTTCGGCTTCCTGCTCTCTTCCCTTCTCCGGCGCATCATCCTGGACAAGGGCATCCGCAAGCAGCGCCAGGTTGAGCTTGCCGTCCGGCCTGATGTCAACGTTGATGTCCAGGCCCTCGACGTCGATGCGCGAGAATGTCCACGCCCAGCGTGTGAGACTCGACAGCTCGAAATCCACCAGCAGGCGGCGGAAGGCCGCGATTGGCGTTCCGTCGGTCTCCGTAAGCGAGAAGTCCCTGACGTCGAGCTTGAAGATGAAGGGATGGAACCGGACGGTTCCAATCGTCGCCTTGCGCTGGAGGTGCTCCGCAAAGTAGTCGGGCACGGTGTGCTCGATCAAGCGGGGCACT
Organism: Burkholderiales bacterium; assembly: GCA_035620515.1. GTDB lineage: Bacteria > Pseudomonadota > Gammaproteobacteria > Burkholderiales > SG8-41 > SG8-41. The sequence goes on along the minus strand of DASPGR010000241.1, from coordinate 17,156 downwards.
CCGATAAAGCCGATCAACGCGTAGGCAAGGATCACGCCGAGCGTGATCGCAAGCGGTTTTGCGCACGGGATCTTCTTGAAGACGATCATGGAAAGGCAGTTGGCTGCGCCAGCGACGTTTCCGGGATTTGTGATGCAGAGCGGACTCGACGCCCATTATGGGGACGCTGTGCTGATGGCGCAAACACAAAAAAAGACCCCCCGCTTGCGCGGGGGTTTCTCGGGACTCGCGCGGGATGACCGGCTGCTCGCAGTCCGGTCGATCCCGCGCAGCTAAACCGGCCGCGTGAGCGGTCCGGACTTGGCGATTAGTAGTGCATGTCGCCCATTCCGCCAAGTCCTTGGATCACGCGCCGACGCTCGTGGGAGCGGTACGCCCCTTCGTACTGAGAGCCGGGTGCTCCGCGCCGGCGCCACGCGGCGCGGGCAGACGCAGCGCAAGCCCGGTCAGGAGGCCGAGGCTTGTCCATATCAGGTACGCCATCGACGGTTGCAGCAAGATGGGGTTGAACGCGGCCGTGGCGCCACCTGCCGCCGCGATGACCGCCAGAGTATGGGCGCACGGCGACCATGAATCGTCGAGTTGCGCCGGAGCCAGTGGGCCTGCGCGGGCGCGGCGGAAAAGCGCGACGAGAGCCCACACGCAGAGACCCGCGGCAATAAGTCCGCCGTTGGCCACGATGTCAAGGACGTCGCTGTGCGTTGGCAGGACGTTGCGGGCTATGCCGATCGCGTAGGGCGTGAACTTCTCGACGGCTTCTACCGCAAACGCCGTGCCCCACAGCGGCGAATCGAGGAAACGCTCCCAGGCGGCGCTGTACGTGTGGAGCCGAAACTCCACGTTGCCGGTGGGCAAACGGTACGAGCCCCGCGAGGCAATGAAGGCAAGGAGTGCAGCCCCGGCGATGGCAATGAGACCAGCCCAATAGACCCATGCGGCACGTTCCCGCGCAGGACGCCGCGCGAGGCGCGGAATCAGGACTGCGACAAAGAGGTAGCCGGCCGTCAGCCCCGCGATGAGATACGACGTGTACTTCGCGGAGAACCATGCCATGGCGAGGAACCATGCGCCCGCCGCCCAGCGCAGCATTGTGGGCTTCGGTCCCGACAGGAACAGCACCGCCAGCGGAACCACCAGGAAGATCTGCTCGTGATAGACCTGGCGCACCCCGAAATTGACGACGAGGGCGACGCTCATGACGACGGCGCCCGCAAGGATGATGTGCACGTAGCCGCGCACGAGTCGCTCAGGCGCCCGGGCATGCAGCACCATCGCGCAGGCGAGCGGCGCTGCCAGCATGTACAAGCCCACGTTGAGAAACGTGTTCTGGATTCCTTCCACTGCGCGCGCATAGAGGCTGCCGGCGAGCACGAACGCCGCAAGCGACAGCAGCGGAAGAAAGACCGACAGCACTTTGCGGTACCGCACCGCCGCCGGCAATGGCCTGCGCAGGCGGTAACCGAGCACCGTCAGCACGCACGCCGGCAGTGCAAGCGCAAGCGCAAGGTGCTTGATGACCGGTATCGCGGCCAGCCGCAAATCCAGCGGGTCGACCACCACGGCCAGCGCAGCGCAAGCCGCCAGCAAGTACCAGCGATCGGTCCACAGCAGGCCGGCGGCGCCCACAGCTGGCTGCGGCGCCGGGCCGGCCCGCGGCGCGGTCATCCCGAAACTCCGGCTGACCGTCACATGGATCCTCTCACGCGCTCAGGCGCTCGTCTGCGCGGACCTGAGGCGCCATCTCGCTGGCGACCACGCCGGCGGGCCCCTCTGAGTCCACAACGTCCAGGATCCGATTGGCGCCGACGACAGTGTGGAACGGAGGCACGTCGCGCGTGACGACGGCGTTCGCTCCGACCACGGCGGCACGGCCGACGCGTACGGCGCCCAGTACCTTCGCGCCGGCGCCGATGTAGACGTCGTCCTCGATGACCGGAGCAACGTTCAGGCCGGGATCCTTGCTGCCGAGAGTCACCTGGTGCATGACCGTCACGCCGCGGCCAATCACGGTTCGCGAGTGAATTACGACCCCGTAGGGATGCGGCATAAGGATCGGGGCCTCGAACCTGCAGTAGATGTCGCAGTTAAACAGAATGCGAGTGAGCTTGCTCAGTACCGGGACCCTGTGCCGGCAGAAGAAGAGCAGGATCCGCGCCGACCATGGGTTCTGCTCGTCGCGCAGTTCGGGATAGCGGCGCTCCAGACGCAGCTCGAGATGGCGCAATATGGCGCCCCCTGCCTCGGCCGCGACGCGCTCGGGGGCCTTCGACGCGTCGATCACGACCGCGTTCGAAATGCGGCTGATGAGCTTGCGGTAGGCGCGGCGCTGGCGCTCGGACTCGTCCGGGGTCACCTCGGGCTTGCGTTCCTGCAGCGCCTCAACGGGGGCATCGAGCAGTATCCACAGATCAGGCCGAGGCGAGCACCAGGCGGCCACCGCGGCCAGTGCGGACGGGCCGCCGTAGCGGTAGCGCCGCGGATCGACGAGCAGGTCGTGGAAGTAGCGGTCAAACAGGACGAGGGTGGAGCGCGCGACGAGCGGCCGCACCCTGAAAAAGTAACCGGCGATATAGTCGAACAGGAACCAGGCAAGTTTCAGCATGGACATGGCGACTCCGCGAACCCGCAAGCCATGAGGATCGACAACCGCGGTGCCAGCACGGCGTCCCCCCGGGAGCAGGCGCGGCCGCAGGTGCAGCTGGCGCGTCGCGCGGAAGGCGGGGGCGAGCTCCCGACACATCCGCTCGATGACGGTGCTCTTGCCGCTGCCATCGGGGCCGAGCACGGCCACGGTCATGCCGGCCGGTCGCAGCCACCGGCGCACCAGGCGCGAAAGCTCGCCTGCCGCAGCGCTGAGCCCGAGCGGCACCGCATGATGCAGCGAGGCCCGCAGACGCGGCAGGGCGCCGTGCACGAGGAGCCAATCGTTCTCCTCGGCCGCCGCGGCGATCAGCTCGGCATCCGCGCGGTCGGGCCAGAACCGCTGGAGCTGGGCCCAGGCCAGGCGCGGATCGCCGAGCCAGCAGCTTGAAAGGAAGGCGCCCTGAGCCGAATCGAGCCGACACTTGTCGATCTTCTTCAGCAAATAATAGATGAACTGAACGTCCGGAGCCGGCACGGGGAAGGCCTGCGTATGCCCGCCTGCATCGACACCCGTCGTGCGCCCGGTAAGCATCTCTTCCGCGGTAAGCAGCAGGCGACCTGCGCGCGCGAAATCGCCGCAGATATCCGGCGCCAGGAAACGCGGTTCGCTTCTCCTTCCGGGCCAGGCCAGAACAAAATAGCGCGCCGTTCGCTCGTGCTCCAGCAGCTGTACAAGGTGGACACCCTGCTCCCGCGCGAAGCGCAACATCATCGCGGGCGCTTCGTGCAGAGCACGCTGTTCGAGAACGATGTCGATGTCGCTCGGAATGTCGTACGGAAAGTTCCGCGTATCCCCTACTACGCAGTAGGCAACACCGGTGCCATCGAGGAACCGGAAGAGGGCCTGCGCCAAGTACGATCGATCGTCCAATCTCATGCAATCATCCCCGCATAACGCTCCAGAGCTGCCGCCGCGATGCGCTTCCACTGCAGTTGCGACAGGGCGTAACGGCGGCCGGCGCTACCCATGACCGGCCATTCGTCGCGCCGCTGCAGGAGGTTCAGCAGCCCGGCCTCGATGCCGCTGACGCTCGCCCGCACCGCGACACCGCAGCCACTCGCCGCGACGTGGGAAGCGATGCCGGTCTCCTCGGACACGAGCAGCACGCGGGCCACGATCATGGCCTCGAGCGCGGCGAGCCCGAAGCCTTCAAACCGGGACGGCAGGCAGAACATGTCGTGCTCCGCGACGATATGCGGCGACGCCCGTCCGTAGTCGGGTCCCCGGAACTCGACCCGGTCGCCGAGGCCCCATGCGGCCGCACGCCTTTGCAGCCGGGCACGGTCGCCCCAATCGGGCCCCTGCACCGTGAGCTTCACGCTGGCGCTTTCCGCCACGCGCGCGAAGGCGTCGATCAGCATGTCGAGTCCCTTGTTGTAGGCGTCGATGCGTCCAAGGAAGACAAGGCGTGCGGGCTCGGTGGTGTCGCTCCAACGCAGGCTCGATTCCTGCAGCTCAGAACGGCAGGCAACGCCGTTCGGCGTCTCGATGACCGGGGTATCGATTCCCAGGCGGCGCAGGCACGCCGCGTGCTTCATGTTGAGCACCTGCACAGCACGTGCTCGGCGCAGCAGGCGCCGCTCGAAGAGGTACCAGTATGGCCACTTTAAATGCGGGTTCCGGTGAAAAACGGCGCGCTCATAAGGATCATGCGGCACGGCCACGTATGGCACGCGGCAGCGCTGCAGCGTGCGCGCCATCGCGTAGACGCCGGGGTGGAACATGCCGTTCACCAGGCACAGCGTGCGCGCCGGCGCGAGCTCGCGCTCGGCGTACCGCGCGAGCTCCGGGGACAGCGTGAAGCTGTGGTACGGTCGCCGGCTCGGAAAGCACTCGATCACGTACCCCGCATCCGCCCGCACTGTGGTGCGGCTTCGCCCCTCGCACAGTACGCGCACATCTGCCCCGTTTTCGGCGAGCCCCGCCGCGAGTCCGTCCACCGCGATCGACGTGCCGCCGATGAGCGGCGCGCCGCGCGCGGGAAAATGCCTGAGGTAAAGCGCTACGCGCATCGGCGCTCCACGGCAGATCTCACAAGTTGTCGGCGTACCTGCTCCTGCACGCCCCACACGCGCGATTCTGCAAGCGCGCGCCGCTGCTCGACGGCGATCGCCTCGTTGTCGGTGGCATCGAACCACTCCAGGAGGTCGTGCAGCTCGTACAGCTCATAGCAATGGCGTCCAATACCCATGGTCGACAGGAAATTGTGGAGCTTTGGCGCAGGGCTGAGACCAATCACCGGTATCCCGTTTGCCAGCGCGAGAATCGCGCCATGAAGGCGTGCCGCCAGCACGATCCCGCTTCTCTGCATCAGCGCGGAAAGCTCGGCCAGATTTTCAGGCAGACACAGCGCGGCGCCGCAGCTTTCCAGTCTGGCGTGCACACGCCGCGCTACCACCGCATCGTCGCCGGGGCCCGTTGTGAAGATACGCAACCGGCCCGGCGGGCGCGCTGCGCTGCCCCCAGCAAGGCGCTGTGCGGCTGTTACCAGGGCACGTTCGTAGCGCCCCTGCGCGGTGGCCCATGGGCCAGGCAGCCGACAGGCGTTGAGCGCGATATCGCGCGACGCGGCGCCCACCCGGCTCGAGCCGTCGGCTCCAGGCGCCTGCAGGCAAAAATCCCCGAACACCGGCGGAGGGACGCCAAGCGGCCCTGCCAGCCGCACGGCCGTGCCGTCGTCGCGAACCGCCACAATGCCGCAACCGGCGAGGAACTCGCTTATCATCTGTTCCCCCTGGCGGGACCAGTCGCCTTCGGCGCTGCAGCCGAGACAATAAACGGGCTTGCCAAGTGCCTGCGCGCATTCGGCCAGCGCCGAAAGCGACTGCGGAAAGTGCAGGTTGGCGTCGGAAAGAAGCGCGCCGCCGCCGACTGCGATGGCCTGCACGTTCTCGAGCTGCGGCGCGAGCCGCGCCATTCGGAGCCGCTGACGCACGCCGCGTAGTGCGCGCTTGAGACCGGGACGAAACCGCGACAGGGTCGCGCCGACCGCATTCGCGGTGTGCCCGCTGGCGTGCGCCGGCAGGCCCGGATCCGCGGGCGCGAGCGACCCGAGCGCAAAAGAGCGCACCTCCCAGCCGCACTCCTCGAAAAATCGCATCGCGCACTCGTGGATGGCGCGATCTCCAAGATTCGCTGTGTTCCACTCGCCAAAAAGCGCGATCGCGGGACGCGCGGCGCCACGCGGCCTATCCGGTTCGGCTGCGAAGTTCATATGGGACGGGCTCACGAGACTCCGGTCCTGCGGCCTGCCAAAGAGACACCGGCACGTTGGCCGCGCTCATGTTGCGTCGGCCGGCCGCGCTAGCTGTCTGCGCAACATACGGCGATAGGCAACGGCCGTAGCGGCAAGCAGCGACAGGTTGATGAGGAGCGCCGACAGCGGCACGCCGACGATGCCCCAGTAATGGATGAACGCAACTCCGGTCGTGAACAGCAGCGCCACCGGAATCAGGTGAACCTGGAAAATCACCTTCGTTGCGCGCAGCGCAAGCAGTCCGATGTCGTACGGAAACTTCAGAAATGTCAGGCACTGGCCGGCCGTCGCGAGCGCAAGGATGGCGGCCAGCATCGGGATGGCGTAGCGCTCCCCGTAAGCCGCCTCGATCACTGGCATTGGGAATCCGATCAGGACGACGCAGAACGGGAAGAGCGCCGTCAGCAGCATCCACCATGTCTTTTTCACCCAACGCTCGAGGCCGGCAGCGCCGTCGCTTTGGTAGGCAACACTGCCACGCGACGGCAGGTAGGCGTACGCGGCCTGCCGCAGAGGATTCATTACGTTGACAAGGTGCGTCACCGCCCGGTAGAGCCCGACCTGTTCCGCGCCCAGCAGCGCGCCGACGATCCACGCGTGCCCATGCGAGCCGAGCCAGACGGTGCCGTTCTGCGCCGTGAGCCACTTGCCGAAGTCCCAGACTTCGCTCCAGGTGTGCGCGTATGATGCGCTGACTCCGTGGCCGAAGTGCAGGTGGTGACGCAGCTGCCACGTACCCACCAGCACCCCGACCGCGGAAGATCCGCCCAGCACGTAGAGCGCTGCCTCGGGTGTTACGTGAATGCCCCATGCGACCGCGAGCCACGTTGCACCGGTGAGCTGCAGGCCGTAGGTCACGGCATCGTTGATCGTCGCTGATCGCGTTTCGGCGCGCGTGTAGAGCACGCGACGAATAAACTCCTGGCCCATCCATGGCGCGGCGGTGACCGCGAGCGCAACGACCACACTTCCCGCGGCCGGGCCGCCCGAGACGGAGATGCCCCAGCCGGCCACGGCCAGGAAGAGGCACAGACCCACGCAAAATAGCACCTGAAGCACGGCGAGTCCCGTGGTGACCCTCCGGTACTCTGCCGGCGCCAGCCCCGCAGCCAGCACGTTGTGGGGCTGCACGATCAAGGCATTCTGCATGCTGGTGACCAGCAGCAGACCCGTATGGGCGAGCATGAACACGCCGAAATACGTGATATCCAGATAGCGCGCATAGATGAAGATCGTGAGAAAGTTGCCGCCGCTCACAACGCATTGGTCGGCAAGGGCCCAGCTGGCGCGGATGAGACCCTTGCGCTCGCGAACGGGAGCACCCGCCCGCGCGGCGGTATCCGCGGAATAATGCAAGCTCACGCGTGCTCCGCTTCGGCATGCTCGAACACGCTGTTCGCGAGGCACCACCGGTACGTGTGCCCGATCCCCGCTTCGAGGCTGTAGCGCGGTTCCCACCCGAGAGCGCGCATCCGGCCTGCGTCGAGCAGCTTGCGCGGGGTGCCGTCCGGCTTCGTCTGGTCGAACTCGAGGCGTGCGTCAAGACCCACCGAAGAAGCTACGGTCTCTGCAAGCTGCCGTATGGTGACGTCCGTTCCACTGCCGATGTTGTAGACGCCTTCGCCGACGCCCTTTTCCATGAGCAGCACGCACGCCTCGGCCAGGTCATCGACGTGGAGAAACTCCCTGCGAGGACGACCCGACCCCCATAGCGTCAGCCTATGCCGGCCGTCACGTTTCGCCACGTGCGCCTTCCGCAGCAGCGCGGGCAGCACGTGGCTCGTCTCCAGATCGAAGTTGTCTCCCGGTCCGTAGAGGTTGGCAGGCATTACCGCCACGTAGCGTGTGCCGTGCTGCGCGTTGTATGCTTCGCACATCTTCAGGCCCGCCACCTTCGCGATGGAGTACGGCTCGTTCGTGTGCTCGAAGGGGCCGGTGAGCAAATATTCCTCGAGGATCGGCTGCGGACAGTCGCGCGGGTAGATGCAACTCGAGCCCAGGAACATGAGCCGCCGCACGCCGGCGCGCCAGGCCGCATGGATGACGTTCGCCTCGATGACCAGGTTCTCGTAGAGAAAATCGGCGCGCAGGCGCGAATTTGCCAGGATCCCTCCGACCCTGGCCGCCGCGAGAAAAACGTAATCGGGGCGCGTCTGTTGCATGAACTCGCCGACCGCCGCCTGCTCCGTCAGGTCAAGCTCGGCGCGGGCGCGCACCACAAGGTTTGCGTAGCCCTTCGCTCGCAGGCGGCGCACGAGCGCCGAGCCAACCATGCCGCGGTGGCCCGCGACGTAAATGCGGTTGTGCGTCGCCACGGCCTCATTCATGGTATTCAGGGACGCGGTATCCATGATCTCTCACCACGCTGTCGCGCTCGGCGGCGCGGTAGTCTTCCCTCACCATTTCGGCGACAAGCTCCGCAAACCGCGTCCGCGGCCGCCAGCCGAGCCTGGTTCGTGCCTTGAGCGCATCACCGAGCAGCGTGTCCACCTCGGTCGGTCGAAAGTAGCGCGGATCCACGCGCACAATCGTCTGGCCCACCGGAACACTGCGCGCGAGCCGGCCGCTTACCGCCGCAACCACTGCCACCTCGTCCGCGCCCTCTCCTTCCCAGCTCAGCGTCAACCCGAGCTCCGCGGCGGCCGCATCGATGAACTGACGCACCGAGTACTGCTCGCCGGTCGCGATCACGAAATCGTCCGGTTCCTTCTGCTGGAGCATCAGCCATTGCATCTCGACGTAATCGCGCGCGTGGCCCCAGTCACGGCGCGCGTCGAGGTTGCCCACGTAGACACAGTCCTGGAGACCGAGGCTGACGCGCGCCAGTCCGCGCGTGACCTTGCGGGTAACAAAGGTTTCTCCGCGCCGCGGCGATTCGTGATTGAAGAGGATCCCGTTGCATGCGTAGATGCCATAGGCCTCGCGATAGTTGACGGTGATCCAGTAGGCGTAAAGCTTCGCCGCGCCGTAGGGACTGCGCGGGTAGAAAGGCGTGGTCTCGCGTTGCGGGCTCTCGCGGACCAATCCGTAGAGCTCGGAGGACGAGGCCTGGTAGAAGCGCGTATGGCCGGAGAGGCCGAGGATGCGGATCGCCTCGAGGAGCCGCAGCGCCCCCAATGCGTCGGCGTTCGCGGTGTACTCCGGCTCTTCGAATGATACGGCCACGTGGCTCTGGGCCGCGAGGTTGTAGAGCTCGTCGGGGCACACGAGCTGCACCGTGCGAATCAGGCTGCTCGCATCGGTCATGTCGCCATGATGAAGAACGAAGCGGCGGTCCTTCTTCTGCGGATGCTCGTACAGATGGTCGATGCGCTCGGTGTTGAACAGCGAGGAGCGCCGCTTGATGCCGTGCACCTCGTAGCCTTTCTCGAGCAGGAATTCCGCCAGGTAGGCGCCGTCCTGTCCGGTGATCCCGGTAACCAATGCCTTCTTCGCCATGTAGTCTCCTTGGGTGATTGCCCCGTGCGCGTCGCCGGCCTTAGACGCTGTTCAGCACCGCGCCGACCAGCCGCGTCGGACCGGCAAGAGCCGCGCCGCATATTCGCTCGAGGTCGGCGAGGCGGGTGCGGTTCGGCCGCGCCACTAGCAATACGCCGTCCGCACGGCTCGCGGTAAGGCGCCCGTCGGCACCGCGCGCCGCGGCCGGCGTGTCCACGATGACAATACGGAATACCCGGCGCGCCTCAGCTAGCAGCCCCGCAAACGTCGCGCGACTCAGCAGCTCCAGCGGGTTCGGCGGCGCCGCTCCAGCGCCCAGCAGCCACAGGCTCTCGAAATAGGAAACCCGCTCTGCTGCATCAAGCCCGCCGCGGCCAGCCAGCGCCTGCGCGAGACCGGGTCCGTTGGTTTGCCCGAAAATACGGTGCTGTCGCGGAAACCGCAGGTCGGCATCGACAAGCAGGGTCTTCTCCCCAAGCTGCGCGAAGGCGACGGCCAGATTGGCGGCGAGATAGCTCCTTCCGTCGCGCGGGTCCGTGCTGACGATCGCGAGCACCCTCGATTCGCCGGAAAAGAACTCGAGCAGCAGCCGGGTCCGCAGCTCGCGCAGCACCTCCGTCTGCGGATCGAACGGCTCATGTGCCGCCACGAGCTCCTCGCTGAGCGCGCCCTGTCCCGGCTTCAAGTACGGATAGTTGAACTGGATGGCAAGCGCCTGCTGCACGTCACTGTCGGTCACCAGCCTCAGCTTGCGCGCCGCCTCCCCGAAACGCAGGCCGCGCTCCCGGTGCAGAGTGAAGATGCGATCGATGTCGCGAGGCCGCAGCCTGCCCATGTCGATCAGGATGCGGCCGAGCGGCCGGTCGTCCAGATTCGCGGTCGGCGAGCGCAACTGCGACAGCGACGGCTCGAGTCCCCGGGGCTTCATCGCTCGTGTCCTTCAGCCCCCAGGCAGCGCATAGACATTCGGACCCCGCAGCCGGCGCACTTTCTGTCCGCCGACGCGCCGAGGCAACAGCACCGCCAGCACCGGGGCCCCCAGCTCCAAGACGTCGCGCTCGCAGCGGATACGGCCGTCGGAGGCCTCGCGGGCGAGCGCCACCCCGATCCCGATGGCGAGCCCGCCGGCGAACGCCAGTGCCACCACGAGCATTGGGCTCGGGCCAAACGGGCTGATCGGCGCCACCGCCCCATGGACAAGCGACGTGTTGGCGCGCCCCGCCTCACTCGCGATCCGACTCCGCGCGAGGCGCTCGGACGCGGCGAGGTAGGCGCGCCGTGCCTCCTCGACCTCGCGCGCGAGGGCGGCGAGGCGGTCGCGCGCGCTTTTCAGCCCGAGCACACGGTTGCGTTGGCGCTCGAAGGCGCCGCGCGCCGCCGCTTCCCGCTCGGGGCCAACCTGTGAGCTTGCGAGCAGGGAGTGGGTCATGCGTTGCATCGCCTGCCCGAGCTCGGCGCGCAGCTGCTGCAATTTCGTCTCTGCCGCCCTGCGCTGTGGATGGTTGGGCCCGCGCCGGCGTGCCAGCTCGGAGAACTCGGCCTCGCTCTCCGCGATACGCTGCTGCAACTGCTGCACCACGGGCGCTCCGACGATCTCTGCCGGGGGCTGTGCGCCTGGCCGAGCCAGGAACTCGCGCAGCCGTCGCTCTTTTGCCGCGCTTTCCACAGCCTGCGCCTGCGCCACGGCGAGCTGCCCCGAAAGCTCGTTGAGGCGGGCGGTTTCCACATCCAGCCGCTCGTCCGACGCCACGATCCCCTTTTCCTGCTGGAAACGCGTGAGCTCCGCCTCGGCGCTCTCGAGGCGTTGCCTGAGCTGCGCCATTTGCTGGTCGTAGAGCCGGCTGTCTTCCTGCACCGGGCGCACGTTGAGGTCGCGCACCGTTTGCCGATACGCCTCGACGAACGCATTGGCGGCGGCAGCGGCAAACTGCGGATCCGGTGCCGTGTACGTGACATGGATGACGCGGCTGTCCCGATTGGATTTCAACTCGAGGTTGCGCTGAAGGCGCCCCGCCATCCACACGCGTAGATCCTCCGTCTCGGCCTGCTCCTCGGCAGGAAATACAATCCGCGCGGTGCGCCGCACGACACTGCCCAGGCTCGGGTCTGCGAGCAGCGCCGGCGCATCGCGGCGCTGCTCCAGACCGAGGGCTTCGACGACGGCCTGCGCGACAGCCGTGCTCGCCAGGATGTCACTGTGAGTGGACACGACCTCTTCTGCGCGGCCCGCCGGGCCTCCGCCCGCCGCGCCCGCGGAATCCCGCGTCTCGGGCTCCACTAGCACCGTGGCCGTCGCCTTGTAGCGTTTGGGCAAAACCGTCATCACGCCGGCTGCCAGGCTTGCGACGAGGATCGCAACCATGAGCAGGGTTCCGGCGTGCGCGCGCAGGATGCGCACGAGTTGCTGGATCGTCACGGTTGCCTCTGCCGGCTCGTTCTAGCGCAGGTGAACATCAGAACCAGCTTTCCGGCACGTAGACCACGTCGTTCGCCTGCAGCCGATCGTATGGCTCTACCGTGCGTGCTTGCAGTCGTCCGTCGCTCCCTCGCCGTTCCACGCGCATCCCGCGCTCCGTTCCCCGCACCGTGAGCCCGCCGCCCACCGACAGGGCCTGCCTCACGGTCATGGCGGGGGCGAGCGGATAGGCGCCCGGCTGGCGGACCTCTCCATAGATATAGAAGACGGGTTTGGGAGGAACGAAGACGATGTCATTGGTGTCGACGAGCGCGCCCGCGCCGAGATCGCCGCTGGCAAACAGCTCGTTTACGTCAACGTCATGCCGCGTTGCACCCCCATTGCCGTCGCGCTTGATGACTGTCACGTGGTTTGAGCCCTTCGCCGTAATGCCGCCGGCGGCCGCCAGGATTTCCGCGATGCTCGTCGCCCGCTTGACCGGGTAATTGCCGGGCTTGCTCACTTCGCCCATCACCGTGACCTGGCGGCTGTGGTACTGGGAAATCAGCAGGGTCACGTGCGGATTCGGCACGAATCCGCCGGCGTGCAGGCGCTGCGCGATCGATTCCTGAGCCTCCCTGCGCGAATGCCCGCCGAGGGGGACCTCGCCGATGAGCGGAAAACCGATCGTCCCGTCGCGCCCGATCTCGGCTTCTGTCGTGAGATCGGGGTTGTCGTACACCGAGATTTTCACCACGTCCCCGGGCCCCAGCCGATACTCGGCGATCACGGGAGCGGACGCAGCAGGCGCTTCCGCAGCCGACGGCGCTGTGCGCGCCTGTTTGACCCGCGCGGGCGGCTGCGAGCACGCGACGAGCGCCGCAACGCCGGCTCCGATCGCAAGGGTCGCAAAGGTGGTTTTCATGGCTGCGCTCCTCCTCCCGCTAGTGCGCACTGCGTCCCGCCAGCACGACCCACGCCGTCTTCAGCAGAATCCAAAAGTCGAGCGACAGCGACCAATGCTTGAGGTAATCGAGGTCGTACTCCACGCGCGCACGCATTTTGTCCACCGTCTCGGTCTCGCCGCGAAGGCCGTTTACCTGCGCCCAGCCCGTGATGCCGGGGCGCACCTTGTGGCGCAGCATGTAGCCTCCGATCAGGTTCCGATACAGCTCGTTGTGCGCGACCGCATGAGGCCGCGGTCCGACGATGCTCATCGTTCCCTCCAGCACGTTGAAGAGCTGCGGGAGCTCGTCGAGGGAAGTGCGGCGAAGTAATGCGCCAAGGCGCGTTACGCGAGGATCATCCTTGCGGGCCTGCTCGACGCGCGGCCCGTCCTCGCACACGGTCATCGTCCGGAACTTGTAGACGAGAATCTCCCTGCCATCGAGACCGTAGCGGCGCTGCTTGAACAAAACCGGTCCCGGCGAGGCGCGCTTCACGCCCGCCGCGATTGCCGCCATGAGCGGCCAGATTGCGAGCAGCGCGAGCGCTGCCACGGTAATGTCCATTGCACGCTTCAGTGCGCCGTTGATCCCGTGCAGCGGTGTCTCGCACACCGCAATTACGGGTATTCCGCCGACATGATCGACTCGCGCCTGAATCGGCTCGAACGGAAGCCCGCTGGGCACGAAGTAAATGGAAGCCGTCGTATCGCACAGCCCGTCGAGCATCCGCACCAGCCGCGGATCTCCCGACATCGGCAGCGTGATATAGACGCCCTGAATGCGGTGACGCTTCACCCATTGCGCAACGTCACGCAGTCCGCCCATGACCTCCTGAGGCCGCACGCTCCCGAGCCGAGAGCTCGCGCGATCGTCGAAGTAGCCGGCCACCACGCCGAAGCTCGGATCGTTCCGGATCAAATTCGCAAGCTCGCAACCTAAGTCGTTTACGCCAACGACGACCTTGGCGCGCGCGGCCGCGCCTGCCACCAGCCATCGGCGCAGGAGCAAACGCGCGAGTTCCTGCGCCGCTTGCAGCGCAAACGGGGTGGCGACGAACCAGGTGAGCACGACCTTGCGCGAATACAGGCCGGAGGTCTTGGTGATGAATGCGATCAATAGCAGAATGCCGGCGACGCACAGCCAGTCCACGATCAGCATCCGGCTGGGGATGAGCCTGCGCCAGCCGTGCTGGCCGTTCGCAAGCGGCAGCTCAGCAAACACCTGCAAGACGACGAGGAACGCCATGAGCCCGAACACCAGGTAGATCCAGTCGACGGGCTCCCCGTGCACAAGCAGCGCAAGACCGAGGCACGCGATCGATACGAGCGGTGCGAGGATCCTGCGGACCAGCGCAACGAGCGGAAGCTCGGCGCCCATCGGCCGGAATTCCGCGGCTAGTGTACTCATCGGACGTGTGTGCTCTGTGCTTGTTGGGTTCCTCTTGCAGCCGCCGTGCCGGGAAAAATCTGCGGCAACGGCACGTCGTGGCGCGACAACCTCGCAATGCATCGAACCCTCGGTTCGGCGCGTGCCGTTACGCTATTGCGCCCGCTTGCAACAGTCGTGCCAGCTGCGTCCGCCCGATCCCTAACATCATGAAGTTGCGGGGCCGCCCCCCGCGCGCGCGGGATCGCACGCAAGTATCGCGTCCCCGGCGCGTGTCGCCCGCCGACAACGCTGATCGCGGCGTGCAATCGAGCGGCATGATTTTCCTTCCCTTTTCTTGTCGCGAATGGGAGACTTCGCACCGCCTGGGACGCCTAACGCATTAATCGCACTGACGTTGGTCTGAATTTGTCTCCAGCACTTGACACTCACCCGCCGCGGCGGATGTAGTACGAAACCCAAAATCCCTGCTTATGACGTGGTAATGGCATCGTAGTGCCCCGGATTCAGCAAGCGCGCGACCCTGCCGCGTGCTGAGGGGCTGTATGATGTGAGCGCGATTGCTGGCATGATTCTCGCTAAGAGCCAGTGGCTTCCACCTTCCTTCGCGAAAGGAATGCGCCCCATGAAAGCAAGAACAATCGTGGCAACCGTCAGCGTGCTGTGTGCTCCGTTTCCCTGCCCAGCGTTCGAATCTCTCGAGGATATTTCCTGGCCTGCCACCGGGATTTTCCCGGCCTACCCGGTCGAAGAACCTGACAAACGCAATGTGCGGTTCTCTGTCTTCGGAGGGGCCATGTATGACGACAATCTTTTTCGCCTTTCCGACAGCGTCAATCCAGCCACCATCGGCGTTACCGACAAGTCCGACACCGTGGTGCGCGCCGGAGGCGACTTCAAAGCCGATCTCCCGGCCGGACGGCAGCATTTCCTGCTTGACGGGCGGGTCGAGCGACGGGACTACGATAAAAACAGCTTCCTTGATCACACGCCGTACCGCGCCGGCGCTGCATGGAAGTGGCTCGCCGGCGAGGACTGGCGCGGCGACATTGGGTACCGGCGCCAAAAGCGGCTTGCGAGCCTTGCGGAATTGCAGGCGCCCATCAAGGACCTCATTACGTCGGATTGGGCGTACTTCTCGGCGGGCTACAGCCTGTCGCCGCGCTGGCGCGTTCGCGGCGGCTACGACTGGTCCGAGTATGAACACAGCGCGACGGTGCGCAGGAGCCTCGATAACGAGACCTCCGTGGTTACGGGCGGCATCGACTACGTTACACCGGCCGGCAGCTCCGTCGGCGCCCAGGTCAAGTACACGGACGGCAGGTACCCGAACCGCGAGTTCGTCGCGGGAAGCCTCGTCGACAACTCATACGAGGAGACCGAAGCGAGTGCGGTGACGCGCTGGGTGGTCACCGGAAAGTCCGTGCTGAAGGGCAGGATCGGGTACACGAACCGCCAGCACGACCAGGTTCCCCAGCGTGACTTCGAAGGCTGGACCGGCCGCGGTGATCTTGACTGGTTCGTGGGAGCCAAGACGTTGGTGGCACTCGCTGCGTGGCGCGAGATCCAGTCGACAGAAGACGTCTCGGCAAGCTTCGTGCTCTCCAAGGGATGGAGCGTCGGCCCGCGCTGGGCGCCCACTGAAAAGTTCGTCTTCCAGGCACGTTACGTGCGGGAGGATCGGGACTATCGTGGCGATCCCCGCTTCGTGGTGACCGGTCTGCCCGAACGAGAGGACACGTTCCGTGGGCTCCTCGTCTCCGCGGGCTATGCCCCCCTGCGCAGCACCGAGCTGGCGATCGCGGTCGAGACGGGAGAACGTGACTCCAATATTCCCCTCCGGGATTACGACGACACGACTGTCTCAGTCAACGCCCGTTTTCGATTCTGACGAACGCGACGCGCGGCTGCGGGAAAATCCCGGGAACGGGCTGGGCCGGGTGTCGTCGCCTCGACCCCGTAGGCCGGCTTTCTGCCACCAGGGAGGCCACCTATCGCTATTCGCTGCCGGCCGCGCGTCCGTTGCGGGCGGCGGAAGCCGGGGAGCGGGCCGGCGATACTGGTCGGTTGCTCTCCCACGTCCACGCGTGGGATACGATCGTCCCGAGGTCGGAATACTTCGGCTGCCATCCCAACTCCCTGCACGCCCGGGCTGCGTCGGCGACCAGCCGCACGGGATCGCCGGGCCGGCGCTCTCCCACTGCCACTTTGATCTTCCGGCCCGTCACCTGGCGCGCGGTATCGATAACCTCCTGAACTGAATAGCCGCTGCCATTGCCGAGGTTAAAGGACCTGCTTTCGGCTCCGTCCATCATCCGCTCCAGCGCCAACAGGTGAGCGCTGCAAAGATCGGTCACGTGCACGTAGTCGCGAATACAGGTGCCGTCCGGCGTATCGTAGTCGGTGCCAAATATCGTGACTGCGGGCATGCGCCCGCTCGCTGCCTGCAGCGTGAGTGGTATCAGGTGCGTCTCTGGGTCGTGGCGCTCGCCGAGCGTGCCGGCGGGATCGGCTCCCGAGGCGTTGAAATAGCGCATGCAGCTGTGACGGAGACCGTAGGCGCGCTCGAAATCCGCCAGTACCTGCTCCACCATCCACTTGGTACGGCCGTATGGATTGATCGGCGCCTGCCGGTGTTCCTCGTCGACCGGGTCGTAGCACGGCTCTCCGAAAATCGCCGCCGTGGATGAAAAGATGAGGCGCTTCACTCGGTGTTTGACCATCGCGTCGAGCAGGTTGAGCGTGTTAACGACGTTGTTCCAATAATAGCGGGCAGGGTTGGCGACGGACTCGCCGACCTGCATCGAGGACGCAAAATGCATCACACCGTCGAAACGCCGCGCCGACAGCACGCTGTCGAGGAGCACGCGGTGGGCCAGGTCAGCGCGCACGAGGATGCGGGCTGGAACCGCGTCGCGAAATCCGGTCGAGAGGTTGTCCATGACAAGCGTCTCGTGCCCGGCCGCGAGCAGCATTTTCGTCATGTGCGAACCGATGTAGCCGGCACCGCCGGCAACGAGGATTTTCATGCTCCAGCCTTTCTTGCAAGGAGCCCGGCGGTTTTTTCGGCCACAGGACCCCGGATCCGGT
>DASPGR010000240.1:0-20129 GCA_035620515.1 Burkholderiales bacterium | reverse complement strand
ACCCTGACCCGGCGCCTGTCGCCGGTTGTAGAGGTCGAGAAACAGGACAAGACGATCGTCTTCAGGCCCGCGGGCAATTCGCGCCATGCGCACGCGATGTCCGGAACGACGCGGGCTCTCGTTGCCAACATGGTGACCGGGGTGACGAAGGGTTTCGAGCGGCGTCTGGCGCTGGTGGGCGTGGGCTACCGGGCGCAGGCGCAGGGAGACAAGCTGAATCTGACGCTCGGCTTCTCGCATCCCGTCGTGCATCCGATGCCAAAGGGCGTGAAGGTCGAGACGCCGACGCAGACGGAGATCGTCCTGAAGGGGATGGACCGGCAGCTCGTGGGCCAGGTCGCGGCCGAAGTTCGCGCCTATCGCAGGCCCGAGCCCTACAAGGGCAAAGGCGTGCGCTACGCCAATGAGCAGATATCGCTCAAGGAAACCAAGAAGAAATAGGCGAGGTGCCCATGTACCACAAGAAAGAGCAGCGCTTGCGACGGGCCCGCCAGACGCGCGCCAAGATTGCGGAGCTGAAGGCGGTGCGGCTGATCGTTCACCGCTCCAACTGCCATATTTATGCGCAGGTGATCGATCCGGGACACAAGGTGCTGGCGTCCGCCTCCACCGCTGAAGGCGAGGTGCGCCAGGCGGTCAAGTCAGGCGCCAATGTGAAGGCGGCCGCCGAGGTCGGCAAGCGCATCGCGATGAAGGCGAAGGATCTGGGCATCGCGACGGTCGCGTTTGACCGGTCGGGCTACAGGTACCACGGGCGGGTGAAGGCGCTCGCCGATGCCGCCCGCGAGGCGGGTCTCAAGTTCTGACGGGGCAATTCATGGCAAAGCTACAGGCATCGAAGATGCAGGTTGGTGAGGAACGCGGCGACGGGCTGCGCGAGAAGATGGTCGCGATCAATCGCGTCACCAAGGTCGTGAAGGGCGGCCGCGTCCTGGGGTTTGCGGCGCTCGCCGTCGTCGGCGACGGCGACGGGGGCATCGGCATGGGCAAGGGCAAGGCACGTGAAGTGCCGGTGGCCGTGCAAAAGGCCATGGAAGAGGCGCGGCGCAAGCTGACCAAGGTCCATCTCAAGAACGGAACGCTGCAGCACGCGGTGATCGGGCATCATGGTTCGTCCCGGGTCTACATGCAGCCCGCTGCCGAGGGCACCGGCATCATCGCCGGCGGGCCGATGCGCGCGGTCTTCGAGGTCATGGGCGTGCACAACGTGCTTGCGAAGATTCTTGGCTCGACAAATCCCTACAACGTGGTGCGGGCCACGATCAACGGGCTCACCAGGATGAACACGCCGTCGGAGATTGCGGCAAAGCGCGGCAAGTCGGTCGAGGAAATCACGGGGTAGACATGGCCAACGCGCAGCAGAAAACGCTCAAGGTAACGCTGGTGCACAGCCCAATTGGCACCAAGGAGACGCACCGCGCCTGCGTGCGCGGGCTGGGACTGAAGCGCCTTCACCAGACCGTGGAGCTGGCTGACACCCCGGCAGTGCGGGGCATGATCAACAAGGTGGCCTATCTGGTCAGGTGCGAGGTCTGACATGCGGCTGAACGGGATCAAGCCGGCACGGGGCGCGAAGCATGCCCGCAAGAGGGTAGGGCGCGGCATTGGCTGCCATGGCAAGACTGCGGGCCGCGGGCACAAGGGCCAGAAATCGCGGGCGGGCGGTTTCCACAAGGTCGGCTTCGAGGGCGGTCAGATGCCGCTGCAGCGCCGGGTGCCCAAGCGCGGTTTCGTGTCTCCGCATCGCGGTGACACGGCCGAGGTACGGCTCTCCGATCTGCAGAACATGTCGATCGAGGTGATCGATCTTGCAGCGCTCAAGGAAGCCGGTGTCGTACCGCATCTTGCTCTTCGCGCCAAGGTGATCGTGGCCGGGGAGTTGAAGCGCAAGGTGGCGCTCAAGGGGCTCCTGGCATCCAAGGGCGCACGCGCGGCGATTGAGGCGGCTGGAGGCAGCATTGAGGCGCTGGCCGAGGCCGCGCCGCGGGCGAAGGCTGCCAAGGACAAGAAGCCGGCTTCCTCGCGCAACACGTCGGCGGCCGAGTCCGGCGGCGAGACGAAAGGGAACTGAGATTGGCGATCGGTGAGGCACTCCTGGGCGGCGGCAAGCTGGGCGATCTCAAGCGTCGTCTGCTTTTCCTGCTTGGCGCGCTCATCGTCTTCCGCATCGGCTCGTACATTCCGGTGCCCGGTATCAACAGCGACCAGCTTGCGGAGCTCTTCAACTCCCAGCGCGGCGGCATCCTCGACATGTTCAACATGTTCTCGGGCGGGGCGCTCTCGCGCTTCTCGATCTTTGCGCTCGGGATCATGCCCTACATCTCGGCCTCGATCATCATGCAGCTCATGACCGTGGTGTCGCCTACCCTCGAGGCGTTGAAAAAGGAAGGTGAGGCGGGCCGGCGCAAGATCACGCAGTACACGCGCTACGGCACTTTCGGGCTCGCGCTGTTTCAGAGCGCAGGCATCTCCATCGCCATGGAGTCCCAGTCGGGCCTGGTCATCGAGCCCGGCCTGATGTTCCGGCTGACGGCGATGGTAACGCTCACCACCGGCACCATATTCCTGATGTGGCTCGGCGAGCAGATCACCGAGCGCGGGATCGGCAACGGGATCTCGCTCATCATCTTCGCAGGCATCGCGGCGGGCCTGCCGCAGGCGGTCGGCGGCACGCTGGAGCTCGTCCGCACCGGCGCCTTCTCGATCCTGACTGCGATGCTGATCTTCGCGCTCGTGTGCGCGGTGACCGCGTTCGTGTGCTTCGTCGAGCGCGGGCAGCGGCGCATTCTGGTGAACTACGCCAAGCGGCAGGTCGGGCGCAAGGTGTACGGCGGCCAGAGCTCCCATCTTCCGTTGAAGCTCAACATGTCGGGCGTGATCCCGCCCATCTTCGCCTCGAGCATCATTCTCTTCCCGGCGACGATGGTGGGCTGGTTTGGCGAGGGCGAGGGCTTCATCTGGTTGCGCAACATCGCGGCAACGATGCAGCCCGGGCAGCCGATCTACACCCTGCTCTATGCCTCGGCCATCATCTTTTTCTGCTTCTTCTATACAGCGCTCGTCTTCAACCCGAAGGAGACCGCGGACAACCTGAAAAAGAGCGGGGCTTTCGTGCCGGGCATCCGGCCGGGAGAACAGACCGCGCGCTACATCGAGCGCATCCTCATGCGACTGACGCTCGCGGGCGCGATCTACGTTACGCTCGTATGCCTGTTGCCGGAGTTCCTCATCGTATGGCGCAACGTGCCATTCTATTTCGGGGGCACGTCGCTCCTCATCATCGTGGTCGTGACCATGGACTTCATGGCGCAGGTCCAGGCCTACGTGATGTCGCACCAGTACGAGAGCCTGCTCAAGAAAGCGAATTTCCGGGGCGGGGTATTCCCGACGCGCTGATGGCCAAGGAAGAGACCATACAGATGCAGGGCGAGATCGTGGAGACGCTGCCCAACGCGACCTTCCGCGTGAAGCTGGAGAACGGGCATGTCGTGCTCGGGCACATCTCGGGCAAGATGCGGATGCACTACATCCGCATCCTTCCGGGCGACAAGGTCACGGTGGAGTTGACGCCGTACGACCTCTCGCGCGGGCGCATCGTGTTCCGCGCGAAATGAAGCGGTGAACCGTGAATCGTGAAAGGTGAATTGGCGATGAAAGTGCATGCCTCCGTAAAGAAGCTTTGCCGCTACTGCAAGATCGTCCGGCGCAAGCGCGTCGTCCGCGTGATCTGCAAGGATCCGCGCCACAAGCAGCGGCAGGGCTGAGCACGAGCCCGGAGAGGGCCGGTTTTTGATTGAAAATGAGCGTGTTACCGACTAGAATCGCACACTTTTTAGCCAGAGGTTACTGATGGCCCGGATCGGCGGAGTGAACATACCCAACCAGCAGCATGCCGAGATAGCGCTGACGGCGATCTTCGGCATCGGCCGCTCCCGCGCGCGACTGATATGCGATGCCGCGGGGGTGAAGCCCGTCGCCAAGATAAAGGACCTGTCCGATACGGAGATGGACAAGCTGCGCGAGCAGGTCGGCAAGTTCGCCGTCGAGGGCGACCTGCGGCGCGAGGTCTCCATGAACATCAAACGCCTGGTCGATCTCGGCACCTGGCGCGGCAAGCGCCATCGCGCGGGCCTCCCCGTGCGCGGGCAGCGCACCCGCACCAACGCGCGCACGCGCAAGGGTCCGCGCAAGGCGGCAATCAAGATCATCAGGGCAGTCACGGCGTAAGGATCATTCGATATGGCAAAAGCCAGTACCCGGGTACGCAAGAAGGTCAAGAAGAACGTGGCCGAAGGCGTGGCCCACATTCATGCATCGTTCAATAACACGATCGTGACCATCACCGACCGCCAGGGCAACACGCTCGCGTGGGCGACCTGCGGCAGCAACGGCTTCAAGGGCTCGCGCAAGAGCACGCCCTTCGCGGCACAGGTGGCGGCTGACCGCGCCGGCAGGCTGGCGCAGGACTGCGGCGTGAAGAATCTAGAGGTGAGGATCAAGGGGCCCGGGCCCGGGCGCGAGTCCGCCGTCCGCGCGTTGAATGCCGTGGGATTCAAGATCACCCAGATCGCCGACGTCACGCCGGTGCCGCACAACGGCTGCCGTCCGCCGAAGCGGCGGCGCGTCTAAGGGGAACGTATACATGGCCAGAAATCTCGACGCAAAGTGCCGCCAATGCCGCCGCGAGGGAGAAAAGCTCTTCCTCAAGGGCGAGAAGTGCTTTACCGACAAGTGCGCCATCGAGCGCCGCAACTACCCGCCGGGGCAGCACGGCCAGAAGAACACGCGGCTCTCGGGCTACGGCGTGCAGCTGCGCGAGAAGCAGAAGGTTCGCCGCACCTACGGACTGCTCGAGCGCCAGTTCCGCAAGATCTATCGCATGGCGGAGAGCGGGAAAACGGTCACCGGCGAGGAGCTCCTCCGGCTGCTGGAGAGCCGCCTGGACAGCGTGGCCTACCGCATGGGATTCGGGGCCTCGCGCACGGAAGCGCGGCAGATCGTGCGCCATAACGGCATTCGCGTGAATGGGCGGCGCGTCAACACGCCTTCATTCATCTGCCGTCCCGGCGACGTGATCGAGGTTGCAGAAGGCGCCAAGCAGCAGCTGCGGATCAAGGGCGCCGCGGAAGCCGCCGAGGGCCGCGGCATTCCGGAGTGGCTGCAAGTCGACGCGAAGGCGCTCAAAGGCACGTTCAAGGCTCGACCGCAGCGAAGCGAGCTCTCCTCCACGATCAACGAGTCGCTGGTCGTCGAACTTTACTCGAAGTAAACCGCAAAGGTATCCGAGCCATGCCAAGCACCGCTTTTCTCAAGCCCCGCATCATCGATGTGCAGAACATCTCGCCCTATCACGCCAAGCTCACCATGGAGCCGTTCGAGCGCGGCTACGGCCACACGCTGGGCAATGCGCTGCGCCGCACGCTGCTCTCCTCCATGCCGGGCTACGCGGCGACGGAGGTGCGCATCGCCGGCGTGCTGCACGAATACTCGACGCTCGACGGAGTGCAGGAGGACGTCGTCGATATCCTCTTGAACCTCAAGGGCATCGTGCTGAAGCTTCACAATCGCGATGAAGTGCTGCTCTCGCTCAAGAAGTCGGGCGAGGGCGCGGTGACAGCGGGCGACATCGAGCCCATGCACGATGTGGAGATCGTCAATCCCGATCACGTCATCGCCCATCTCGCGGCCGGCGGCAAGCTCGACATGCAGATCAAGATCGAGCAGGGCCGCGGCTACATCGCGGCGACCACGCGCAAGAGCGCCGGCGACGAGGGGCGCAGCGTCGGCAGCATCCTGCTCGATGCCTCGTTCAGCCCGGTGCGGCGCGTGAGCTATGCGGTCGAGGCTGCGCGTGTCGAGCAGCGGACCGATCTCGACAAGCTGATCGTCGACGTCGAGACGAACGGCGCGATCGACCCGGAAGAGGCCGTGCGCTACGCGGCACGAATCCTGGTCGAGCAGCTCTCGGTGTTCGCCGAGCTGAAGGGCATGCCGGCGCAGATCGAGGACACGAGAAAGCAGACCCAGATCGATCCCATCCTGCTGCGGCCGGTGGATGACCTCGAGCTGACCGTTCGCTCGGCGAACTGTCTCAAGGCGGAGAACATCTACTACATCGGGGACCTCATCCAGCGCACCGAGACCGAGCTTCTCAAGACCCCGAACCTCGGGCGCAAGTCCTTGAACGAGATCAAGGAGGTCCTCGCTTCGCGGGGCCTCACCCTCGGCATGAAGCTGGAGAACTGGCCGCCGGTCGGGCTCGAGAAAATCCCGGGCTGAGGAAAAAATCATGCGTCACCGCCACGGACTGAGAAAGCTCAACCGCACGAGCAGCCACCGCCTCGCGATGCTGCGCAACATGGCGAACTCGCTGCTGCGGCACGAGCTCATCCAGACCACGCTGCCGAAGGCGAAGGAGCTGCGGCGCGTGGTCGAGCCCATCATCACGCTCGGCAAGAAACCCTCGCTTTCCAACCGACGTCTTGCGTTCGACCGCTTGCGCGACCGCGACATGGTGGTGAAGGTGTTCGAGGAGCTCGGCCCGCGCTATGCCGGGCGCAACGGGGGCTATCTCCGCATCCTCAAGGCCGGCTTCAGAAAAGGCGACAACGCACCCATGGCAATGGTAGAGTTGATGGACCGTCCGGAGCCGGGCGCCGGTGAGGCAGAAGATGCCGGTGCCAAGGCCGCAACGAGCAAGGAGGGGGCCCGCAGAGGGGCGAGAAAAGAAGAAGAGGCCGCGAAGGCGGCATAACAAGCAGGGGTTCCACTCTCAAAGCCGGCTTCGCGCCGGCTTTTCTTTTTGCAGCCGGCCCTGATTGCCGATGGACTCAGGCGGCCGGGATGGGCGGGTCAGGGCTTACAATTTTCATATGCTGAACGAGCTGGAATTGACCGGCCGCGCATGCACGCATGTCGTGCAGCGCAATGATCTCGGGGCGGCTCTCCAGCGTGAGGCGCTGGAGGCGTTTCTCGCGATGAAGGCAGCGGCCGGGGCGGACGGCGTGGTGATCCGCATCGTCAGCTCATTTCGCGATTTCCCCGCCCAGCAGCGGATCTGGGACGAGAAATACCTGGGCGAGCGGCCGCTCTACGACGCGCAAGGGAACACGAGGGATCACGGGCGGCTCGATCCCGACGAGTTGATCGATGCGATCGTGTGCTGGAGCGCGGTGCCCGGGGGGAGCCGTCACCACTGGGGGACCGAGATCGATGTGATCGATTCTGCCGCCGTTCCGGAGGGCTATCGTGTGCGCCTTCTTCCCGACGAGGCCCAACCGGGAGGAGTCTTCGACCGGTTGCACCGCTGGCTCAACGAGAACATGAGCCGCTATGGGTTCTTCCGGCCTTACCGGACGTTTCGCGGGGGCGTGCATCCGGAGCCATGGCACCTCTCCTACGCTCCCGTCGCGGCCCGCGCGCTCGAGGCCCTTACACTGGCCGCTTTCGAGGACGCCGTCCGTGGGAGCAGCATCCTGGGCAAGGACCGGGTGCTTGCGCGAAGCGGCGAGATCTATCGCCGCTACATCGCCAACGTGGACGGACCGGATTCATCCAGCGGGAGAGCGCTCGCCTGAGGCATGGCCATCTTTCTTTTCACGGATTTCGGCAGCTCGGATATCTATGCAGGCCAGGTGAGGGCGGCGCTGCTGCAATACGCGCCGCGCCAATCGGTGATCGACCTCCTGCACGATGCGGCGGCCTTTAACGTGCGGGCGGCAGCGCACCTGCTGGCGGCGCTCTTCAACCGCCTTCCCCCGGGCTCGGTCGCGCTCGCGGTCGTCGACCCCGGGGTGGGCGGACCGCGTGAGCCGCTTGCCGTTCAAGCCGACGGAAGGTGGCTCGTGGGTCCCGATAACGGACTACTCTCGGTCGCCGCCTCCCGCGCAAGGAAATTCAAGCCTTACGCCATCGGGTGGCGGCCGAAGGAGCTCGCCCGCTCGTTCCATGGGCGCGATCTCTTTGCGCCAGTGGCTGCGATGCTCGCGCGTGGCGTGCGCAAGGCCGCAAGGCTGCGCAGCAAGGAATTCGCCCTGAACTTCGGCATGAGCGATGTCTCCGAGGTCATTTACGTGGACCACTACGGGAACGTCATCACGGGATTACGCGCCGGATCGCTCGCACCGAAGCGCATCCTGCGCGCAGGCGGGCGGGAGATCCCCCATGCCCGGGTCTTTTCCGAGGCGCCCCAGGCCGGGCTCTTCTGGTACGAAAACAGCATCGGGCTCGTGGAGATCGCGGCGAATTCGGCAAGTGCCCAGCGGGTGCTGGGCATCGCTGTCGGCGACCCCATCGGATAGCAGGCTTTGAGCTCTTCGATCATGAAGGATCACCATGGCTGACCGGCCGGACTTCAGGGCCCGGGCGCTGCTCATCGGGGACCGGATCGATACGCGCTCATGGAAGCGCGGGGAACCACTCGCATCGTATCCCCTGACGGTTGGTGTGCCCGGCGGCGGCGCTGCCGTGCTGTTCCGCTACGGTGTCGTCGTTTTCTTCGATGTGACCGACACGGAGGAGACTGCATTTCTCGAGAGTATCGCGCCCCTCGTCGGCAACCGGTTTCCGCCGCCCGAGACCGAGGAGGTGGAGATCCATATCGACCCGCGCGCGACCGAAGGCATGCGGGGCGACCGGATTCACCTCGTCAATGACGACGTCGAGCGGCTCCAGATCATCGCGGACGTGTTGTCGAAGAGCGTGATTCTGGCCTTCTACGAAGCGAAGATTGCCGGCAGCTTCGACCGCGTCGAGCCGCTGGCGCTCGAATTGCAGCGCACGGGCCACGTCGCGGCGAAAGCGAGGGAACTCCCGCGGCACATCGGCACGATGCTGCTTTCGGAGCATCTCATGGTGGGACGCGTAGCCGTGGGCGAGAAGCCGGAGCTCCTGTGGATCCGCCCTCAGCTCGAGGGCCTTTTCATCCGCCTCGAGGACGAGTTCGAGATCAAGGCGCGACACGAGGCCCTGGGCAGCAAGCTCGAGCTCGTGAGTCACACGGCGCAGACCTTGACGCAGCTCGAGCAGACGCGCCGCTCGCTGCGGCTCGAGCTCTATATCGTTCTGCTGATCGTGGCGGAGATCTTCATCATGCTTTACGAGATGCTGCTGCGGCACCCATGACGCGCGCCGCTCGATCAGGACCGTGCGTTGCGCGGACCGAAAAGCAGCCAGATGATGAGACCGAGGACGGGCAACACGAGGACAAGAACGATCCACAGCGCCTTGTAGCCCGGTGCCGCCCCGCTCTGCGCGATGCGAATGATGGCCCAGACATCCGCAATCAGGATGATGAGTCCGAATATCCCTCCGACCTCAAGTCCCATGTCCCGCTCCTCCTTATGGTGATGTATGTTGTCCCGGTGGCCGGCCGCGCGCGCGTCGCTCCCGGCGCGGTCGAATGGGCCTTCGTATGAGTGGGCAACCCGGGCCACCGACAGTCTATACCATCGGGCACGGCAGCCGCCCCATCGCGGAAGACGACCTGATCTACGATGCGGCTGATCCGGTTCAGGAAGCCTCGAGGCGCAGATCCGATTCGTAGGCCCCGCTCGGGTAGTGGAACGGGACGGGGCCGTCGGGCAGGCAGTCGACGAACTGGCGCACGAACGGGTCCCGCGTCGCTTTCACCTCCTCGACGCTTCCGCCCCAAGCGACGACGCCGTCCGAGATGAAGTAGGCGTAGTCGACAATCTTCAGCGACTCGACGACGTCATAGGTGACCACGATCGACGTGGTGCCGAGCGCATCGTTCAGCCGGCGAATCAGGTTTGCGATCACGTTGAGGGAGATCGGGTCGAGCCCCGCGAAGGGCTCGTCGTACATGATGAGCATCGGGTCGAGTGCGATCGCGCGCGCAAGCGCCACGCGCCGTGTCATTCCCCCGGAGAGCTCGTTCGGCATCAGGTGGTGGGCGCTGCGCAGACCCACCGCATGCAGCTTCATGAGAACCATGTCGCGGATCACCGGCTCGGGGAGCTCGGTCAGCTCGCGCATCGGGAAAGCGACGTTGTCAAAGGTTGTGAGATCCGTGAAAAGGCCGCTCCTCTGGAACATCATTCCCATCTTCCGGCGCAGGCGGTAGAGCGCCTCGTCACCGAGCTCATGCACGATCGCCCCTTCCACCCTGACGCAGCCCGCGTCGGGCCGCATCTGGCCGCCGATCATGCGCAGCAGCGTCGTCTTGCCGCAGCCGCTGGCGCCGAGAATCGCCACGAGCTTGCCGCGCGGGACCTTCAGATTGATGCCTCTCAGGACCCGGTTCTCGCCGTAGGCGAACTTGAGATCCTGGACCTCTATCAGCGCATCGGGCTGGGTCGACATCGGGGCGGGGCTCCGGCGAGGGGCTCGAACAGGGGAGATTATACAGAGCGCGGTGCGCAGGCCCCCCGCCGTCAGAGCAGCGCAATCACCAGCGCGCCCACCGTCGCCGTGAGGATGGCCGCGAGGAAAGTGTTGCGGTCAGGATCGCGCCACATCCGGGCCACGGCCGACCGGCGCGCGGGCATCTGGTGCGGGGACTCCCCGCGCGCAGCCAGCGCCGTCAGCTGTCGCAGCGCGTCGATCGAGTCAAAACGGCGCGACACGGCGAGGTAGAGCCCGGTTACGGTCGAAATGCCTGCCGCGACGTTGAGGGCGCTCAACGCAGCGCTGGAGTCCCGCGGGATCGTCCGCTCCGGCTCGCGGGACCTGGGGGCAGTGGTATCGAATTCGATATCGAGTCTGCGGCCGGACGCGCCGGGCAGCGTAGCGGCTGCCGGAAGCTCGGGCAGCTCCGAGAGGCACGTGCGCAGGTCTGCCGCGAACTCGGCGGCGCTCTGATAGCGCGCATCCGGTTCCTTTTCGAGCGCCCTGGCCAGGATGAGATCGAGCATTGCGGGAACTGCCGCGTTCACGGTGCTCGGCGGAGGCGGCGTCGCGATGGAGATCTGCTGCATGAGCTGCGCCATGTTCGGCGCGCTGAACGGCGGCTCTCCCGCGGCGAGTTCGTAGAGCACGACGCCCAGGGAGAAGATGTCCGCGCGGTGATCGACGCGCCGTCCGGCCACCTGCTCGGGCGACATGTACTTCGGCGAGCCGAGGATGGCGCCTGTCTGCGTCTTGACGTCGGATATGCGCATCCGCGCGATTCCAAAATCCATGACCTTGGCATGCCGTCCGCGCACGAGCATGATGTTGCCCGGCTTGATGTCGCGATGGACGACGCCGCGCTCGTGCGCGTAGGCGAGGCCCTCGGCAGCCTGGGCGCCGATGTCGAGCGCGAGCCGCAGCGGAATCTCCCCGCGCGTCATCACCTCGCGCAGCTCGATTCCTTCCAGGAGCTCCATCGCCATGTAGGCGATATCACCCTCGCGGCCGATGTCGTGGATCGTGATGAGATTCGGGTGATTGAGCCCTCCCGCCGCCCGCGCCTCCTGGAAGAAGCGCGCCTCGTACTCGACCCGCTCTGCCTCGTCCGTGACGAGGGTGATGGTCTTGATCGCGACGATGCGCCCGAGCAGGGGGTCCTCGGCCTTGTAGACGATTCCCATTGCCCCGTGGCCGACCTCGCCGAGGATGCGGTAGCGTCCGAGCTGCGTGAGCGCCTTATCCGCCATGTCAGAAACCAAGCTGGCGCCGCATGTCGTTCCACAGCCGGCGCGCCGTGCTGGGCTGGCGCGGTGCCACGAAGGCGTGCCGGACAGTGACGACCTCGGACGGGGCAAGATCCACCTCGAGTTCGACCGGCGCAAAGTTCCCGTACACGATCCGGATCGTGTGGGGGCCGGGACGCACTTCGAGCCTTGCCAGGGGCGGCGCGGTTCCTTTCAGAACGTCATCCACGTAGATGGCCCCCCGGGGTTTGATGGCGAACTCAATGACGGCGGGCAGCACGGGCTCGGGCGGTGGCGGCGGTGGGGCCGCTGCGACGGGCAGTGCGGGCGCGGGGGCGATTGCGCGGCGCACGGCGCGCACGCCAAAGCCGGCTGCCAGAATGCCCATCACCGCGGCCAGGCCGAACGCGATCCTTCGGCGCTGGCGGGTCCGGGCGGCGCGAAGGTCGAGCGTATAGATCTCGTGCGTGCGCAAACCGGCGTCTGTAAACACACCGGCGCGCGTGAGCTCATCGGCGCGCTCCGGGGTGGTTCCCTCCAGGACTTCGTAAAATGGGCGCGAGGCGAGCAACCGCCCCGGTGTCGCCGCCTGTGACAACGTCATCGCGGTCGCGAGCCCGTCCCCGACCAGTACCTGGCCCCGGAATTCATCCGCTACCGGCTGTACCGGCCCATGGTTGACGCCGATGCAAAGAGGCAGCTCGGCGGCGCCGGCCTGCAGGCGCTGCGCCACGTCGAGCGCGTCCTTCGGGCCCCCGAGCACCACGATCGCCGCGCCGTCGGGCGCGTCAAGGACGATGCGGCTGCCGGAGGGCAGGGGCCGGATGACCTCGCCGACGAGCGCTTCGATCCGCGCTTTGAGCTTGACCTGCTCGGCAACGGGCTTGCGGATGAACTCCCGGAGCTTCAGCACGATCGTGCTGGCAAGGGCGAAGCTGGATGTGTTCTCTTGCTGGTCTTTCGCCGGCATCATGCGGCCCATATTGTACTGCGCAGCGTCCGGACAGGCGGCATGTTGCCGGGCGATGGCCGCTCTTCTATGATTCCCCTCTGCCTTCGGCCGAGCGCCGCGCGGCCGACTCCGGGAGCTCACCATGACCGATATCACACGCCAGATCGCCCGCTTTGTCTCCGAAACATCGTATGACGCGCTTCCTGCGCAGGTGCGCGATCGTGCCAAGGCGCTTTCGCTGGACATGGTCGGGATCGCCGTGCGTGCGCGACACGACGCGGAATCCACGCCCCCGATGCTTGCCGCGGTCAACCGGCTCGGGCTCGCGGGCGGCGCCTGCACCGTGATCGGCGATGCGGCCGGATACGCGCCCGCTGGTGCGGCGATGGTGAACGGAACGCTCGCCCACTCGCTCGATTTCGACGACACCCACGCGCCGGGGTCGCTGCATCCAAGCGCGCCGATTGTGCCGGCTGCACTGGCGGCTGCGGAGATGAGCGGAGCCGACGGAAAGACCGTGATCGCGGCCGCAGTTGCCGGCTACGAGGTCCAGATCCGGCTCGCACTCGCCCTCGACCCGGCCGCGCATTACGACCGGGGCTTTCATCCAACCGCAACGTGCGGTGCGTTCGGCGCGGCCGCGGCAGCGGGACGCGTGCTTCAGCTCGATGAAGACGGCTATGCCAATGCGTTTGGCATCGTCCTCAGCATGTCGGCCGGCTCGATGCAGTTTCTCGTCAACGGCGCCTGGACCAAGCGCTCTCACGTCGGGCACGCGGCGATGTGCGGCCTTATTGCGGCGACGCTGGCGCGCGAGGGCTACCAGGGCGCGGCCGAAGCGGTCGAAGGCAAGTGGGGGTTCCTGCATGCGTACGCGCCCGCCGCGGACCCGGCCAAGGCAGTGGATGGTTTGGGACGCCAGTGGGAAACGATGAGGATTGCGGTCAAGCCTTATCCTTCGTGCCGCTACACCCACGCCGCCGTCGACGGCATACTCGCGCTCGCCCGCGAGCACGGCATCCAGGCGGGCGAAGTCGATGAGGTCAGTGTCGGTTTGCCCGAGGCGGGCTGGAAGATCACCGGCGATCCGGAGCACGCCAAGCAGTCCCCGAAATCGGTCGTGGACGGGCAGTTCTCGATGGCGTTCTGCGCCGCTGTAGCGCTGCGCGGCGGCGGCCTTGCGTGGGACGATTACGCGCGTCATCTCGGCGATCCCGCGACGCTGGCATTGTGCAAGAAGGTGCGCACCCGGGTCGATCCGAAGGTGCAGGCCGATTTTCCGGCTGAGATGAGCGCGAGCCTGCGAATCAGGACCGGACGCGGCGCGTTCGAGACCTACGTGCGCACACCCAAGGGCGAGCCCGCCAACTTTCTCTCTGCCGCCGAGCTGCGTGCGAAGTTCGACGGCCTCACCGGGCCCTACCTCTCCGCGCGCCGCCGCGATGAGCTCGCGAATGCTCTCCTTGCCATCGAGCAGGCGAAGGACATCGGCTCGGTGCTCCGTCTCACGCGCCCGGATCAGGCCATCGGACGCCGCGTTGCCTGACCACTCACGCATATCAGGATGACTGTCGAGCGCAAGCAGGTGGGGCCGAACCGCTTCCGCGAGTCCTTCGGCCGCTATCTCGAGGACTTCAAGGTCGGGCACGTGTACGAGCACCGGCCCGGACGCACGATTTCGGAGGCCGACAACACCTGGTTCACGCTGCTAACCATGAACAACCATCCGCTCCACTTCGACGCCGCCTATTGCGCGAAGACCGAGTTCGGGCGTCCGCTGGTGAACAGCTGCCTCACGCTGGCGATGGTTGCCGGCATGAGCGTCAGCGATCTGAGCCAGAAGGCGATCGCCAACCTGGGCTGGGACAAGGTGCGGTTGACGGCGCCTGTCTTCGCCGGCGACACGATCTACGCCGAGTCGGAGGTCCTGGACGTGCGCGAGTCGAAGTCCCGCCCGACTCAGGGTGTCGTGACCGTCCGCACGACCGGCACGAAGGCCGACGGCACCGTATTCATGACCTACGAGCGCTCGTTCCTGGTGCCGAAGCGCGGCCATGCGATTGACGATATCGCCGGTTATTAGTCATGGAACCGTCGACAAACGCGGGAGATGAGCAGGAAGCGCTCATCCTGCAGAGCATCGACCGGTTTCTCGAGCGCGACGTCCGGCCGGTCGTGCACGCGCTGGAGGCGGCGGACACCTACCCGACGGACATCGTCGAGAAGCTGAAAGCCCTCGGGCTTTTCGGGGCCACGGTTGCGCCCGAGTACGGCGGGCTGGGGCTCCCGGCGGTGACCTACGCAAAGATCGTTGAGCGCATGGCTGCGGTCTGGATGTCCGTTCCGGGCTTCTTCAATTCCCATCTCATGATGGCGATGGCGGTGCAGCGCTTCGGCACCGAAGCGCAGAAACGCCGCTACCTTCCGCGCTTTGCGAGCGGCGAGCTGCGCGGCGGGCTCGCCCTGACAGAGCCCGACTGCGGGACCGATCTGCAGGCAATCCGGACCCGTGCCCGGCGCGAGGCCGATCATTACGTCGTGAATGGCGCCAAGACCTGGATCACGAACAGCGTGGAAGGCCAGATCCTGGCGGTCCTCCTGAAGACCGATCCGCAGACCCGGCCGCCGCACAAGGGGATGAGCCTGCTCTTGATCGAGAAGGGCCCCGGCTTCAAGGTCGTGCGCAAGCTCGAAAAGCTGGGCTATCGCGGGATCGATACCGGAGAACTGGTCTTTGAGGACTGCCGGGTCCCGGTCTCGAACCTCATCGGGGCCGAGGGCCGCGGGCTGCAGCAGGTGCTGAACGGGCTCGAGCTGGGGCGCATCAACGTCGCCGCGCGCGGCGTGGGGCTTGCGCACGCCTGCCTCCGGGAGGCACTTGCCTACGCGCAGACACGGAAGACCTTCGGCAAGGCCATCGCGGAGCACCAGGCGATCCAGATCAAGCTTGCCGATATGGCGACGCGGGCCGAGGCTTCGCGTCTGCTCACGCAAGCCGCCGCCGTTGCCTACGATGCGGGCGGGCGCTGCGATCTCGAGGCGGGAATGGCCAAGCTCTATGCCACCGAGGCCGCGCTCGAGAACAGCCTCGAGGCGATGCGCATTCACGGGGCCTACGGCTACTCGAGGGAGTTCAACATCGAGCGCTACTATCGCGATGCGCCGCTGCTTGCGATCGGCGAGGGGACGAACGAGCTGCAGCGGATCATCGTCGCGCGCGAGCTGGTCAGGCGAAACCCCGCGTGAATTGCAGCCGCAGATGAATACGAATCGGGGCGCAGCGTGCTGCCGCTAGAAGGCGTGCGGGTGCTGGCGGTCGAGCAGTACGGGGCGGGGCCGTTCGGCACGATGTTCCTTGCCGACCAGGGCGCCGAGGTGATCAAGATCGAGAACCCGAATGACGGCGGCGACATGTCGCGCGCGGTGGGGCCGCATTTCTTCGCGCCCGGCGAGAGCCAGTTTTTCCACAGCTTCAACCGCAACAAGAAGAGCCTCACGCTCGACCTCGGACGCCCGGAGGGCCAGGCAGTGCTGCACGATCTCGTGCGCACCGCCGATGCGCTGGCCTCGAATCTGCGCGGCGACGTGCCGGCAAAGCTTGGCCTGACCTACGCCGAGCTCGGCCGGTCGAATCCGAAGATCGTATGCGCGCACCTCTCCGCGTACGGGCGCGAGGGGCCGCGCGCCGGATGGCCCGGGTTCGACTACCTGATGCAGGCCGAGGCCGGCTACTTTTCGCTGACGGGCGAGCCCGACGCGCCGCCGGCGCGCTTCGGGCTCTCCATCGTCGACTACATGTCGGGGCTCGGCCTTGCTTACGCGCTTCTCGCTGCGCTGACCGGGGCGCGGGCGACCGGCACGGGGCGCGACATCGATGTCAGTCTATTCGACATGGCCCTCGCCAACACGGTGTATCAGGCCACCTGGTATCTCAACAAAGGCGTCGTCTCCGGGCGGCTGCCCCGGTCGGCGCATGCGGCATTGACGCCGTGTCAGCTCTATCCCACGCGGGATGGCTGGATCTACATCATGTGCAACAAGGAGAAGTTCTGGCCGGCGTTGTGCGAGAAGCTCGGAAAGCGCGAGTGGATCGAGGATCAGCGCTTCCGGAGGTTCGCGGACCGTCTCAGGCACCGCGACCTGCTGACGGAGCTCCTCGATCGCGAGCTTGGGCAGCGCACCACGGGTGAGTGGCTCGCGCACTTCGCGGGTGCCGTGCCCGCTGCGCCCATCAACGACCTCGCGCAGGCGCTCGACAGTCCGTTCGTCACGGAGCACGGGCGGCTGCAGGAGCTTCCTCACCCGGTGAAGGGCACCTATCGCATGGTTGCGCCCCCGGTACGGTGCGCGGGCGAGGAATCGCCGGCGAACGCGGCTCCGGGCCTGGGCGAGCACACCGACGCCCTGCTGAAGGAGCTCGGCTACGATGCCGCGCGCATCCGCGCGTTACGTAAGTCGAAAACTATCTGATCGAGGTCAGAATCCGAACACTTCCTGGCCGCCGGCACCCGTGAGCGCACGCGCTGCGCGCAGGAGGCATACCTGGTTGGTGCCGTCCGAGTGCAGAAAGCTCGAGGCATCGCGCAGATACTTCTCGACGGGATGGTCGTACATGATCGAGGCGCCTCCGAGCACCTCGCCTGCAAGCTTGCACGCCTCGAAGGCCGTTTCCGAGGCGTTGACCTTGGCGAGCAGGCCCAGCGTGCGCGCTTCGGGGCGCTTGTGGTCCGCGAGCCAGGCCGCTTTCCAGATCTGCATGCGCGCGGCATCAAGCTTCATTGCCATCTGCGCGAGCATCATCGCTACGGCCTGCTGTTCGGCGATCGGCCTGCCGCCCTGCACGCGCTGCTTCGCATAGGCCAGCGCGTACTCGTAGGCTGCGCGACCGACTCCTAACGCGGTTGCCGCCGCTTCCGGTTTGCTTCCCGGCATGAATTCTGCGCGGAGACGTCCGACCAGTCCTTCGCCGACCAGAAGATTCGAGGCGGGAACCCGGCAGTTCTCGAAGTGAAACGTGCCGTTCGTCGCGAGCCGCTGGCTGCTTTTCTCGTGGAAGAAGCCCACCTTGAAGCCGGGAGCATCGGAGGGAACCACAAAAACACTGCCGCCTTCCCGCAGCGGCTTCAAAGTGTCCGTGCGCGCAACGACGAAATAGAGTTTCGCCATGCAGCCGCTGGACACATAGCGTTTGGTGCCGTTGATCACATAATGGTCGCCATCGCGCACCGCAGTGGTCCGGAAATCGATGTCAGGCGAATCATAGTAGCCTTGGTGGTCGGACCCGGCGCCCGGTTCGGTGATCGCAATTGCGAGCGTCGCCTCGGGATCCTTGACGAACGGCGGAATGAATCGGCGCTGCTGCTCCGGCGTCATGGCATCCGAGAAGAGATGGGCCATTTTCCAGCACTGGTCCATGATCACGGCAAAACCGAGATCCCCTGCAGCAAGCTCTTCGCCGACAACGCACAAGGTGAGGATGTCGACGCCAGCACCGCCATGCTCCCTGGCGATCCCAAGTGTGCGAAGCCCAAGCTTGTCCGCCGCGCGGATCCAGTCCCACGGTATGCGCTCCGCCGCGGTCGGCAGGCGGTCGCGGCGCAACACGTCCGGCTTGATGACTTTCTCTGCGAACCCTCTCGCAACGTCGCGCCAGCGCCGCTGCTCCTCCGTGAGCGCGAAATCCATCGTGTCCTCCTGCGAACGCGGTAACCCGCGAACAGTAACCCGTTACCGGTCACCGGTCACGCGCCACGGCATTCCGGGGGAAGTCAGTCGGTGGCGAGGTCGAGGATTCCGGCCTTGGGCGTGAAGCCGAGCCCGGGCCGCTCCGGCAGCGTGAGGGTTCCCTTGACCGGGCCGGGCGCGTTGTCGAACAGCGACTCGACACACTTCCAGCCCTGCCAGTGGAACTCGACCCGGCCGCCGTTCGGGACGCCGGCGTGGAGGTGCATGTTGAGGTGCGGGTAATTGCCTCCCATGGCGAGCGGCACGTTGAACGCCTGCGCGATGCCCGCCGCCTTGAGCCCCTGCGTGTAGCCGCCGATATCGCGCACGTTGGGCTGCAGGTAGTCCACGGCTTCGCGCACGAGGTACTCGCGGAGATACATGAGATCGCTCGTGGCCGTGCTCCCGGCCGCAATGGGAATCGTGGTCTGCGCCCTTAACCTCGCCATCAGACGAGGGTCGCCCTGGAGCACCGGGTCCTCGAACCACGTCAGGTTGTAGGGCTCGCACAGCTTCGCGAGCTTCAGCGCCTGGGCGAACGTCGCGCCCTTGTTGGCATCCATCATGAGCTCGATTTTCGGGCCGACCGCCTCGCGCAGCGCGCGCACGCGCTCCGCATCCTGCAGGATGCTGGCGTCTGTCGGCTGCCCGAGGATCTCGTCGTACTCGTGCGAGCCGGCGGCAACGACCATCTTGAGGCTCGTCTGCCCGTCCTTCACCAGCATGCGGGCGACCTCGATCAGCTCTTCGATGCTGTAGCGGGGCAGGCCGAACGTGATGTAGGCAGGGAGCTTCGCGTGCGCGCCGCCAAGCAGCTTCCAGACGGGCTGTCCGGTCGCCTTGCCCTTGATATCCCACAGCGCGACGTCGACAAGGCTCATGGCGCAGTTCCATGCGCCCATGAAGTACTTGCGCGCCGTTGCCCAGAAGACACGGGTGCGCACCTCCTCCGGCCGCAGGGCGTCCATGCCGCGCACGACGGGCGCCACCTCGCGGTTGATGAACTCGCGTATGCCGTATTTGAGCGGGTACGTCGAAAGGGCATGTCCCTTCAGGCCGTCGTCGGTTTCGACCTCGACGAAATTGGCCAGCGCGTGCTGCTGCTCCTTCACGAGCGGGAACGTAAACGGGATGCGCAGCAGCCAGCAGGTGACCTTACCGATCTTCACGGTGTCCTCCCTTACGATGGATTTTCGCGGATTATGACAGGGAAGCCGGGCCGTACAACACCGCTGACAGCCTGGGAGGCGAGCGGCGAGATGCGAGACGCGAGACGCGCGGGGATGAGATTCCTGCATCCCCGGCAACAGCCCGAGATTAAATGCTCAGGTAGGCTTGGGCTTCCAGGCGCCGACCACGACCCCGGCCCGAGCAAGCTCCTGGGGCTTGAGTTCTTTCTGCGAGAGGTCGCGTAACTGTTCCATCTGCTCCTTCTCTTTTCCCTCGAACGACCTCGCGGCAATGCTCGACCAGACAAAAGCGCGCTCGGGATCGTGCTTCACGCCCGCGCCCTTGAAGTACATCTGCGCAAGCGCGCGCTGTGCCTGGGCGTAGTTCAGCTCTGCCGCTTCCTCGAACCAGGCCGCGGCACTCGCCCCATCGGCTTTGCCCCCCACACCGTCGCGAAGCATGACGCCCAGTTCATACTGCGCTGCGGGGATCCCGAGCTTGTACCACAGCCGGACGAGGTCCGTTTGTGCTGCGGCCTTCAGGAATTTGCGCGCCTTGGCGTAATCTACGGCGACGACCTTGCCGTCGCGGTACATGCGCCCGAGCTCCAGAGCGGCGACCACGTTGTTGCGCGAGACCTCCCGCTCGAGCGCGTCGACTACGGCCGCGGGATTGCCCGCCGCGAGGGC
>DASPGR010000239.1:0-4926 GCA_035620515.1 Burkholderiales bacterium | reverse complement strand
CCGATCCGCGGTATCCGTGCGCCGCCCATCGGTGTAGCCTCCGGTTGCGTGACATTTTGCATGGCGCAGCGTGCGTGACTTCCTTAATCTTTGATCCTGAAGCGATTCTCACGTGGCCCCCGTTTCCGGGGGGAAAGGGGTAGTGAGCCATGGAAATCCTGATCGTTCTGTTCGTCCTGATCGGGGTCTTTGTCGTTGTGACGGCAATCGCGCTGGGTGTCTCGTACGGCATCGGCGTGGTGCTCTATGACCGCGAGCGGCCCAAGCCGGATGCCGGCGATACCAGTCCGTGCGCCCAGTGCGACGCGGATCGCGAGTGGTACCAGTCCATGCACGGCCCGAGGCAGATCGCCATCACGGCGTGGTGGTGGGTCAACCGGATGATCTGGGCTTCGAAAGGTTGCCAGTAGGCGGTCCACCCGCCGCGCATCGGCCGAGCATCGTCGCGCGGCCCCCGCACGACATTCATCGTTCACATCTGAAATCTGGCGCTGCGGGGTAGGCGAGGCGGGAACGTTTAGCCGCCGGCCCGGTCCTCGGCAGATTTTGCGTTTCCGGCGGCCCTGAGCGTACCCTACGCGGAACGCATTCCATCTTGCGTACGCCGCGTCATATGACTGTGTATCTTGCGCGACTGCTGGCCGTGGCGCTCTCGCTGACGATCGCCGGAGCCGCGCCGGCGCTCGCGGAGCGGTTCAAGCCGATCGTCATCATCAACACCTACCCGCCCAACGGTCCCGATGACGTTGTCGGACGCACCGCGACGAACAAGATGCTGAGGCTGATGACGACGTTTGCAGCCCCCGCGTTTACGGACGTAATTGCAGCGCGTGCTGGAAGCGCAATGGGGCTCTCTCTGGACCGTATCGTAAATGTGGAAAGGCGTTCATACGCGCGCGGCGTTCCAGGTATCCGATACGTAGTCACAGCCCGTCCCGATGGGGACACCCTCCTGTTCTGCAACAGCCTCGATCTCATCACGCAGCCGCGCTTGCATCGGTTGCCGTACGCCCTGCAACGCGATCTGACGCCCGTGGGCGCCGTTGCTCGCATGCCGATCGTCATGATTGCTCGCTCCAGCGCTGGGCCAGCGAGCGTACGCGCGTTCATGGACATGGCGAGATCCGCGCCGGGCAAGCTCAATTACGCATCCTCCGGGGATTTTCGGAGCGGACATCTGGCGGGTGAGCTCTTCATGGCACGAACCGGGTTGTCAGTGGTCCATGTTGCGTACAACGGCGGAAACGATGCGGTGAACGGCGTGATCAAGGGGCAGGTATCGGTTGGGTTCGTGCCCTTGCCTTCGGCGCTGCCGGCGATCCCGGGCGGAAAAATTCGAGTACTCGGGATTGCCGACCGGACGCGCCACGAAACGATGCCGGAGACTCCGACGATTGGCGAAGCGGGCGTATCGGAATTCGAGGCTGCCGCGTGGTTCGGGATCTATGCACCGGCTGGAACGTCATCGGCTGTTGTCGAGAGCCTTAACCGCAGCATGGTTGGCGGCCTTCGCACGGTTCACACCGAGCGCCTCCTTCTCGCGCAGGGGTTGCAGGCGCGTTATCCCGACGCCGCCGAGTTCGGTGACTTGATGGAAGCCGAATTGAAGAAATGGACGGCGGTGCTGGACGCAATCGGTCCTCCGTATTGAGAAACCTCGTGGTGACGGCGAGACGTGCTCGGCGGGATGGACGATATGCGCGCGAGCTTTTCAGAGGGCATCGATCGGACTCATAATGGCGACATGCTCGTGACATTTCGAACCGATGCCTACGCGAACATTACGATGTTCGGCGATATTGCGGTTTCGCTGCTCCGGATGATGGGTCACAGCGGGACGGTGCCGAGCGCCCTTCTGGCCAAGGATGTGCCCGAGGCGCTCGAGCGATTGAAGGCTGCGGTTGCCAAGGACAAGGCCGCAGGCGGCGCGCCTCCCGGAGGGGTGCAGGATGACGACTCGGAGGAGCCGCGCGTGAGCCTGGCCAATCGCGCATTCCCGCTGATCGAGCTCCTCGAGGCCGCCGCGAAGCGGAAAAGCGACGTGATGTGGGACCGCTGACGCGTTCGCGATTTTCGCGTTCGTTGAATGATCGTCAGGGCTGTTTTTCTTCAGGCGGTTTCACCGCCCTGAACATTCCAAGCAATAGCAGGTCGTAGACGATCTTGAGCGCGCCGCAGATGACGAGCGGCCAGCCAAAGGGCGACAACGACAGCAGGTACCCCGCGAATGCCGGACTGATTGCGGCGGCGAAACTTCGGGGGACGGCCGTCACGCTCGCAGCGGCGGCGCGTTCCTCGGGGGCGACGACCGCCATGACGTAGGATGCGCGCACCGGGACGTCCATCTGCGAGAGCGCGCTGCGCAGGCACAGGAACGCAATCGCAAGCGGAAGCGTCGGCATGAGCGGCACGAGGATCAGGAACACGTTTGCCGGCAGATGGGTAAAGACCATCGTGTTGACGAGCCCGATGCGTGCGGCAATTCTGGCGGCGATGAGGAAGGAGATCGCAGCGAGGATATTGGTCCAGAAGAAGATCGTGGACGCAACGGCGATCGAGAGATCGAAGCGCTCGAAGAGCCACAACGCGATCAGGGATTGCACGGCAAACCCGCCGCCGAACGCATCGATGCTGAAAAGCGCGGCAAGCTTGTAGACCGTCCGCTTCGACTGGTGCAGAGGCGGGCGGTGCGTGGATACGGGCACCTCGATGCGCGGCGAGAGCGTGCGGTAGAGGAGCAGGTTGGCGACGCCCAGTGCCGCGTAGGCGATAAACATCGCCTGCACGGCAGCCTTGGTTTCGAGCCCCAGCCAGGCCGCGAGCAGCTCGGGAATTCCTGCCGCCTGCGCGCCGAGGGCACCAACGAGGGAGCCGACAAGACTGTAGCGGGCAAAGAGGGCAGTGCGTGACTGGGCGGCGACCGAGCGCGCGAGCATGGACTGCTCGAGCGGCGCAAAAACGGTGACGTCGCCCGATGAGGGGTTGAGCATCCCGAAGGCGGCGATGATCAGCAACGGCCAGAAATCGCCCGCCGTGGTGAGCAGTAGCGCAACGGCCGCCAGCAGGGCGGAGCCCGCCATGAGCAGGCTGCGTGCGCGGTAGCGGTGCGCGATCAGCCCTACGGTTAATGTCATGGCGCCGGCTCCGAAGAGCGTCGCAGTGATGATGATCCCCACCCGCAGGGCATCGAAGCCGAGCAGCGTCAGATAATAGGGGAGCAGGAGGCTGATGTAGCCGTCCCCAAATGCGCGCAACGCACGGGTCCCGAGAAGGATCCGTGCATCGTGCAGCGTCCCGGGCGGCAGGAGCGGTGGCAGGGGAGGCATAGGAAAAGCTGCGCAAGCGTAACGCCTCGCGGCCCGCATTGCCAGTTTGATAGCATGGCCGATTCAAGTGGACGCCCCGATATTTCGGCCGACAGTGACCCCCGTCGGGTGACGGCCGGAGCAGGGCGATGGAGCGAATCCAGTGAGTTCGGTCCTCGAGGCTTGCATCGAGCAGGCTCGCAAGAGCCCCAAGCGGCTGGTGTTTCCTGAAGGACAGGATGAACGCATCATTGCCGCCGCGCGCCGGCTGAAGGATCAGGGCATCGTGACCCCGGTGCTGCTGGGCGCGGCGGGCGAGATCGAGGCCGTGGCGCGGCGCTCCGGTGTCGGCCTGAACGGCATTGAGCTGGCCGACCCGGAGCAAAGCGCGGACATCAAGGCGTTCGCCGGTCTTTATTCATCCGGGCGTCCGGGCGTGAACGCGCGGGTCGCCGAGCGGATCGTGCGCAAACCGATGTTCCATGCCGGGATGATGGTGCGAAGCGGAGCCGCGCATGCCATGATCGCCGGCGTTGCCAACGCGACCGGGCGGGTGATCGAGGCCGGATTGATGACGGTGGGGCTCTCCGAGGGCATCCGGACTCCATCGAGCTTCTTCC
The DNA here is from genome assembly GCA_035620515.1 of Burkholderiales bacterium. Lineage (GTDB taxonomy): Bacteria > Pseudomonadota > Gammaproteobacteria > Burkholderiales > SG8-41 > SG8-41. The sequence continues at coordinate 1,001 of DASPGR010000239.1, read as the reverse complement.
TCATGATCGTTCCGGGCCATGACGGCGCGGAGGACAAGCCGTTCATCTACGCCGATTGTGCCGTCAACGTCGACCCCGATGCGGAAACGCTTGCGGACATTGCGCTCGCTTCCGCAAAGACCTGCCGTGCGCTTCTTCGGGAGGAACCACGGGTCGCGCTGCTTTCCTTTTCCACCAAGGGCAGCGCCCAGCACGCTCGCGTTGAAAAGGTAGCGCGCGCGCTCGCCATTGCACGCGAGCGCGCCCCGGGCCTGGCGATCGACGGTGAGCTTCAGGCTGATGCGGCACTGGTGCCGGCGGTGGCCGCAAGAAAGGTCAAAGGCGAGAGCGCCGTCGCGGGCCGGGCGAACGTCCTTGTCTTCCCCGACCTTGACGCGGGAAATATCGGCTACAAGCTCACGCAGTGCCTGGCCCGCGCGCGGGCGATCGGGCCTGTGCTCCAGGGTTTCGCGCGCCCGATCAGCGATCTCTCGCGGGGCGCAAGCGTGGACGACATCGTCGGCACCGCGGCGATCGTGCTGGCGCAGGCGCAGAATCCGTGAATCGTGAAGGGTGAGTCGACCGCCCCGGCTATCGTCGCTTCACCATGCACCGACTCATCAGCGTTTCTCGATCGGTACGTAGTCCCTCGGCTCGGGCCCGTTGTAGAGCGTGAGCGGGCGCAACAGGATATTGTTCTCGATCTGCTCCAGGACCTGCACGGTCCAGCCCGGCACGCGGCCGACCGCAAAGATCGGCACGAAGAGATCTTCCGGGATGCCGTTAAGGAAATAGACGACCCCGGCATAGAAGTCGACGTTCACGTTGACGCCGTGGCGGGCGTAGGGCTTCATCGCCTCGACCACCGCTTCGAGGATCTGGTACCACTGCGGCTGGCCCATCTCGCGCGACAGTTTTTCGACGCCGGCCCGCATGTGACGGGCGCGCGGATCCTCGGCACGGTAGACCCGGTGCCCGAACCCCATGACCGGCTCCTTGTTGGCGCGTTTTCTCCTGACATA
>DASPGR010000238.1:0-4945 GCA_035620515.1 Burkholderiales bacterium | reverse complement strand
CGGTTTCGCTGTCAATAAGTAACCCGGCCCAGCCGACAAGGAAAAAGCACGGCAAGGAGCATTTTTGAAGCCCACGGATATTGGCGTTCCCGACTATTTTCATCGAGTTGTAGATTGCCAGTGGGCCTGTCCGGCCCACACTCCCGTCCCCGAATACATCCGGTTGATCGCTGCAGGCCGCTACAGCGACGCCTACATGGTCAACTGGCACTCGAACGTATTCCCCGGCATCCTGGGACGCACCTGCGACCGGCCATGCGAGCCTGCGTGCCGCCGCGGACGGGTCGAGGAGCGCAATGCGGAGAAGCCCGAGCCGGTGGCGATCTGCCGGTTGAAGCGCGTCGCGGCCGACTACAAGGACGACATCCGCGGCCGGCTGCCGAAGCCCGCAGCGCAAAAGAACGGCAGGCGTGTCGCCTGCATCGGCGCGGGTCCGGCATCGCTCACTGTTGCGCGCGACCTCGCGCCGCTCGGCTACCAGGTCACCGTGTTCGACCAGGACCCGCGCGCAGGCGGCATGATCTGGTCGCAGATCCCGCGTTTTCGCCTGCCGATGGAAGTGATCGACGAGGAGGTGGGCTACATCCTCGGCCTGGGGGTCGAGTTCCGGGGCGGCACGCGGATCGACAGCCTCAAGCAACTCGTTACCGAGGGGTACGATGCGATTTTCGTGGGATGCGGCGCGCCGCGCGGCCGCAATCTGGACATCCCCGGCCGCAAGGAAGCCGCGGCCAATATTCATATCGGCATCGACTGGCTCTCGTCGGTCTCGTTCGGCCACGTGAGCCGAATCGGCAAGCGCGTCATCGTGTTGGGCGGTGGCAACACCGCAATGGACTGCTGCCGCACTTCGCGCCGGCTGGGAGGCGAGGACGTCAAGGTGATCGTGCGCTCCGGGTTCGAGGAGATGAAGGCCTCGCCCTGGGAAAAGGAGGACGCGATGCACGAGGGCATCCCGATCTTGAACTACCTCGTGCCCAAGGCGTTCACGCATACCGGTGGTCGCCTGACGGGCGTCAGCTTCGAGAAGGTGCGCGCGGAGTACGACGCAAAGGGGCGGCGCAACCTCGTGCCGACGGGCGAGCCCGAGCAACACTTCGAGTGCGACGACGTGCTGATTGCCGTCGGACAGGAAAACGCATTTCCGTGGATCGAGCGCGACGCCGGGATCGAGTTCGATCAATGGGGCATGCCGAAGATCGACAAGACCACCATGCAATCGAGCGTCCCCAACATACTGTTCGGGGGCGACTCCGCGTTCGGCCCGAAGAACATCATCTGGGCGGTGGCCCATGGCCACGACGCGGCGATCTCGATCGACAAGCTGCTGAACGGGGAAGACGTTCATAAGCGTCCTGCCCCCAGCGTATCGCTCGTGTCGCAGAAGATGGGCATCCACGAGTGGAGCTACGACAACGACATCTCGCTCGCCAACCGCTACCAGGTGCCCTGGCGCGACAAGAAGGTGACGTTGAAAGACATCAAGGTCGAGGTGGAGCTGGGCTTCGACCAGAAAAGCGGTTTCGCGGAGGCCCAGCGCTGCTTGAACTGCGATGTGCAGACCGTGTTCACCACGAAGCTCTGCATCGAGTGCGACGCCTGCGTCGACATCTGTCCAATGGATTGCATCAGCTTCACCGAGAACGGCGAGGAGGCCGATCTCCGCGCGCGTCTCAACGCGCCGGCGACCAATGAGTCGCAGGACCTCTACATATCCGACGCGCTCAAGACCGGGCGCATCATGGCGAAGGACGAGGACGTCTGCCTGCACTGCGGCCTTTGCGCCGAGCGCTGCCCCACCGGCGCATGGGACATGCAGAAATTCCTGCTGGACATGACCCATGCAGGCCCCGCGTGCCGCACGCCCGCACGCAAGGCCGCCTGAGGAACACCGCGAATGAAATCCATCGAGGCAGTCAACGATTTCGTCGTCAAGTTCGCCAACGTGAACGGATCGGGCTCGGCGAGCGCCAACGAGCTCTTCGCCCGCTCGATCCTTCGCATGGGCGTTCCGGTCTCCCCGCGCAACATCTTCCCGTCCAACATCCAGGGCCTGCCGACCTGGTACGAGGTACGGGTCAATGCCCGCGGCTACCAGGGCCGGCGCGGCGGCGTCGATCTGGCGGTTGCCATGAATCCCCAGACCTGGGACAAGGACGTGAAGGAGATCGAGCCGGGTGGCTACCTCTTCTACGACAACTCCAAGCCGCTGCCGAAGTCGAAGTTCCGCGACGATGTGAACGTCATCGGCGTGCCGCTGACCGAGATCTGCAACGCGACCTACAACGATGCGCGGCAGCGGCAGCTCTTCAAGAACATCATCTACGTGGGAGCGCTCTCGGCGCTGCTCGACATCGACGCGGGCGAGATCGAGAGGCTCTTCTCCGAGCAGTACAAGGGCAAGGAAGCGCTCCTCCAGTCCAACATCAAGGCGCTGCGCCTCGGGCGCGACTACGCATCGGCGCACTTCACCTGCCCGCTCCCGATCAAGGTGCAGCGCGCGAACGCGGTCGGCAACAAGATCTTCGTAGACGGCAACAGCGCGGCGGCTCTGGGGGCGCTTTTTGGCGGCGCGACGGTCTGCGCGTGGTACCCGATCACGCCTTCGTCCTCGCTCGCGGAGGCGTTCTCCCGCCACTGCTACAAGTATCGCGTCGATCCTGCAACCGGGAAACGCCGCTTCGCCATCATCCAGGCCGAGGACGAGCTCGCCTCGATCGGGATTGCGATCGGCGCGGGCTGGAACGGGGCACGCGCCTTCACGGCGACCTCGGGTCCGGGCATCTCGCTGATGCAGGAGTTCATCGGGCTCGCGTATTTCGCGGAGATACCGGTGGTGCTGATCGACGTGCAGCGCGGCGGGCCCTCGACCGGCATGCCGACGCGAACCCAGCAGTCAGATCTCCTGTCATGCGCGTACGCCTCTCACGGCGACACCCGGCACGTGATGCTCTTCCCGGAGGACCCGACGGAGTGCTTCGAGCTGACGGCTGAGGCCTTTGATCTCGCCGAGCGCCTGCAGACGCCCGTATTCGTCATGACTGATCTCGACATCGGGATGAACACGCGGCTCTGCGACCCGCTGCAGTGGGATGACACCCGCAGCTATGACCGCGGCAAGATCATGGGCTACGACGACCTCGAGGCCGGCAAGGAGTTCGGCCGCTATCTCGATGTCGACGGAGATGGCATCCCTTATCGCACGCTGCCGGGAACGCATCCCACACGCGGGGCCTACTTCACCCGCGGCACCACCAAGGACCGCTACGCCCGCTACAGCGAGGCCGGCCCCGATTACGTCGAGAACATGCAGCGCCTCATGCGCAAGTTCGAGACCGCCAAGACGCTGGTCCCCAAGCCGCTGCTCGTTCCCGCCGCGAAACCCGCGCGTTTCGGCGCCATCTACTACGGCTCGACCAGCCCCGCGATGCAGGAAGCGCTCGATGTGCTCGCCGAGCGCGGCATTCACGTCAACGCATTGCGGGTGCGGGGCTACCCGTTCCCCGACGAGATCGCCGACTTCGTTGCGTCGCATCCGTGGGTGTTCGTCATCGAGCAGAACCGGGACGCGCAGTTGAAGACCCTGCTTGTGAACGATGCCAAGGTGAACGCGGCGCGCCTGCTGCCCGTACTGCACTATGACGGCACGCCGATCACGGCGCGCTTCATCGTCGAGCAGATCACGCAACATGCGGGAGCCCGGACCGTGGTTCCCTTCAGGAAGGCCGCATCATGACCTTTATCGCCAAGCCCAAGCTGCATCACCCGACGCTCTCCAAGAACCGGATCGGCTACACCCGTCGCGACTACGAGGGGGCCATCTCCACCCTCTGCGCAGGCTGCGGGCACGACTCGATCAGCGCGGCGATCGTTCAGGCATGCTGGGAGCTCGACATCGAGCCGCACCGGGTCGCCAAGCTCTCGGGGATCGGCTGCTCGTCGAAAACGCCCACCTACTTTCTCGGGAACTCGCACGGCTTCAACAGCGTGCACGGGCGCATGCCCTCGGTCGTAACCGGCGCCAATCTCGCCAACCGGGATCTCATCTACATGGGCGTCTCGGGCGACGGCGACTCGGCTTCCATCGGGATCGGCCAGTTCGCGCACTGCATGAGGCGCGGTGTGAACATGGTCTACATCGTCGAGAACAACGGAGTTTATGGCCTCACCAAGGGCCAGTTCTCGGCAACCGCCGACAAGGGCTCGAAATCGAAACGCGGCGTCACCAACACCGACGAGCCGGTCGACATGATTGCTCTGGCGCTCATCCTCGGCGCGACCTTCGTCGCCCGCAGCTTTTCCGGCGACAAGAAGCAGCTCGTGCCGCTCATCCGCGCGGCAATCGAGCACCGGGGGAGCGCCTTCCTCGATGTCATCTCGCCCTGCGTCGCCTTCAACAATCACCCCGGCTCGACCAAGAGCTACGAATACGTGCGCCAGCACAACGAGGCCGTGAACCGGCTCGATTTCATCGAAGGCCGCGAGGAGATCACGGCGGATTACGCGCCGGGGGAACTCACCCAGGTCACGCAGCACGACGGATCGGTGCTGCGCCTGAGAAAGCTCGCGCACGACTACGATCCGACCGACCGCGTCAAGGTGATGAACTACCTCCAGGAACGCGAGGCCGCGGGTGAGCTCGTGACGGGACTCCTCTACGTCAAACCGGACGCGGCCGACCTGCACGAGTACCTGGACACGGTCGAGGCCCCGCTCAACCAGCTCGCGGAGCGCGATCTCTGCCCCGGCAGCGTGATGCTCGAGCGCATCAACGCATCGCTGCGCTAAAAGCGGGTTTAGTAGGTAGCCTGTCGACTGGGCCGCGCGTTGAGCAGCGCAACGCGTCTGCTCGAACGCGCGGAGTTAATCCGGCGCGAAGCGTCCGGCATTAACGGAGTTTGATGGCGAGTCCGTAGCAGAAGTAACCCTCGGGCGAGAACCACCT
>DASPGR010000237.1:0-6942 GCA_035620515.1 Burkholderiales bacterium | reverse complement strand
CTCGCCGCCGGCATGCCATTCGGCGCGAAGGACATCATCGACACAGCCGATATGCCGACCGCCTACGGCACGCCCATTCATGAGGGCCACAGGCCCGGGCGCGACGCGGGATGCGTCGCGATTACGCGCGCGGCAGGAGCGGTACTCCTGGGGAAGACGGTCACCACCGAGTTCGGCCACCGCTTCCCCGGCAAGACGCGCAATCCCTTCGACCCGGCGCATACGCCGGGCGGATCCTCCTCCGGGTCGGCGGCCGCGGTCGGAGACAGGATGATTCCGCTCGCCTACGGCACGCAGACGACGGGCTCGGTCATCCGGCCGGCAGCCTATTGCGGGACGGTGGGTTACAAGCCTTCTTTCGGTGACATCAACAACAACGGGGTCATGCCCAACTCGCCGAGCTTCGATACCATCGGCGCGATCGTGCGCTCGGTGGAAGACCTCGCGCTCGTGCGCTCCGTGCTGCTCGAAGAGCCGCTGGTTCCGCTCAAGCCGCCTGCGATGCGGGAGCTCAAGATCGGGTTTTACCGCACTCCCTTCTGGGAGCGGGCGGAAGGCTACACGCAGTCCCACCTGGAGGAAGCGGCGAAGAGGCTCTCCGCGGCGGGCGCGAAAGTGACCGACCCCGAGCTGCCTGGTATCGGCGCTGATTTCGAGAAGCTCTTCAGGCTTGTCAGCGGCTTCGAGTTTTCCCGTACCGTGTCCTGGGAGAGGTTCAATCGGCTGGGGGATTTGAGCGCGGTTTTGCGCGAGGGCCGCATGAAGGACGGCCTGGAAGCGTCCTACGAGGATTACCGGAAAGCAACACGCCGCCTGGAGCAGTTGCGGCTGCAGGCCGACGACGCGCTCGACCGTTTCGACGCCCTCATCACGCCGAGCGCGGCCGGCGAGGCTCCAAAAGGACTCAAGTCGACCGGCAACGCGATCTTCAATTGCATCTGGACCGCGCTTGGCACGCCGGCGGTGACGCTGCCGCTCTTCAAGGGACCTTCCGGCCTGCCGGTCGGGCTGCAGCTCATCGCCGGCCGCTTCAAGGACCGTCGGCTTTTCGATGTCGCCGAAGCGGTCACGAAGGCGCTCGGATGACTGCACGTGTGCGCAGGGCAGGGGGCTTGAGAACTCGTTCTGCACGATGCAGCATTGGTACACGCACACTCTTCGCAGGAGGCAAGTCGCAATGCCCGGAATCAGGAGCTCCATACTGGATACGGTCGGAAACACCCCGGTCGTGCGGATCAACAATATCGCGCCGGCGGGCGTGGAGCTCTTCGCCAAGCTCGAGGCGTTCAACCCGCTGGGCTCGGTCAAGGACCGGCTCGCGCTTGGGGTGATCGAGGCGGCCGAGCGCGATGGCTCGCTCAAGCCGGGACAGACGGTGATCGAGGCGACGAGCGGCAACACCGGCATCGGCCTCGCCATGGTCTGCGCCCAGAAGGGCTATCCCCTGGTGGTCACCATGGCGGAAAACTTCAGCATCGAGCGGCGCAAGCTCATGCGCTTTCTGGGCGCCAAGGTGATCCTCACCCCCGCTGCCGAGAAAGGCAGCGGCATGCTCGCCAAGGCGCGCGAGCTGGCAGAGAAGCACGGCTGGTTCCTGTGCCACCAGTTCGAGAACGAAGCCAACGCGGACATGCACAGCCGCACGACGGCGGAAGAGATCCTCGCGGATTTCGGCGAGAACGGGCTTGACTACTGGGTGACGGGTGTCGGTACCGGCGGCACTCTGAAGGGCGTCGCCCGGGTGCTCAAGGCGCGCAGCCCGGGGACTCGCATTGTCGCCTGCGAGCCCGACAACTCACCGCTGCTGGCGAGCGGCTTCAAGCAAACCTATCTCGAGGACGGGAGTCCCGCAGCGAGCTATCCCGGATTCCGGCCCCATCTCATGCAGGGGTGGACGCCCGATTTCATTCCCAAGCTTGCCAACGACGCCCTGACAGGCGGCCTCATCGACCAGTTCATGCCGATCCGGGGCGCCGACGCGCTGCGTTGCGCGCGCGATCTCGCACAGAAGGAAGGCATCTTCTGTGGCATTTCCGCGGGCGCGACCTTCGCGGGCGCGCTCCAGGTGGCAAAGACCGCGCGAAAGGACGCGAAGATTCTCGCGATGCTGCCCGACACGGGCGAGCGTTATCTCTCGACGCCTCTCTTCGAGGGCATTGCCGAGTCCATGACGGAGGAGGAGCTGGAAATTGCAGCCTCGACGCCGCGCTATCGCTTCGACGTCAAGTCGGCACCGGCGCCTGCCCCCGCCGCCGCAGCGGAGAAGGCAAAGCCGGAGGCGCTCGCCTTCGTCGAGAAGGTGGTCAACGACAAGTCGCAGCCAGTGGTGATGTTCGCACTCGAATGGTGTGAATTCTGCTGGTCGGTGCGCCGGCTGATGGCGGAGTTCGGCATTCCCTACCGGTCGATCGACCTCGATTCGGTCGAATACCAGAAGGACAACCTCGGCGGCGACATCCGCGCCGCCCTGCGCGAGCGAGTCGGCTCCCCGACGATTCCGCAGATTTTTGTTGGCGGTGAATACATCGGCGGCTGCACCGAGAGCTTTGATGCATTCAACGAAGGACGCCTGCAGAAGCTGCTCGAAGCGTACGGCGTCGCCTTCGACCGCAGCAAGAAGGCCGATGCCTACAGCTTTCTGCCGAAGTGGCTCCATCCGCGATGACGGGTCGCTCGAAACCGGTGGCGGGTGATGGGTGCCAGTTCAGCTGATCAATTGTTGTACGTTCTGCCGCGAACCCTGTACACTCCCGCCGTTAGAGAGCTTATGACCGCTCGTGCCGCGGCTCGGGAATCGACAGCGATCATCATCGTGCTGGTGTTCTGCGGGCTCGCGGCGCAATCGATCGCTGCGGACGGAAGCGGCGGCGGGCCGGCTGCCGCCGGATCGGCAGGCGAGCCGGATCGCTCGATCAGCCAGGTATCGCAACTCCGCACCAACAGCTCCAATGCCGTGCGCAATGTCGTCAACGGCCTTTGCGAGCGTGACGGCGTGCGGCAAATATCGCTGATCCTGAAACGATCCGATCTCGAGGAGATGTGGGCTTTCCTGCCGCGCGCGAGCGGCTCCGGGGAATGCCAGTGGCACGAGATCGGCCGCGACGAGAAATCCGACGGCGACAGTGCCCGCCTGCGGGTGGACATGGAATACCTCCGGAAGCTGATGGCAGAAAATACCGAGCTTCACATCTATCACTTTCATCCGCTGAAGTACTTTGAATGCGCGTCCCATGCCGACTGCTCGGGAGCCACGGCGCCCGTGCAATCCGGAGTGTTCGACCGGCGGTGGATTTCCGACCTCGTGTTCTCGATGCCGAGCCCGAGCGACGTGCATTTCATGATGGACGTGACGGCGCGCTTTCACCGGCGATATCAGCGGATGGGCACGATCAAGCACAAGGTCGTCACCCCCTACGGGGTCGTGACCTACGGGTTGACGGATGCGGGGCTCGCCCGGTTCGAGGCGGAGCGGTTCGGGCGCAGCGAAGGCCTCTATATCACGTGGGTCGCCGCCAGCAGGCTGGCGGACGAGCACGTGGAAGCAGTGATCAGGGAGCGTCCGGGCCGCATCATGGCGGCCGTACGCAGGCTCGCGCAAACGCTCAACACCCAGTATTTGTGGGTAGCGCATGGCACGCCCGCTCACGAGGGAGGGGCGCCGGGCGAGGAGTAACGCCCCTGAATTTCAGGGGAAACGTGCCGAAATGGACTCGACAGCGTGCCGCTGGCGGGTAGACAATCCGGCCATCTTAACGACGGCGGAACCTTAGATGTCGGGCAACCGCGCTCCAATGCGATGTTAGTCAACGTCGCCGCCAAGGACATCCGGATCGGGATGTTCATTGCGGAACTCGACCGGCCGTGGTCCGAGACCCCGTTCCTGCTCCAGGGCTTTCTGGTGGAGGACCAGGAGCAGCTCGAGCAGCTGCGAAGCCTCTGCAGGTTCGTCTTTGTCGATCGATCAAGATCGGCCTCCGGCGTTCTCCCCGAAAGCGGAGACCCCACCCCGCGTCCGCGCGCTCCTTTGGCACACGCCCCCAGGACCGGCACCTCCCCCGCCGCAACGAGAGAGCAAACGCCGCGCCCGCGTCCCACCATACCGCCAGGGCCGAGGAAGAGCATCACCCCGCCCCCGGCGGCAAAATCCGGGAGCGGGGCGCGAATGTCGGACGCGGAGGCGCTCATCCTGGACGTGATCGAGGAATTGGGCCCGCGCGCCAGGACGGATCCCGAACCTGGCCCTGTCCCCAGCGAGGATGCGGGGCCGGGCGTGCTCGAGTCTCTCATGTACGGAATCGGGGGCCTGTTCCGCAAACGCGAGCGCTTCCGCTCTCCCGCGAGAGGCGCCGTAATGCCGGACGAGCGTCCCAAGGCTGCCGCCAGCGCCCCCCGCGCTCCGGTGCATCATGAATTCATACCGCACTCGATCCGGGTCACGCACCACCCTGAAACCAGGGCCATGGACGAGGAGATGCCGCAGGCGAGGCAGGCTTTCGCGCAGGCCGAGACGCTGTCGCGCCAGTTGATCGAGGACATCCGCGCCGGCCGGATTTTCTCGGTCGAGGAGCTGGACCAGGTCATCGATGACGTGGTGGACAGTGCGATTCGCAGCCCCGATGCATTGATGCTGGTCTCCCGCCTGAAGCACCAGGACGAGGCGACCTATGGGCACAGCCTCCAGGTTTCCGTATATCTCGTGGCACTGGGTCGGCAACTTGGCCTGCCCAAGGAAGATCTTGCACGGCTCGCAACGCTCGGTCTTTTTCTCGATCTGGGCAAGATAAAGGTGCCGCACGAATTGCTCTCCCGGCCGGGACCGCTGTCACCCGAGGAGTTCGAGGTGGTCAAGCAGCATGTGTCCCATGGAATGGGGCTGATCAGCCGGATCCCGGACCTCCACCCGTCGATTCTCGAGGGGATTGCCCAGCACCATGAGCGCGAGGACGGCAGCGGCTACCCCGGGGGCCTGCGCGCGGAAGGCATCAGTCTCTACGGGCGCATGTCCGGGATCGTCGACACCTACGTCGCGATGACCAATCCCCGTCCGCACGCACCCGCCATTACCGCGTACGACGCGCTGCGCAAGCTCTCCGAGCTGAGCGGGAGTCTCTTTCATGCCCCGCTGGTCGAGCACTTCGTGCAGACGGTCGGCGTGTTTCCGGTCGGCTCCCGGGTAGAGCTGTCATCGGGAGAAGTCGCAATCGTTCTCCAGCAGAGCGCGGTGCGGCGGTTGAAGCCGAAGGTGCTCGTGGTGGCGGGCCCGGACAAGGTTCCGATCAAGTCCCCGGCGACGCTCGATCTGCTCTACCTGCCGGCGGGCAAGGAATCAGTGCATATCGTGCGCGGGTTGCCGGCCGCGTCTCACGGACCCAAGTAGCTCGGCATCGGGTCGGTCGGCCTGGTTGAGCCGTGTACGAAAGCGCTTCGATGAGTTCGAGCGCCACATCAATGCCGCGCCGGCCATTGTGTCTGGCGCTTGTGCTCGCCGGGCTCATTCTGGATCCGGCATCCGCATCGACCAACGGAACGATCCAACAGCAACGCAACGCGCCAGAAGTCGGCATCAGGGGCGGAGAGGCGACCTGGCGCTTCGACCGGACGCTCGAGCTCCAGGGGATCCGGTTCCGCGTCAGGAGCGCAAATGAAGGCTCGATCAATGCGCTTCACATCGTTCCATCCGGTCTCGCAATCGATAATTCACCGATCGTGCGCACGATCGACGGCACCGTTACGGGCGCCGAGGTTGCGGACCTCAATGCGGATGGGTCGCCCGAGATTTATGTTTATGTCACTTCCGCGGGCAGCGGGTCATACGGCTCGCTCGTAGCCTACTCGGCGAACCGTCGCAAGTCGCTGAGCGAAATCTATCTCCCTGCGGTGACACGAGACGTACGCGCGTCGAAGGGCTACATGGGGCACGACGAGTTTGCCGTGGCGGAGTCCGTCCTGGTCCGGCGGTTTCCCATCTATCGCTACGGCGACACCAACGCGCGACCCACTGGCGGATTGCGACAGCTGCAGTACAAGCTCTATCCTGGCGAGGCGGGGTGGGTCCTCAAGATCGACCATGTGGTCGACTACTGAGAAAGGAGAAAAGATGAGGCGGTTTGATCACCGGTTTCGCGCGATCCACGACAGGCAGATCAAGTGGAAGGAGGGCCCTGCGGTCAGGAAGCTCCTCACGCTGCCGCGCGGTGTCAAGGTGAAGATCTTCGCCCACGATCCGGTCATGAAGCGGATCGACATGAAGGTGAAGTTTCCCAAGGGCTATGTCGAGCCCGCGCACACGCACAAGAGCTGGCACTCCATACTCGTCACCAGGGGACGGATGTGCGTGGCAGGGAAGGATTTGCGCCCGGGCGACTACGTGTTCGGATGGGACACTCTTCACGGGCCATATGAATACCCCGATGGCTGTGAAGCGTTCGTCGTATTCATGGGCAGCGGGACTCAGCACAAGTGGGAGGAGAGAGCCCACCTGCGCCACCGGACGAAGTGGCGCGCGCGTACTCGTGCCGGCAAGCGCGCCGTGGCGAGGGGCGCGGCGGCCCGGGCGCGCGCCCTAACCGGGAAGCTTTCCGCGAAAAAAGGCGGCACTCGACGGGGCGGCGGAGCAGGATCAGGGCGGAAGTCGAAATGATCTTTAAAGGGGGAACAACAAATGAAGCGGTTCGTTGCAGTTCTGCTCGCGGCAGTCCTGGGATTCGCTGCGCTGGGTTGCGAGGCTGAGAAGGCGCCCAAGCCGGCCGTCAAGCCCGTTGCTTCACAGTCCAAGTCGACCCTGATCGACATCAACCGCGCGAGCGCGGAAGAGCTGATGTCCCTGAAGGGCATCGGCGAAGCGCGCGCCAAGGCGATCATCAAAGGGCGTCCCTACGCCCGGAAGGACGAGCTGGTCCACCGGAAAATCATTCCGCAGTCCGTCTACGACGGAATCAAGGA
>DASPGR010000236.1:0-5812 GCA_035620515.1 Burkholderiales bacterium | reverse complement strand
GGTGATCTCCATCTCGTTTAGCGCCGGCAGCATATCCACAACGGGCGGCGCGCGCAGCTCGGCCGGAATCTCATCGAAGAGCTCTTCGACGGAGCCTGCGCCGATCGCCGCGAGCATCTCGCGGATGTCGTCATCGGTATGCGGGATAAACGGCATCTTCTCAGAAACTCGTGATGAGTGATGAGTGATGGGTGATGGGTAATCGTGATCGGCGATAAGGGCGTTTACTCATCACCCATCACCGATCACGCTTCATCAGCACTAGTGCTTGTCCTCCGCCGCGACCTTTTCGTAGCCGGCCGCGTCGAGCAGCGCCCCGAGCTCCGCAGTCGAGCTGGGCTTCAGCCGGAACATCCACGCCGCATAGGGATCCCGGTTCACGCTCTCGGGCTTGTCCGAGACTTCCTGGTTGACCGCCACGACTTCCCCCGAGACCGGTGCGTAGATATCGGCCGCAGCCTTGACCGACTCGATGACCGCGCATTCCTCTCCCTGCTTCAGCTTGCGCCCCACCTCGGGGCTCTGCACGAAGACCACGTCGCCCAGCTGCTCCTGCGCGTGGAACGTGATGCCGACCGTCACGGTGCCGTCCGGCTCCTGCCTCACCCATTCATGGCTCTTGGTGTATTTCAGATCCTTCGGTGTCGTCATCAATCCCCCAAAGTAACGTTCTGCTCGCTAACGAACTCTCGCGGAAACTAAATCTTGTTTACGAACTCTTGGCGCCCTTGGCGTCTTGGCGGTTCAAGGATTTACCAGCACTTTCCCCCGGCGCACGAACGGCGGTTCGACCACCTTCGCGCGCAGCCAGTTTCCCCGCACCTCGACCTCGGCCTCTGCGCCGCTCGCCGCGGCGCGCGGGAGCCGCGCAAGCGCGATCGAGCAGTTGAGCGTCGGTGAAAATCCGCCGCTCGTAATCTCGCCGGCCCCCGCGGCGCAGCGCACGCTCTGGTGGCTGCGCATCACGCCTTTGTCGATCAGCACCAGGCCGCACCGCTCGCGCGTCGCCGTCTTGCCCTCCACGGCCTGCCGCCCGATGAACGCGCGCGGATCCTCGAGCGCAACGGTCCACGCGAGCCCCGATTCCTGGGGCGTCACAGTCTCGTCCATGTCCTGCCCGTAGAGATTCATTCCGGCCTCGAGCCGCAGCGTGTCACGCGCGCCGAGGCCCGCGGGTACGACCCCGGCCTTGAGGAGCGAGTTCCACGCCCCGGCGGCCGCTTCCGCGGCAAGGATGATCTCGAATCCGTCTTCGCCGGTGTAGCCGGTGCGCGCGACGAACATCCCGTCCGTCTCGGCCGAGTGAAAGTACCCGATTGCCTCGGTCGCCGACCGCGTGTGCGGCAGAGCCTCCCACGTCTTCTCCCGCGCGCGGGGTCCCTGAACCGCGAGAATGGCAAGGTCGCGGCGCGGCTCGATGCGCACCGCGGGATCCTCGCGCTGCGACAGGAGCCACGCGCAGTCCTTGTCCGCGGTTCCCGCGTTGAGCACGAGCCGGAACCGGTTTCCTCCGCGCCAGTACGCGATGAGATCGTCGAGCACGCCGCCCGCCTCGTTCAGCAGGCATGAGTAGAGCGCCTGCCCGGGCACCTTGAGCCGCGCCACATCGTTCGCGAGAAGCCGCCGCAGGAAAGTCCGTGCCCCGTCGCCTTCAACATCCACTGCGAGCATGTGCGAGACGTCGAACATTCCGGCCGCGGAGCGCACGGCGCGGTGCTCCTCGATCTGGGAGCCGTAGTGCAGCGGCATTTCCCAGCCGGCGAAATCGACCATCCTCGCGCCGAGCGCGCGATGTGCGACGGCAAGGGGGGTGCTGCGCAGCGCGTTTGCAGTCCGCATGGGAAGGCGCGCCGCCATCACGGCGCAGCGAGCAGGTTCAGGCGGTAGCCCGAGGGATTCAGCTGGCCCGTGTCGAGATCGAGCCGCATGGTGATCTCGGCGTTGGCGGAGATGCCGGCGGTCGGATCGCGGCCCGATTGCAGATAGTCCGAGGGAAGAAAAATTCGCCGCGCGAGCGTGTGCTCGAGGTGGTTCGTGAGTACAAGATCGAGCGCGGGATAACCGATGTCATGTCCCGCGTGATTGCGAAGGGTCGCAGTCAGCTGGATGAGCGAAGGCTGCGCGGAATCCTTGAACTGGAGGTCCGACGCCTCGATCGCGATGAGTTGCGGGCGCTGCGGCGGCATCACCGCGCATTTCAGCGGCACGCACAAGCGCACGAGGAGGGGCTTTACTCCCGGAAACCGGGCGGCGAGCTCGCTGCGAAACGCGTAGGCTGCGTGCGCGCCGAGCACGGCGACGAGCACCATCGCCCCGAGCGCCCACCATACGGCGGCCCTGCGGCGCGCATGTTCCTGCTCGATCCAGACCTGATCGTCGAAGGAGAGCTGCTCGGGCGCGGGGCCATAATCGCCCTCTTCCAGGGCGGGCTCCGGCGTGGCCGGGGCCTCCGGCACAGCGGTGCCCGGCTCAACGGGCTCGAGCCTAAAGCCCCCGGTTTCCTGTCCTGTCGCCGCTGGCGGCGGCGCGCCCGACGCGGTGACGAGGGGCTCGCGCCCATCGAAGACGTTCAGGCAGAGGCCACAGCGCACCTTGCCCTGGCGCGCCTCGAGCTGCTCGGGCGTGACGCGAAAACGGGTGCCGCACTTGGGGCACTGCGTCACCAGGCTCACAAAGGTCCCCCACGCAGCCGGCGCGATCGGTGACACCTGCTGCGAGCCCCATCTCCTGGATCAATCACTTCGCCGCACTCCCGCGAGCAGTGCCCATCCGTCCTCTTCGTCTTCGACTGCGATGTCGAACCACGGGCGGTATGCCGCGCCGACCTCCCCGGCTTGCGACGCGAGGACTCCCGCGAGCGCGATCCGCCCGTGCGCCCGCGTCAGCCGCGCAAGCATCGGCGCGAGCACGATGAGCGGGTGGGCAAGGATGTTCGCAACCACGATATGCGCCGGGGCGCCGACCGCTTCGGCGGCGCTGTGAAAGCTGATGTCGGCCTGATTGTGCATAGCATTGTGCCGCGCCGCAAGGAGCGCCTGTTCATCGATATCGACGCCCGCCGACTGCGCTGCGCCGAGCTTCAGGGCGGCGATCGCGAGGATGCCTGAGCCGCAGCCGTAGTCGATCATCGATTCACCGCCATGCACATTGCGTTCGAGCCAGCGCAGGCACTGCCGGGTCGTCGCGTGGGTGCCGGTCCCGAACGCAAGGCCGGGGTCGAGCACGACGTTGATCGCGGAGGGGTCAGGAGCGCGGTGCCAGCTGGGAATGATCCACAGCCGCGCCGAGACCCGGATTGGATCGAACTGCTCCTGCGTTGCGCGCACCCAGTCCTGCTCCGGCACCAGCTCGACTGCGTGCTGCGGCACGGCGATTCCAAGCTGCGCACAAGCCGCAGCAAGGATCGCCGGGGGATCGGCGTTGCCCGCCAAGAGCGCGCTCAGGCGGCTCTTCCGCCAGCCTTCGGGCACGCTCGCGCCGGGTTCCGCGAAGATCGGGCGTTCCGCGGCTGAACCTGCATCAGCGTCGGCAACGTCGACGCTCGCCGCACCCGCGGCCATGAGCGCATCGCTCAGGGGCTCGACCAGGCGCTCCTCGACCTCGAGCGAGACCCGTAGCCAGGACATCGTGCGCTAATCGCGGACCAGCTTGGCGAGTTTCTCTTCGAGATAGTGGATGCTTGCGCCGCCGCGCAGGAACGCCGCGTCCTGCAGCATATCCTGGTGCAGGGGGATGTTCGTCTTGATGCCCTCGATCACGGTCTCGGAGAGTGCGATGTTGAGGCGCGCAATCGCCTGCTCGCGGGTGTCGCCATAGGCGATGATCTTGCCGATCAGGGAATCGTAGTTGGGCGGCACGAAGTAGCCGTTGTAGGCGTGCGAGTCCACGCGTATGCCCGGCCCCCCCGGGACGTGAAACGACGTGATGCGGCCGGGCGATGGCGTGAAGCGGTAGGGATCCTCGGCGTTGATGCGGCACTCGATGGCATGGCCGCGGAACTGGACGTCGCGCTGCCGGAGCGGAAGCTTCTCGCCGGCCGCGACGCGAAGCTGGAGCTTGACAATGTCGAGGCCGGTGATCATCTCGGTTACCGGATGCTCGACCTGAAGGCGCGTATTGATTTCGATGAAAAAGAACTCGCCGCCGGTGTAGAGAAACTCGAAGGTGCCGGCGCCTTCGTAGCCGAGCTTGCGGCAGGCGTCGGCGCAACGCTCGGCGGTGCGCAGGCGATTTCGCGCGTTCACGTGAATCGCGGGCGCCTCCTCGATCAACTTCTGGTGGCGGCGCTGTATCGAGCAGTCGCGCTCGCCCAGGTGGATCGCGTTGCGGAACTTGTCGGCCATCACCTGGAACTCGATGTGCCGCGGGTTCTCGAGGTACTTCTCCATGTAGATCATCGGATTGCCGAACGCGGCGAGCGCCTCGGCCCGGGTCACCTGAGCCGCCGACAGCAACGCCGCCTCGGTATGGGCGACGCGCATGCCGCGTCCGCCTCCGCCGCCGGCCGCCTTGATGATGACCGGGTAGCCCAGCCCGCGCGCGATCTTGACGATCTGGTTGGGCTCGTCCGGCAACGCCTCGTCGACCCCCGGCACGACCGGCAGGCCCGCCTTTGCCATGGCCTTCTTGGCGTTCACCTTGTCGCCGAAGAGCCGGATCGTCTCGGCTTTCGGGCCGATAAAGACGAAACCGCTCTGTTCGACGCGCTCGGCGAAGTCGGCATTCTCGGAGAGGAAGCCCCAGCCGGGGTGGATCGCCTCCGCATCGGTCACCTCGGCGGCGCTGATGATGGCGGGAATGTTGAGGTAGCTTTGCGCGGAAGGCGGGGGCCCGATGCAAACCGACTCGTCGGCGAGCTTCACGTACTTGGCGTCGCGATCGACCTCGGAGTGGACGACCACGGTCTTGATGCCGAGCTCGCGGCAGGCGCGCTGGATGCGCAGCGCCACTTCACCGCGATTGGCGATCAGTATTTTCTCGAACATCTATGAACTGCTAATGCGTGACGAGTGATAGGTGATGGGTGATGGGTGATGAGCGTGACCTTATGAATGATGCACGAGCGCCCCTTGTGCTTTCGCCTGTCACGCATCACCCAAGGATGAAAAGGGGTTCGCCGTATTCCACCGGCTGGCCGTTCTCGACCAGCACCGCCCTGACCACGCCGTCGCGGTCTGCCTCGATCTCGTTGAGAAGCTTCATCGCCTCGATGATGCAAAGCGTCTGCCCCGCTTTCACCGCCTGGCCGATTTCCACAAAAGCCTTCGCACCCGGGGCTGAAGACCGATAGAAGGTCCCCACCATTGGTGAGCGGATGACATGGCCCTCGGGTGCGGCGGCCGCCTCGGCGGCTGCGGCGGCCGCGGGGGCTGCCGGCGCGGCGTTCACTCCTTGCGCCGGCGCACCGGCCTGGGGCACGCCCGCGGGCAGGCTGCGGCTGATGCGCACTCGTTCCTCGCCCTCGGTGATCTCGAGCTCGGCGATGCCGGACTGCTGCACGAGATCGATCAGCGTCTTGAGCTTGCGCAGGTCAACCATGCTGGCTTTTCCCCTCGTAATGAAGCGCGAACTCGAGCGCGAGCTCGTAGCCCCTGGCGCCCAGGCCGCTCACCACCCCCACGGCAAGATCGGAGAAGAACGACTCCCGGCGGAACGGTTCCCGGGAAAAAATGTTGGAGAGGTGGACCTCGACGAACGGTATTCCCACCGCCGCAAGCGCATCGCGCATCGCCACGCTGGTATGGGTATAGGCGGCGGGGTTGATGATGATGAACTCCACCCCGTCACGCCGGGCCTGCTGGATCCGCTCGAT
>DASPGR010000235.1:0-6974 GCA_035620515.1 Burkholderiales bacterium | reverse complement strand
GGTTTGCGCAGTGCCGCTCGCCTCCGGGGCGACCTGCGGCGCCTGTCTCGAGCGGCCGCCTGCGTTCGATGGCATCTTCGCCGTCCTTGCCTACGATTTCCCCGTCGATGCGTTGATTCATGCCTTCAAGTACGGAGGGCGTCTTGAGCTCGCGCCGGCGCTGGGAGAGGCTTTCGCGGCGGCCGGAGCACCTGCGGCCGACGTCCTCGTGCCAATGCCCCTCGCGCCGCGGCGGCTTCGCGAGCGTGGATTCAACCAGGCGCTCGAGCTTGCGCGCTTCGTGTCGCGGCAGCACGGCATCCCGATCCTGCCGGGCGCGTGCCGGAGAGTCTCGGATACGCCGCCGCAGGCAGCGCTGCCCTGGCGCGAGCGCGCGAGGAACGTGCGCGGTGCCTTCGTGTGCGATACGGCCCTGAACGGTTTGCGCGTCGCGGTGGTCGACGATGTCGTGACGACCGGGGCGACTCTCAACGAGATCGCCCGTACGCTGCGCGAGGTGGGCGCCGTCAGCGTGGTCGGCTGGGCGCTCGCGCGCACGCTTCCGCGCTGACGCGCAAGCTGCTACTGCAGTTGGCGCAGGCGCTGCTCGACGAGCGCCGTCAGGTCGGGATGAAGGTTGCCTGACGCGCGGGCGCGGCGGTAGGCATCGAGGGCGGCCGCAGGCTGATTGGCCGCCTGCAGCGAGATGCCGAGCCCGACCCACCAGACGCCGGAGCCGGGCCGCGTGCGCAGCGCGGCCTGAAAATGCTCGATGGCTTGCTCGTGCTGCCCCTTGCGCTGAAGCAGCGCGGCAAGGAACGCGGAATATTCGGGACTGCCGCGAGCATGCTCGAGCCCGTTTTGCAGCGTGGTAATCGCCCGGCCACCCTCGCCTCGGTCGGCCAGCAGGCGCGCGAGGGTCACGTTGAACCCGATCTGCGACGGCGAGAGCTTGACCCCCTCCTCCAGGACGCGCTCCGCTTCCTCGAGCTTCCTTCCCTGCACCAGCAGTCCGACGAGGCCCTGGCGAGCCCGGTGATTCTCGGGATAAAGCAGCAATGACTCCCGAAAGCCGCTTTCGGCCTCGTCCGGGCGGCCTTGATTCATCAGCACGACCGCCTGGCGGTACTGGAAGTCGGCGAGCTCGCGCGGGGTGGGCTCGTGCAGTTGCTTGCGGATCTCGGGCTGTGCGGCCTCGGGCACCGGCTTGGCAAGCGCGACGAGTTCACCCTTGGGGGCGGCGGGCTTCGCCGCCGTGGAAGCACTGGCCGGTTTCGGCTCCGCGGCAGCATCGCCGCCCTTGCGCCCGATCACACGCGCCGAGCTCAAGGGTTCCTTGGCCGCCGGTTTTTGCAGGTTTGCGGCGTCCTGACGGGGTGCAGGCTCAACCGGAGGGTTGGACAGCTCGAAAGTCAGGCGGAACGGCTGCATCTCCTGAAAATACGCACCATCGGCGTCACCGGGTCGGGTCGTGCCGCGCAGAGCCGAGGTGGCAGACGCCATTCGTTCGGCAATGCCCCCGGAAACGGACTCCGCGGGCGAGCCTGGCGTCCCCGCAATCGTTGTCGTGAGGGCAATCCAGCCCGTCAGCGCCGCCACCGTGAATGTAGCGCCCCCGGCGACCCAGCCCCAATGGCGCGAGCGCGGGCTCTCCGGCAGCGCCTTTACATGGGGAGGAATCGCCGCGCGCTCGACGGCGGTGACAGGCCGCCGCTCGAGATTGAGCAGGACCTGGTTGATGACGCTCATGTGAGCAGCAGCCAGCTCATGCTGCCGGCCGAAAGGAGAAGCAGGGCGAACCCGAACCGCCACCACGCCCGGTGATGGCGCGCGGCCGGCGTATCGGCGACCGCATGGTGCACGTGATCGGCCCGCACGAGCTGCACGCCCTCGCTGAAGGCGAGCAGCAGCGCCTTGTGCGCGATCACGTTGACGAGGCGCGGCAGCCCGCCGCTGCGGCGATGCACGAGGCGCGCCGCCGAGGGGGTGAAAAGACGGTCGCCGCGGAACCCCGCAATACGCAGGCGGTGGGCCAGGTACTGCTCGACCTCCAGCGCGGAGAGCGGGGTCAGCTGGTGCTGAAAGGTAATGCGCTGCTTCAGCTGGCGCACTGACTTGCCATCGAGCTTCCTGTCGAGCTCGGGCTGGCCGAAGAGAACGACCTGCAGGAGCTTCCTCTTCTCGGTCTCGAGATTGGTCAGCAGCCGCAGCGCCTCGAGCGTCTCGATCGGCATGGCCTGCGCTTCATCGAGGCACAGCACCACCGTCTTGCCCTGGCGCGCCAGGTTGAGCAGTCCGCGCGTAATCTCCTTCAGCAGCAGGTGCTGGTCGGTATCCCGCACCGCGCCCAGGCGCAGCTCGGCCGCGAGCGCAAAAAGCAGCGTCCGGGGCTCGAGGTAGGGGTTCGGTATGTAGGCCGAAACGAAATTCTGGTCGATCGCCGCGAGAAACTTTCGGCAAAGCAACGTCTTGCCGGTGCCGACCTCGCCAGTGATCTTGAGAAACCCCTCGCCGTTCTTGACCGCAACCAGCAGCGTGTTGAGGGCTTCCTGATGGCTCTTGCTCGCGAAGACGAAGCTCGTGTCAGGCGTGAGCCCGAATGGCATTTCGCGGAGGCCAAAGTGCGCTTTATACATGGCGTGGGGCCCGGATTTCGAATATCAGCGTCCGGGATTCACAAATTATTGTTCAAGGTGGCCGCCTTCAGATTGGATGATTCTAATCCTTGAACCGCGAACGTCAACCGATCACTGGCCTCATGGGGTCGCAGCCGGCGCGGGTGCGGCAGCCGGAGCAGGTGCAGCCGCCGGAGGCGAAGCTGGCGCTGGAACCGGCGCGGGCTGCCGAGCGGGAGGTGCGGGCATTAACGCCCGCAGCCGCTCGCGCGTATCCGAGAGATCCTGCTGCCAGTTGCGGTCGCCGTGCACGATCGTCGGCTTGAGCAAAATCACGATCTCGCTCTTGGTCGTGCGCCGGTTGCGCTGCCTGAACAGCTCGCCCAGGCCAGGCACATCGCCGACGCCCGGCACCTGGGAATCGGCGGCCAGCGTTTCCTGGCGCATGAGCCCTCCGATCGCCACGATGTTGCCATCCTGCACGCGCACGATGGTGTCGGTTTCATTGACGCTGCTTGAAGCGAGCGGCAGCGTGAAGTTGCCCAGGTTGCCGAGATCAATCACCTTGCGCTGCTCCACAACCCGGCTGACCTGCGGATGCACGTGCAGGATGATGTTGCCGTCTTCGTCGATCTGAGGCGTTACATCGAGCGCAACGCCCGAGAAGAACGGCTGCACGGTGATGGTCGGCGTCGTCACGGTGCCCGCGCCGCTCGTCGTCGAGGTCGTCGAAATGTTGGTTACGAAAAAGTCGTCCTGGCCCACCTTGAGCACCGCCTTCTGGTTGTTGAGCGTCGCCACGCGCGGGCTGGAGAGGACATTGACCGAGCCCTGCGTCTCGAGGAACGTCAGGAGCGCTGCGAAGTCGGCGGTCTGGAGCGCCAACCCGAAGACGGCGCCGGGCGCGGTCAGCCCGGTCGCCAGCGATGCCGCCGCACTGCCCAGTGTCGCGGCGGCGAACGCAGACGCGGGGTCGATGGAGCCGTCAGGCAGCAGCGTGGTCGGCGTGGCCAGATCACCGGTTCTGCCGATGGTCGTGCCCGGCCGCACGACCCCGCCGGCAGCCCGCGAGCTGCCATCGCGAAACGCCGCCCAGTTGATGCCCGCTTCGAAACCCTCGCGCAGCGTCACGTCGATGATCTTCGCCTCGAGCATCACCTGCCGCTCGACGACCAGCTGCATCTTCTTGAGAAACGATTCGACCGAGCGCAGCTCGGCCGGCAGCGCGCGCACCACGATCACGCCGGATTGCGTGTTGACGATGACGTTGCGCCCCTCGCCGCTGCCGACGATGGCGGTGATCGACTTGGTGATGTCGGCCCAAAAGTTGCTGTCCGATGAGGTCGTCACACGCGAGCTTTCAGTGAGCCGCTGCGGGCTGCCTCCGCCGGTCGTCGCGACGGCCCCCGCCGCTCCGGCAGTCGGTGCATCCGTAATGGAGCCGGAGCTCACCCGCACGTCGGAGCGCCCGACACGGGTCGCCTGGATGTAGTTGACCCTGAAAATGTGCGTCCGCATGGTAATGGGAAGCACCGTGACGCGGTTCCCCTGCACCCGGTATTCATAGCCGTAGAGGTCGCGCAGGATGTCGAGCGCCTCCAGCACCGTCACGTTCTTGAGGTTCACCGATATCGTTTCGCGCACGTCGGGGTGGACGACGATGCTGTAGTTCGTCCCCGACCCGATCGCCATGAAGACCTGCGCCGCCGGCGCGCCGCTCACATTGAGATCGAAGCGTTGCTCGAGCGGCTTCGCGTCCACCGCGCCCGGCATTTCCACCACCAGGGGCGGCAGCATCGCCCGCTTCGCACGCTCCTCCACCGCCCTGTCCATTTCGGCGTTGATCGTGTTCAGGGTCGCGTCGTGCCTTGCGAGCTGCTCCGCGCAGCCACCTACGCTCATCGCGATCACAACGATCAGGGCGTGTCGCGTCATGCCCGCTTTCCCTATCGCGCCTTCCCGCCGCCGGCCGCGGGGTTCGACGGCGGCTGCGTTGCTTTCGGACCCGTGCTGCCCGGAGCACCCTTCACCGTGCGCGGCGTGATCTCGATCTTTTCCACGGCCGGGAAGAGCTTGAGCACCTCCCGCGAGCTGTCCCGGCTCAACACGACTTCGTCTTCCGCCACCTTCGTCAGCACCGCGTCGCCGAATTTCCCGCCAAGCTCAACCACGATGCCGTTGATGATCGCTGCCTTTCGCGTCGGAGAGATGATCACGGATTGCAACCGATGCACCGGGCTCGCGGCGCCCCCGACCGCCGGGACTTCGGGGGCGAGCTGGGTGGGCGGGCGCGTGGGGTCGGTCAGCGCCTGCGCCATCGCCGGCGCCGTGCCCGGCGCGAGGAGTGCGATGCATAGAACGAGGGCTTTCATACGATCAACCAGGCGCTCGTCAGGCTCAAGGTCTGCACGGTGAGCGTCATCCGCAATCGCGGATGCTGCTCCGCCTGGACGCTGATGCGGTTCCAGAACATCTGCCATGGCAGCTTCTCGAGCCGCGCCAGGTAGTCGTACAGGTCGTCGTAGGACCCCTGCAGCGTCACCTCGAAACCGTGCTGATAAATCGTGCGCTCGGATTCCTTGGGTGCCGGCTTTGCAGCCTGCGCTCCCGCCTTCGGCGCCGGCGCCGCCTCCACCGACTCGAAGCGTTTGGGCGGCAGCGCACGCAGTGATAGGAGCTGCACCCCGCCCGTACGCGCGAGCACCCCCTCGAGCAGCTTCGCCATGCGCTCGGGCGGCACCAGCCCTTCCTGCAGGCCCTTGATGTTCTGGTCGATCTCGGCGAGCCGGCCCTGCAGCGCGTCGCGGTAGGTACGCTTGACCGCATGCGAGTCGCCGACGGACTGCTTGGTCTGCAGGATGGCTTCTGCGGTCTTCAACTGCTGGCGCGCCTGAACGATCTGCTGCTCCAGCGTTTTCCTGCGCGCTTGCGCCGGCTGGAAAGCAAGTGCGTCGAAGATGAGGGCCGTGCCCGCGACAACGGCGATCAGAATGATGGCGCGTTCCCTCGGCTGGAAAGCGTTGAAACGCTCCGCGAGCTTCTGCCATTGCTCCTTCACGGCTTCTTCTCCGGGCCGGCTGTCTCGGTAGCCAGACTGAACTCCAGGAACTGGGGGCCGCGCTCGGCCTTGTCGGCCCCCTTGGCCGGAGCCGGTTGCGATGCGGGCCGGGTGAGCTCGAGATGTGCGATCTTGCGGCCGGCCAGCACGCGTTCGCGGTTCAGGCGCTGGATGTAGTCCGGCAGGAGTTCCGGGCTCAGTGTCCGGCCGCGCATCTGGAGCTCTCCGCCGCCCGTGATGTTGAACCCGGTCAGCCACAGCCCGGCAATCGACTGCCGCGAGAAGGCCTGCAGGTACTCGGCAAAGCCCTGCCTGCTGCCGAACGCGCCGCTCTTCAGGGCGTCGATCGACTGGACGGCGAGCTTGAGCCTCGCCTCAAGCGTGCGGATCTCGGCATCGAGCTGTGCCTCGCTCACCGGGGGAACGGGCCGCGGTTTCAGCTTTTCTGCGAGACCCTGCTGGGCGCCCACCAGCTTCTGCGCGGCAGCGAGCTCGGTGGCGACACTGCTCACCTGGCCCTGCAGGTAGAAGTTATAAGCGAGCAGCGCAGCGAGCGTGATGCCGAAGCATTGCGCCACCAACGCAAGCGTCAACACCTGGCGCGGCTTGCGGAATGCGGGGCTGAAAAGATTGATGTTCTGGCTCAAGCGGCCTCCTGCCGCAGCGCCGCGCCGATCGCATCGAGGCACTGCGTCTGGCGCGCCGGCTCGTGCAGCTCGACGATCTCGGGAAAATCCATCACCTCGGAGAGGTAGAGCAGCTCCACCGGGATGTCGAGCCGGTTGACGAGAAACGCGCGCAATTCGTCCGCCCCGGCAACCGGCGTCACCATCAGTTTCGCCAGCGTCACGCGCGGAAACTGGCGCTCGAAGTAGTCGAGCGAGCGCTGCAGCTCGAGCACGAGACGCTCGTAGGGGCTCTCCGACTCGAGCTGCAACTCCATGCCCTCGCCCTGCGCCGGGGCGGCGCCACGCAGGCCCGCGAGCGTGATATCGATTCGCCGATGCTGATAGAGCTCGCCGCCGGATGTGAATGTCAGCAACCCGCCCCGCTCGTTGACAGAAAGCAACGCCACGCCGCGCCCTTCCGGCTCGAGGCAGCGCGCGAGATTGCGCTGCGCGAACTCGGGAATGTCGATCACCTCGAGTGGAATGTCGGCGTCGTTGAAGGGCTTCGCGGCTGCCGCAACGACCTGGTTGCGGGCCGCCACCGCAAAGAGCTGCGCGGGGCGGCCCGTGGTGCCCTCCGTCCCCGGAATGGAAACGACATCGACGACGGCCTCGTCCACGGGGAAGTCGATCATGTCTCTGATGCGCCAGCGC
>DASPGR010000234.1:0-5962 GCA_035620515.1 Burkholderiales bacterium | reverse complement strand
CGCGCATCGGCGGTTGCACGCCGGCTCCTGACAATTCACCGCCTGTAGAGAATCCCGTGCCGTTCGCCACGCTTTTCTCCAACGTCTCGGCCATGCTCTTCGGGCAGTCGCCCCTCGGAGCGTCCGATGACCCCGATCGCCTGCTCGTCGAGGCGCTCATTGAAGCGGTCGTCGATGCCGTCGATCCGCGCCTGCGCCTCGCGTCGAAATACCGCGAGAAGCTCGCACCGGGTGTGCGCCGCACGATCGCCCACCTGCGCACTTTCGGCCCCAGGGTTCCAGAACCTCTCGAGCTCTCGCGCGCGTCGTGGAGTTCCAATCCTCTGGTTGCGGCTTTCTTCGCAAGGCCGGATGACATTCCGGTGGCGCTGGGGCAAAGCCACGAATTGCGCGTGTTTTTCGATGCGCCCGCCAACGCCGCCGTGCAGGAGGCCTTTGCGCTGCTCGGCATGAAGCTGGAGGAGCGCACAGTGCTCGGCGCGGCGCTCGTCAAGAACGCCGTGCAGCGCGACGTCGCACAGAAAACGATCAGCTTCTCCGGACATCGCCTGGTTGCGCCGTCCGTCGAGCCGCTCGCCTGCCGGCTTGAGGTGGGCACCCGCATCCTCCGCCGCCTGGCGGCCCTGGCGCTCCAGCGCATCATCGCGCGCGAGCAGCGAATTACCGAACTTCAGGAGCGCAAGGGGATTCTCGCGACGCGGCTGCGGTTGCTCACGCTGCGCCGTGGCGGGCTGCAAGGCCTCGCGGGCGATGCGCCGGACGAAAGCGCTGAGATTGCCAATCTTGAACACGCATTGAAGGCGACGGTGGACGAATACATCGACACCAAGACGAACCTTGCGACGCTCGATGGCACGATCGGCATCATCAATGAGATTCTCGGCGCGCCCGAGCGTCAGGTCGACCTTGCCGTGGTGCGACGCCGCCTCAATCGCATGGGAGTGGTCGTGGATGCAGGAGCGAGCGACGCCGCTGCAGACCTTGAGTTTGTCGAGCTCTCAATCGGCGACGGTTTGCGCGCGGTCATCGCGCTTGTCCGCGTCCCACGCGCCGAAATGCCATCTAAAGGCGACCGCTTGCAGGACGCGGCGCGCCAGCTCTTGTGATTGTGAAACGTGAAACGCAAATCGCGAAACGCGGGCTGAGAGCTTCGATTCGCGATTTACGTTTCACGTTTCACGGACCCCGTCACGCCATGATGTTTACGCCGCCGTCGACGTAGACCGTCGAGCCCGTGATGCGCCGCGCGAAGGGCGTCGCAAGATAGGCGCAGGCAAAACCGACATCCATGATGTCCACCAGCTCGCCGATCGGCGCGCGCTGGACCGCTTCATTGAGGAGAAGGTCGAAATCCTTGAGCCCCGACGCTGCGCGCGTCTTGAGCGGGCCCGGCGAGATGGCGTGCACCCTGATCCCCTTCGTGCCCAGCTCGTAGGCGAGATATCGGCAGGCCGCCTCCAGCGCCGCCTTGACTGGCCCCATTACGTTGTAGTTCGCGACCACCTTCTGCGCGCCGTGATAGCTCATCGCGAACATCGTGCCGCCCTCTGTCATCAGCGGTGCCGCGAGCCTTGCCATGCGGATGAACGAGTGGCACGAAATGTCGATCGCCTTGCCGAATCCCTCGGCGCTGCAAGTGAGGAGGCCGCCCTGCAGGTCATCCTTTGGCGCCCACGCGATCGAGTGCACGAGGATGTCGAGCCGGCCCCACTCCTTGGCGATGCGCTCGAATACGGCCTCGACCTCTCCCGGCTGCGACACGTCGAGCGGCATGAAAATCGACGCGCCCAGCTCTCTTGCGACGGGCTCGACGAAACGCTTGGATTTCTCGTTGAGATACGTGATCGCGACGTCGGCTTCGACCTCCCGAAAGGCCTTCGCGCAGCCATAGGCAATGGAGTGTTCATTGGCGATCCCGACGACGAGCGCCTTGCGCCCCTTCAGAACAGGCCTGGGAACTTCGACTGTCACGATTCATCGTCTCCTGATGGTTCGATCCGCTCACCACTCACAGTTCTTGTTACTGCGCCGTCCAGCCGCCGTCGATTGAAAGCGCAGCGCCCCGGATCTGCGCCGCAGCATCCGAACAGAGGAAAACCGCGAGCGCCGCGATCTGTTCGGGCGTCACGAACTCGCGCGATGGCTGCTTTTCCCCCAGCAGCTTCATCTTCGCAGCCTCGGTCGAGAGCTTCTCGCGCGCCGCGAGGTCATCGATCTGCTTCTGCACGAGCGGTGTCAGCACCCAGCCTGGGCAGATGGCGTTGCAGGTGATGCCCGTCGCCGAGGTCTCGAGTGCGACGACCTTGGTGAGGCCCACAAGACCGTGCTTTGCCGCCACATAACCCGCCTTCTGCACCGAGGCGACCAGGCCGTGAGCCGATGCGATGTTGATGATTCGCCCCCAGTTGCGCTGGTACATCTGGGGCAGCACAGCGCGTGCAGCGTAGAACGCCGCCGAGAGATTGATCGCAATGATCGCTTCCCAGCGCTCGGGCGGGAACTCATGAACGGACGCGGTATGCTGAATGCCCGCGTTGTTGACCAGTATGTCGACACGGCCCAGCTCGGCTGTTGCCGTCGCGATCATCTCTTCCACCTCCGCCGGTTTCGACACGTCGGCGCCGCTGTACGCCACGCGCACCCCGGGCGCCGCGACGAGTTCCTTCCGGAGTTTCCCAATCTCTCCGGCATCACCGAAGCCATTCAACAGGACATCCGCGCCCTCTGACGCAAACGCGCGCGCAATGCCCAGGCCGATTCCGCTGGTCGACCCCGTCACCACCGCCACTTTGCCTTTCAGAATCTTCACCTCCCCCGTTGACCCTGGCGCCAGCCGCGCTTACAGACCCTCACAACGGCTCAACTTCGTGATGCTAACGCACGCCCAACACCCGCAGCGTATGCCGCGCGATCATCAGCTCTTCGTTGGTCGGAATCACCCACGCCGATGTCCTTGACCCCGCCGCGCTGATGCGCGGGCCGCCCTTGGCGTTTGCGGCCACGTCGCTCTCGACGCCGAGCCAGACGGCGTCCCGGCATACCCGTTCGCGGACCAATGCTGCATTCTCTCCGATGCCGGCGGTAAATACGATGGCGTCAACACCACCCAGCGCCGCCGCAAGCGAGCCGAGCTCGCGACCGATGCGATACACATAGATGTCGATCGCGAGCTTCGCGCGCGGATCGTCGCTCGTCAACAGTGCACGCATATCGCTTGAAACTCCCGACACCCCGAGCAGGCCCGACTTGTTGTAGAGCAGCTCGCGCACGGCGCGGGCCTCCATCCCCTTCTGCTCGATGAGGAACAACACGACGCCGGGATCGAGCGCGCCGCAGCGCGTTCCCATCGGCAGCCCCTCCACGGCGGTAAAGCCCATCGTGCTAGCGACGCTCCTGCCGCCTGCCATTGCGCACATGCTCGAGCCGTTTCCCAGATGGCACACGACCGTCTTGCCGCTGGCAGCGCGCGAATCGATCCGGGGCAGCACCGTCGCGATGTACTCGTAGGACAAACCATGGAAGCCGTAGCGGCGCACGCCAGCGTCCGTCAGCTCCTGCGGCAGCGCAAACATTTGCGCCACCTCCGGCGCCGTCGTGTGAAATGCCGTATCAAAACAGGCGATCTGGGGCAGATCCGGGCGCTGTTTCTGCAGCAGCCGCACGGGCGTCAGGTTATGCGGCTGATGCAGCGGCGAGAGCGGGCTCAGCTCGTCGAGCTCGCCGAGCACCGTCGCGTCGATCCGCACCGGTCCCGTGTACTTGACCCCGCCGTGCGTGACGCGATGCCCGACTGCCACGAGCTCATGCGTCCCGCGATAACCGCGCAGGAATTGCACGAGGTGCTCGAGCGCCTGGTCGTGCGCGAGCCGGGTGCCGGCACCCCAGCGTTTCTCGGAAACGGTATCGCCCCGGGCGTCGCGAGCGATAAAGCGCGGCGAGGTGTGCAGGCCTTCGACCTGGCCCTTGACGAGCGGCGCCGGTTCCGCTGCCCCGACCTCGAATGCCGCGAACTTGATGCTGGAGGACCCTGCATTCAGGACGAGGACAGCATCCGCCATCGCGGTTCAACCCATTGCGCGTTGCGCGTGCTCGCGGCGTGCGTTGGCCATGATCGCCGCCACGGCACAGGAGGCGAGCCGGGTGATCAACGAATCGGCCCGGCTGGTGAGGATGATCGGCACCCGCGCGCCCAGAACGATTCCGGCCGCATCGGCGCCGGCAAGAAAGGTCAAGCTCTTGGCCAGCATGTTGCCCGCCTCGAGGTCGGGGACCAGCAGCACATTGGCGCGGCCGGCGACCGGGGAATCGATCTTCTTGATGCGCGCCGCCTCGGGATTGATCGCGTTGTCGAGCGCCAGCGGCCCGTCCACGATCGCGCCCGTGATCTGATGCCGATCGGCCATCTTGCACAGCGCGGCGGCCTCCACGGTCGAAGGCACCTTGGGATTGACGGTTTCCATGGCGGACAAAATTGCCACGCGCACTTCCCGGTCGGTGAGATCGTGAACCATGTCGATGGCATTCTGCAGGATGTCCATCTTTTCTTCGAGCGTCGGCGCGATATTGATCGCGGCATCGGTGATCACGATCGCCTCGGCGCAGGCCGGCACGTCCATGATGAAGCAATGACTGATGCGCCGGGCCGTTCGCAGCCCCGTGTCGCGCCGCACGACCGCGCCCATCAACTCGTCCGTATGAAGGCTTCCCTTCATGAGCGCCTCGGCGCGCCCCTGGCGGACCAGCTCCACTGCCTTCTGCGCCGACTCCTGACTGAAGGCCGCATTCACAATCTCATGGCGGGCGAGGTCCAGCCCGTGTTCTGCGGCAACGCTCCGGATCCGTTTCTCGGGTCCGACCAGGATTGGCACGATGAGCCGCGCTTCTGCCGCGTCCAGCGCACCGCGCAGCGAGGACTCGTCGCACGGGTGTGCGACTGCGGTCGGAACCGGCTGCAAGGTTTTGCAGCGCTCGATGAGCCCGCGGTACTTTTCGTGGTCCTGCACCCGCGATGCGGTGCGATCCTTCTCGGCTTGCAGTGCAGTCATGTGTTACCCCTTAGCTTCCTGGAGAAACCGCCGCGAGACGCGGGCCGCCGGCGACCCCGAGCACTTTCCGGATGCGCGCGAGCATCGCGAGCTGCTCCGGCGTCGGCCGCTGAGCCTGGACACGCTCGTCGGCCAGCAGACGCTCGAGAAATGTCAGCACGCGCTCACGATCCGCCGGCTCGACCAGCAGGTCGGGGAGCGTCTCGACGGCGCGATCTGGCTCATATTTCACGATGATTTCCTGACGGCCGCGGATGCGGCGCGCTTCGTCGCGCTCGATTCGGGGCAGCAGATCGTGGTAGTCCTGCTCCAGCTCACGCTTCAACTCGAGCCGGGCGAGCGGGAGCGGCTCACCCTTGCGCTGAAGAAGATGTGCGACGCGGGTGAGCGCTTCGGCATACCCCCCCTGGCCAATCTCCGCGAGCGCCTCCTTCACCACCGGCAGCTCGCGCGGATCGGGGGCTGCCGTCAGCGCGCGTTCCTCGGCCTCGCGCTTCTCCGCGAGATAGAACGAGAACAAATTGCCGTAGACCAGGAAGAAGGCGGCCTCGCTCGCCGCGTCGCGCATATCCCGGTAGTAGTCGAGCGAGGCGCTCATCAGCTCGGAGCCGACCCGCTCGAATGCCCGGAAGGGCTGATCGGCGGCAACGGGCTTTCTCTGCGATTTCACCCACTCGGCAGCCGGCCCGAGCCACTGCAGCCACGGGTTGAGATCGGAAATCGCCCAGCGCGAGGCACGCAGCGGGTGCAGCTCGCGAGCGAGCTTGGCCGCGTAATCGTTGGAGAGCGCCTGCACCATGGGCTGCCCGAAAAGCTCGTAGGCCCTCTGGTTGAACTCGGACACGGAGGCGACGGCCTCGAAGGGCTTCTCGTCCGCCCGCTTGAAGCGATTGAGACGCGCGACGACGTCCTCCAGG
>DASPGR010000233.1:0-5820 GCA_035620515.1 Burkholderiales bacterium | reverse complement strand
GCTGGCTCACCGGAAGCGTTTCTTTCCGGCTCTTGAACTTCACAATCAATCGACCGGTGAGGTCTCGCGATACCACGGCGATTGCGTTCACGTTGACAATGGTGGAGCGGTGAATCTGCCAGAAGAGCGTCGGATCGAGCTCGTCCAGCAGCTCCTTGAGCGACTTGCGGATCAGGCACTCATTGTTCGCGGTCACCGCCCGGGTGTACTTGGTATCCGACTGAAAATAGCAAATTTCGTCCACGGTGATCAGGCGGACGTCCGCGCCCTGCGATGCGTTGATCCAGCGCAGATACGGATGTGCCGGGGTAGTACGTTTGGCGAGTATCTCCAGCAGCCCTTCCAGATTGACCGGCGCCGTCGGCAAGCGCTCTCTGACGCGGCTGCACGCGGTGGTAAGGCGCGCGGCGTTGAGCGGCTTCATGACGTAATCCACCGCGCCTTCCTCGAAGGCCGCAACGGCATACTGGTCGTAAGCCGTCACGAATACCACGTGGCAGCGCCCGCTCGCGTGCTTTGCGATCTCCAGTCCGCTGAGCCCGGGCATCTGGATATCGAGAAACAGCACATCGGGATTGTGGCGCTCCAGCGCGCGCACGGCCTGCAAGCCGTCCTCGGCCGCTGCAAGCACGTTCAATTCGGGCCATACGGCACCCAGCAGCTCCGTCAACTGCCCGCGCAGAACAGGTTCGTCTTCAGCGACGACCGCGGTGGGAGCACGCATCGCGGCGAGCCCAATCATCGTTCGGGCTGGCTAGCCCTTCGTCTTTCCCGGCGCCTTGAGCTCGACGATCAGCACGCGGGAGTTGGTCTTGCCGGTGTTTTCGACCTTGTGGGTCTCCGCCTCGCTCCAGAAAACATCGCCGAATTTTCTTTGCCGCGGCTTCGCAGGACTGCTCGGCGTGCTGGCGACGCCCTTCCAATCGGACATCACGATGGTGAGATGCGCGGGATGCGAGTGCATCCCGTCGCCGCATACGCCCATCCCGGGCCTCCCGATGAACTCGAGCACGCGCAACTGGTCGTTTTCCAGGACGACCCGGTAGGCCCTCGGCATGATCCTGGCAGGATCCTGCGCCGCAGCGCCGGAAGCGACGAATTGCGCGGCAAGGCTCCCCGCACCGGCAAGCAACAGTTTCCTGCGGGTGATATTCGAGTATTTCATGTTCACTCCTCGTGGGATCATAAACGTCGCTTCACGGACAATCCGTGACTCTACCTGAAATGCCTTGTCGCGCTCTCACGTTCGATTCGATGCGCTTGAAATCGGGATGCCGGCAAGCGCCGCCCGAAGGAAGACGATGAGCTCCTCGAGCAGGCGATCCGCACCCGGCGGGTCGGCTTCGTACAGCTGCTCGAGCTTCGTCAGCGTCTGGAAGAGAAATTCCGGATCGATCCGCGCCTGCAGCGTGGCGAGCCTCGTTTCCGCGAGCCACCGCTGCGAATCCTCCCGGCTGAGCTCCGCTGCACGCAATGCGGCCAGCATCCGGCCCTGCCGTTGCCAGTAGAGATAGACCGCCGCCGTGAGTCCGCCGAACAGGATCATCAGCCACAGGTGGTACAGGACGGCTGCCATCAGGCTCGCCGGTTGGCCCGCATGATCGCGGAAGTGCCAGATACCGAACCAGTCGCGCAGAATAAAGTGCAAAAACGCCTGCCACGCCAGCACCCCAGCGACCGATCCGATCACCACCGCGAGCGCCAGTTGCCGGGGGCCAAGCAGGTGAGGGTGCGCCCGCCGCTCGAAAAGTGCAATCGTGAGCGCCAGCAGAACGCCCTCTCCGCATAAACTGAGCAGCAGGGAAACCAGCGACGCCACCCCAAGCGTGTCAGGCGTGGATACGAGCGGGCGATAGTGCGCGAACTCGAGGAGGGAAATCGATACGCCGAGTATCAACCCATAGCCGACAGCGCGCGCCCAGAATCTCCGCCCCGCCCGCGGGCTGGCAAAGGTAACTGCAGTCACGTCAATGGAGGCGGCTTCCGCCATTCAACGTTGACCCGCGTGGGGGGTCCTGACGGGCAGCGCGATCGTGGCGCGAATTCCGCGCGGCTCATTGGCCCCGATGTCCAGGCTTGCCTCGCTCCCGTAAAGCGCGGCGAGCCGTGCGCGCAGATTCGCGAGCCCGGCGCCGCTTCCGCTGCTTTGCTGGAATCCGGCACCGGTGTCCGCGACCGCCACCGTGAGCCGGTTGTTCTCGATGCGGGCGGCGATCTCGATCGAGCCACCCTCAGGAAGCGGATTCAGCCCGTGCTTGATGGCGTTTTCGGTCAGCGTGGAGAGCGCAAACGGAGGAAACGTCACCGCGCCGAGCTCGTCCGGCACGTCGACCCGGAACCTGAGCCGATTCCCCATGCGAACCTGCAACACGTTCAGGTAGGCCCGGGTGAGATCGACTTCCTGCTTGAGCGTCGTCTCGTTGTGGCGCATCAGCGGAAGCGCGGCACGCAAATAGGCGACGAAGTTTGCAAGCATCCTTCGTCCCAGCCCTGCATCGGTCTGAAACAGCCGATGGACGTTGGCAAGCGTGTTGAACAGGAAATGGGGCTCGATCTGCGCGTGCAACGATTGCAGGCGCGCTTCGGTCATCTGGCGCTCGAGCTGCAGGCGATGAAGCTCGCTTTCGTGCGCCTGCGCCGCCGCGTGGGCCGCCCGGCGCATGTACGTGTGGATGGCATACGCGAGACCTCCCACCGCCAGCCAACGCGCGACCCTTGCGAACAGTATTTCGGCTGAGGAACCGCCCGACGGCAATGGCACGCGCAGCGTGAGCAACGCCTCGCCCATGAGCGCGCCGATCGCGATCGACGCAAGGAAAAGCAAATGCTTTCCGGCGCTCGATTCAATGTGCAGGGAGGCGGCGAATGCGACGGTGGCGAAGATGCATCCGCCGACGATCAACAGATCGAGAAAGTGATCCAGCCAACCGTGCAGGATGGCCGGCAACGGCCAGGCACCGTAGAGCCCGAACTGGAACAGCAACTGGGTGGACAGCGCGAAGATCACGCACAGCGCGAGCACGCCGCCACGCCAGAGCGACGACCACGAAATCCACTGCGGCGCCATCGTGCGGGCGCCGCGGCCGAGGGAATTCTCCATAGGCGACCGAGCTACCTCGCGAACGCCCCGCTGCGGGTGACCATGGAGCGCGCCGGCGGACTCGCCAGCGCGCTTCCTCGGGACATCATGCCAGAGGCAACCGCTTGAGACCAGCGAATGGCGCCACCCGGCCTACCGGGCGGTGGGCTCGAAACCCTTGACCTTGAAAACCGCCTTCGCGTCCGGCGACGTGAGGTGCTTGATCAGTTCGCGCGCCGCGTCTGGTTGCGCTGAAGCCGCGCCAACGCCCGCAGTCAGCTGGACATAGTTCTGAAGTTCCGGAGGGAATGGACCGACCATTTCGATTCCCTCGGCGCCCACAAAAACCGTGCTGGGGGCGAATCCCAGCTCGGCTTCACCGGCGGCGAGGGTCGGGGCAACGAGTTCCACGGTCTTCAACGGCTTGGTCCTGGCCTTCACCTGCTCGGAGATCCCCAGCTGGTCGAGGACCTTGGCAAGATGAACGCCGATCGCGCCTTCGGGAGGATAGGTGAGCATGGACGCGTCGAGCAATGCGCGCTTGAATGCGTCGACCGATCCGATATCAGGCTTCGGTGTTCCTGCCCGCACGGCCACGGCCATACCGACGCGGGCGATCGCGGCGCGCGTGGCGCCGTCAATCTTCCCCTGCTTGGTGGCGCCGTTCAGCAGCCCCGCGGGAACGATCGCAAGGTCGAATGGCTCGTCGCTGGCGAGCCGCTTCTTCAGCGCGCCGAGTATCCCGTACTGGATCACGAGCTTGTGGCCGGTCACGCTCTCGAACTGCGGGCCGAGCTCCGCGAGCGCCGAAGACAGTGCGGCGCCCGCAAGGACCTTCACCTCGGCGGCCTCTGCCGCGAAACCCGCCAGCAACAACAGCGCGAGTCCGACTCTCTTCAACTCGATCAATGAGCGTACTTTCACGGCTTTATCCTTTCAATTGAATGGCCATACTTCGGCGAAACCCGCGGAAGGACGCCGCCCCTTGCAGCCGCGTCACCGCAGCCGCGTCGGGAGTGCGACTGTGTATGTACTCGTCCCGGCGCCGAGCTCGGCGAATCTGCATTACTCAAACGCGGCCGGCGTCGAAAATGGCCTGTTCGCATCCACCACGAACATGATGAGTGCGGTCAGCTCGGTCGTGCCGCTGTTGAAGACTTCCATCGGCAGGTCGGCAGGATGGCCGTTCATCGTGTGGCCGGCCTCGACATGATTCACACCATGCGGAGTCCTTTGCCCGAGCCGGCCTTCGACCACGTAGAAGGCTTCCGAGCCGGGATGCGTATGCACCTTGGTTTTGGCTCCGGGCGGCCCATAACCGTGGTTGACACGCAGCAGATACTCCTTCGCGGTGACCGGGGGCACTGGTCCGACCTCGGCGACCTTCGTGCCGCCAGGCGTCGCGCCGCCCTTGGGACCGAGTGTGAAGAGCCAGGCTTTGCCCGCGACGTCGGCAGCGAGCGACGTCGCCTCGTCATGACTGACCGTGTCCGGATTCCAGCGACCGGGTCCGATGGCGGCCTGGGCCTGCTCAAGCGTGGGGAAATTCTCGACCCGCCAGTACAACGGTCCGGGCGGCAGTTGCTTGACCTTCTTCGAGACCACCGGCTTGACGACGTAGACCCCTTCCGCCGCGGTTGCCGGTTGCAGCGTCCATAAACCTGATACCAATACCGCAACCATACCGATGAGAAATTGCTTCACGGGAGAACCTCCTTTGATTGACGCATTGCCTTACCAATTGTTTGCCGCCTACCGGTCGCACTATTCAGGTTGCGGGTGCCACACCAGTGCCACCTGCCGAGGCCGCGGCGAAGGTGGCGCTGCCCCGCCTGTCATCTGCGTGACCAGTCCACGAACCCTTCGCGGTTCGGCATCTTCACCAACGGCAGTGTCTGCGCGTTCATCTGCGCGTCCTCGTCGACAATGCCGTTGATGAACAGCAGGTACGCGCTCACCGCGTAGACCTCATCGTCAGTAAGCGAGAGCGGATTGGCGATGGGCATGGCGCGGCGGATGTAATCGAACAGCGTTGTCGAGTACGGCCAATAGCTGCCGACCGTGCGCACCGGCTTTTGGGTCGCAAGTGTGCCGATGCCGCCGGCCAGCGCGTCGGCGGGCTTGCCCACGCCCTTCGCGCCGTGGCAAACCAGGCAACTCTGCTCATAAACCTGCAGGCCCTGGCGCGCGGTGCCGCCGCCTGTGGGCAACCCGGCGCCGCTGGGTGGAATGCTGATATCCCAGCGCGCTACTTCCACCGTGCTCACCGCAGTGCCCAGCGCCGGTGGCTTGACCGTGGGGGACTCAACCGCGCAGGCCGCAAGAGTTGCGGCTGCTATCACGACGATTCCGGCGATAGGTATCCGTTTAAGCATAGACATGTGTCACCTTCCCATCTGCGCCCACCGCCCAGCTGACGATGGAATTGTTGTGGAAGCGGTTGTCCGGCGCGAAGCGCGCGATGAATTCCTTGCGCGGCGGCTGCACATGTCCTTTCTCGTCGGTCGCGCGGCTTTGCAGCACCGCCGTCTGGCCCGTCCATTCCCACGGCAGTCGAAATCGCACCAGGCACTTGGCGCGCTCTTCGCCGGTGAGTGCAGCGTCGACCCACGTCGCGCCGGCGTCGGCAGACACTTCGACGCGGCGGATGTGCCCGGCGCCGCTCCAGGCGATTCCGGAGATTTCGTAGAAGCCCGGACGTGGCAGCGTCATGGTGGAGGACGGCCGGGTGATCACCGACT
>DASPGR010000232.1:0-4558 GCA_035620515.1 Burkholderiales bacterium | reverse complement strand
GCTTCCTCGAGCGTCGTGGTGCCTTCCTTCCAGTAGGCGCAGGTGTACATCATGTACGGGTCATCGAGCCACAGGCGGTAGAAATCTGCGCCGATCGCGTAGTGAAAGCGCGCGTTCTTCTTGGCCTGGGCGATGGAGGCGTTGCTGTAGAGCGCCTCGTGCCACCGGTTGCGCAGCCGCACCAGCGGACGGAAACGCATGTCGTACCCGCCCGTATAGGCGGTGCGGAACGCCAGGGCAAGGTCGCCGTCAATGTCGATCGACCCGTTGACGTATGCCTCGAGGAGCCCGACGTGTCCGAAGAGCACGGCGCGCCATTCCGCAAATCGATTGCGGAACGTGACCGTGAAAGCGGGTTCGCCGTCGCGATTCTGGTACTGGTTGCCGTTGCCGAAGACAACCCGGAAACAGATTTCGGTGCGCGAGCCGACGCTGCGGAGTAGCCGATCGACGCTCTTCATGTCCTTTTGGCGCAAGGCGGGTGCCGCCGTCGCGATTTTAGCTAAAATCGGCGTGCGCCAGTGCAGCTTCGGGGACCACGTGAGCGGGCCGGGAAGACCGGCAGAAAGCGCCGTCATCATGATACAGGGCATCGATCATATCGTCATTACCACGGCAAACCTGGAGCGCTGCCTCGAGTTCTACACTCAGGTGCTCGGCATGCGGCTGGAACGGTACGGCGCGGAGCGCATCGCGCTGCGCTTTGGCGATCACAAGTTCAACGTGCACCCGCCCGGATTCAATGCGGGCATCAAGGCGCGTCTGCCGACACCAGGCTCGCTCGATCTGTGTTTCCTCGCGGACGTGCCGCTCTCCGAGGTCGTCGCGCGTCTTGAGAAGCAGGGCATCGCGATCGAAGAGGGGCCGATCGAGCGCACCGGCGCGCGCTTTGCCATCCGCTCCGTCTACGTGCGCGATCCGGACGGCAATCTCATCGAGATCTCCGAGAAGGCGTGACTGACTTCTGGCAAAGCTCCCGCTACCACCTTCTGCAAAGAAACGCAGAAGGGCGGCTCATCGTGACCGACGATTACCTGCGGGCCTATTATCTCCGGCCGGAACTGGTGCCGCCGGCGGAATCATGCGAGGCGGAGCGCGCGCTGCACACCGCACTTGTGGCGGAGCCGCGGCGCAGCGTGACGCAGGCAGAAATCGGGGCGCTTGCCGACGCCGACGCACAGGAAAATCTGCGCGTGATGCTGCGCTTTCGCGACGGGCTGCTCGCCGCGCCCACGGTCGAGGCGTTTTACGCGGGGCTCTTCCAGCGCGAAATTGCCGTGCCGCCGGATTTCGTCGCGCATACGGCCCAGGTCATCCTGCGCGGCATTCTCGACGGCACGGAGGACGGGCTCGAGGCGCGCGCGGCGGAGCTCTTCTTTCGCCGGCAGCGCGTGAGCATCAACGACGGCCAGATCATGCTCGCCGACGAGGAGACGGTCGATCTCCACGCGATGGGCGGCACGCTCGGCGATATCGGGCGGCTGCTGCGGCAGGGCGAGATTCCCCAGCGCACGATCGAGCTCGACGTGCTCGACGAGGCGAGCGCGGGCGAATACTTCCGCCGCGACGAGCGCCACGACACCGTCCTCAACATCAACTTCGGGCGCCCGGGGTGCCTCGCGCTGTGCCGGGTGCTCGAGCGCTGGATCGCGCATTTTCACGGTGTGCGTGTCACCGTGAAGGCGGTGCGCGAGATTCCCGACGAGGAGTGGAAATGGCACGTCGGCCTCGATGCCGAAGCGACCACGATTCTGAACGACATCTATAGCGGCGCCGAGGTGGAGAGCGAGCGCATGAAGCGCGTCATCGGGCTTTTTCGCGTCGACTTCCGCGATCCGGTCGTGCTGCGCCCCGAGATGGCCGGACTCCCGGTGTTCCTGGGTCTCGCCATGGCGCCCGACGGCATCCTGCGCATGAAGCCGCAGAACCTGCTGATGAATCTGCCGCTGGCGCGGCCCGCCTGACGAATTTAGGGAAGAGCGGGGAGCCAGAGGCCGATCGCGTCTCGTGTGCTGCCGGCAGGCGCCAGCGTATAGGAGCTGTCAAAAGGACCGGCAGCCTGCGGCGACGACTCGCTGGTCGAGGCGCCGGGTTTCGCGGGCGGTTCGAGGTCCTGCTCATCAGGCGGGGGCCGGCCGTCGAATACCATGTTGCGGCGGCGCTGCAGATAAGCGTCCCGCACGAATATGTACGGGTCGAGGGCCGCGGCCTCCAGCACCTTTGACGCGGCCAGCAGGTCTGCGCGAATTCCGACAAACCGGACGGCCGCGAGCGTGTTGCGGGTTCGGTTCGGCTTGACGTAGGTGATGGGCCACGTGTAGATGTCGCCGACCCAGCCCGCGGTGTCCCGGACGCTGCTCGGCCCGAGTATCGGGAGCACGATGTAGGCGCCGTCTCCGAATCCCCAGACGCCCAGGGTCTGGCCGAAATCCTCGTTGTTCTTGTGAAGGCCGGCGTCAGTCGCCGGGTCCATGAAGCCGAGGATTCCCGCCGTGGAGTTGATGACGATGCGGCCGACGTCGTTGCCCGCATCCGCGAACTTGCCCTGCAGGAGGTCGTTCACCGCAACGATGACATCGTTGATGTTCGAGAAGAAGTTCCGGAGGCCGGTGCGCACGAACTCGGGAATCATCCGTCCCGTATAGAGCTCCGCGGCGGGCTTGACGAGCAGCTGGTCGAAGCCATCGTTGAAGTGGTAGATGGCTCGGTTCATCGGCTCGAGCGGATCACGCGGATCGCCGTTCGACGCGCAGCCGCCGGCAAGCAGCGCGAGGGCACAGACGAATGCCCTGGCCTGCATCGAAATCCGGAGTCTCATCGGGCCCATCGCGCGGAGAGAAGTTATTGTTAAACCGGCGGATTATAACAAGGTGCGGATCGGCCCGGAAGCACGCGCATCGCGCAGTCCGTCGTTACGCCTCTGATATACTTGCGCTTTGCTGGTCTCAACGCGGCGGCGTAGCCGCCCGCTTCGTTTCATATCGACGCGAGGATTCCGAACATGCTGCAGAAAGTGAAACCCTCATTCCAGCTGAAGGACATGAATCTTTTCCGTCAGCAGTGCTACATCGACGGTCAATGGGTGGATGCCGACAACAAGGCGACCCTCGCGGTGCACAATCCCGCGGACGGGATGCAGATTGGGACGGTCCCGAACATGGGCCAGGCGGAGACGCGGCGCGCGATCGAGGCCGCCAATGCCGCGTGGCCGGAGTGGCGCGCCAGGACCGCAAAGGACCGCTCGGCGATGCTGCGTAAATGGTACGAGCTGATGATGGCGAACCAGGAGGATCTCGCCGTCCTCATGACGGTGGAGCAGGGAAAGCCGCTCACCGAATCGCGCGGCGAGGTGGCCTACGGCGCCGCGTTCATCGAGTGGTTTGCCGAAGAGGCGAAGCGCATCTACGGCGACACCATTCCGGCGCAGGCCCCAGACCGGCGCATCGTTGTCATCAAGGAGCCCGTGGGGGTGTGCGCCGCCGTCACGCCCTGGAATTTCCCCAACGCGATGATCACGCGCAAGGCGGGCCCGGCACTTGCGGCGGGCTGCACGATGGTGATCAAGCCCGCGAGCATGACACCGTACTCGGCGCTGGCCCTTTGCGAGCTGGCCGGGCGGGCCGGCATACCGAAAGGCGTCGTTTCGGTCGTCACCGGCGCCTCCGGCCCGATCGGCGCCGAGCTCACCAGCAATCCGCTGGTACGCAAGTTCACCTTCACGGGCTCGACGGCGGTCGGCAAGCAGTTGATGCAGCAGTGCGCGACGACCGTGAAGAAGGTGTCCCTCGAGCTGGGAGGCAATGCTCCTTTCATCGTGTTCGATGATGCGGACCTTGATGCCGCCGCAGACGGGGCGCTTGCCTCCAAGTATCGCAACTCGGGCCAGACCTGCGTTTGCGCGAACCGCATCTTCGTGCAGGACGGCGTCTACGACGCGTTCGCGAAAAAGCTCGCGGACAAGGTGTCTGCGATGAAAGTGGGCAGCGGGCTCGAGAGCGGTGTCGTGCAAGGACCGCTCATCGACATGAAGGCGGTCGAGAAGGTGGAAGAGCACGTCGCGGATGCGCTCGCCAAGGGAGCGCGCGTGGTCGTCGGCGGCAAGCGCCACGAGAAGGGCGGCCAGTTCTTCCAGCCCACCGTGCTGGCGGACGTCAACACGTCGATGAAGATCACGCGCGAGGAGACATTCGGTCCGGTCGCGCCGCTCTATCGCTTCAAGACCGAGCCGGAGCTGATCAAGCTCGCCAACGATACCGAGTTCGGGCTCGCAGCCTATTTCTACAGCCGCGACATCGGGCGC
The DNA here is from genome assembly GCA_035620515.1 of Burkholderiales bacterium. Lineage (GTDB taxonomy): Bacteria > Pseudomonadota > Gammaproteobacteria > Burkholderiales > SG8-41 > SG8-41. Next base: position 258 of record DASPGR010000232.1, on the reverse strand, counting down.
GTTTGGCGCGTGGCGGAGGCGATTGAATCGGGCATCGTCGGGATCAACGTCGGGATCATCTCGACCGAGGTCGCGCCCTTTGGCGGCATGAAGGAGTCCGGCATCGGGCGCGAGGGCTCGAAGTACGGCATCGACGAATTCCTCGAGGTCAAGTACCTCTGCATGGGCGGCATAGACAAGTAGTGTTGGGGCTCGCTAGATCAAGAAGTCAGGTCCGGCCCTCCAAAACTCTTCGGGAATTTCTCCGATCTCAAGCCG
>DASPGR010000231.1:0-6759 GCA_035620515.1 Burkholderiales bacterium | reverse complement strand
CGCAGCTTCGGGTGCTTCGCGGCGATCGCGGGGACGGCCTTCACCCGGCCCGGCGCGAGCAAGAGCCCCACCGGCAGGCCGGCGCGCTCGGCCAGCGGCCAGAGCCAGTTCATGGTGCCGTCGACGAGCCAGTTTTCCTCTCCGGGCCGCAGGAACGAGAAGCGCAGCCCGAGCATGCCCGGCTGCGAGTTCCATGTCTCGATCAACCGGCGGTCCTCGCCGCGGCTCACGTCGAAGTAGCCCAGCACCGCCAGGCGGTCCGGATGCTCGCGCGCCGCGTCGATCGCGAGTTTCTCTCCATGGTCATCCCAGCTCGGCGGATGCAGCACCGCTCCGCGCACGCCGGCCTCGTCCATGTCGCGCAGCAGCTCGTCCTTGGTATATGCGGGGACCTGCCGGTGGATGCTTACGGGCTTTCCGCTCGTCCAGATGTGTACCTGCGAGTCGACGATCAGCATGATTCCTCTCCTCCCTGAAGATAATCGGCTCCTTGCCGGATATTATGCTTCACAAAAGAAGACGCCCCGGGGAGCGATGTCCGCGGGGCGCCGTTTTTTGCCAAGGCACGCCGGCTTAGCGCCGGTCGAACGTCCTTTCGGTGTGGGCTGATCCACGGTTCGAGCCACGCATGCCGGTACTGCCTTCAAGGTCTCTCACGGGATCACCTCCTTTCGAAATTGACCAGCGCGTAGTCTACCAGAAGACACGCGTTTGTTAAGTCGTGCGGCCGGCGGCCTTGAGCCCCTTTTCGAGCCCCGCAAAGGAGTAGGTGGGCGACGTCATCAGCCAGCGGTAGCCCTTGCCAATGAGCGACTCGATGTTCTTCACGTCCGCGTGTGGATGGCCGCATACAACGTTGTGCTCCTTGCAGATCGCCAGGATTTCATCGATCGCTGAGGCAACCGTCGGATGATCGTACTGCCGGGGGAACCCGAGGTCCTGCGAGAGATCGCCTTCCCCGATCAGCACGTATCCGATGCCGGGAACTTCCTTGAGGATCCGCGGAAGGTTCTTGATCCCGCGCACTTCCTCGCACTGGATTCCGACGAGGATCTCGCCCTTCGGGTTGAGGGGCCAGACGTCGGCGCGCGTGTAGTACTCCTGCTGGGTGAGACCCCAGTACGGCGCGGCGTTCTTGGGCGCGTCGCCGCGCTGGCCCGGCGGCTCATAGTAGGGAGCGGACCGCGGCCGCGCGTAGCGGCAGGCGACCACGGCGTTGCGCGCCTCCTCGACCGTGCTGACGTGCGGCCAGACGATGCCGTAGACGCCGATGTCGAGCACCTGCTTCGCGATGAACTGGTTCATCTCGCCGCCGTTGACGGGGATCCGGACCATCGGCGTGACAGCCGGCGCGATGCTCCCCGCTTTCAGGATCTGCTTGCGGTCCAGCATGTACTGCATGCAGTTGCGCAGCAGCTGAACGTCGAACGGGTTGTGCTCCATCTCGAACACCACGGCGTCGTAGGGCGCCGCATTGATCGCCTGCGCCATCCCGATCTCGGGCGGCGCAAAGGTCGTGATCGCGGGCTTGCCCTGCTCGAGTGCGCGGATCGCGCCGTTCAGGCGCAGTAGCTCTGCCATGGCTTGTCTCCTTTCAGTTGCGATATGCTGAGGCTTGCCTCGAAGAATAACAGGCCGGCTGCCGCCGGCGCGAGAAGCTTCACGTGAAGACACCTGCTGCTCGTCTCATCGCCACCATCTGCTTCGCCGAGGTGTTGAGCATGACGGGGTTTTCCGCCTTCGTTACGCTGCTTCCGGTGCTCGCGCCCGAGTTCGGCCTCAACAATTCCCAGGCGGGGCTCGTGAGCGGCACCGTGCTCGGCGGCTACATGGCGGGCGTGCCTTTTCTCGGGCCGCTCACCGACCGGATCGATCCGCGCCGGGTGTACCTTATTGCGGCGATCGCTGCGGCAGCCGGCGCGCTCGGATTCGCGTTGCTGGCAAGCGGATTCTGGACGGCGTTCCTGTGCCAGGCGCTGATCGGCGTGGGGCTCGCCGGGACGTACATCCCGGGCATGAAGGCCCTGACCGACCGGCTGGAAGGCCCGTCGCAGAGCCGCGGCGCCGCCATCTACGGCGCCAACTTCGGGATCGGCGTGAGCGTTTCGCTTGTTCTCTCCGGCGCAATGGCCGACGCCTTCGGCTGGAGGATGGCCTTCGTTGCCGCAAGCGCGGGGCCGCTCCTCGCCGCCGCGATCATCATGCTCGCGCTTGAGGCCGGCGTCCCGCGAGCGGCCGCGCGTCCGGCGCTGCTCGACTTCCGGCCCGTACTGCGCAACCGGCACGTGCGCCCGTACCTCTTCACGACCGCCGCCCACTCATGGGAGCTGCATGGCACGCGCTCGTGGCTCGTTGCGTTCCTGACGTTTGCCGCGGGAGCCCGCGGCGGCATCGAGAACGTCCCCGTTTCCGTCGCGCTGGTGACCGCGCTCATCTTTCTGCTCGGTCCGCTGGCCAGCGTCAGCGGCAACGAGCTCGCGATGCGATACGGGCGCGCACGCGTGCTGACTTTCGGCCCCGTGCTGTCCGCGGCTGCGAGCTGCGTGATCGGGTTCCTCGCCGCCTCGCCCTGGATCGGGCTTCTGGCATTTGCTGCCATCCACATGTACTTCGTCGGCATCGACGCTGGCACGATGACCGCCGGCGTGGTGAGCGCGGCCGATCCGGCGCATCGCGGCGCGACGCTCACCCTCTACTCCATGGTAGGTTTCAGTACCGGGTTTATCTCGCCCACGGTATTCGGCCTGGTCCTCGATCTGGCGGGCGGGCGCGGTGAGGTGATGGCCTGGGGCCTCGCATTTGCGAGCCTGGGTCTCGTCTCGATTCTGGGCGCGATACCGGCGCGGCGGCTTCTGGTGGCAGAATACTCCACTCGATACCGAGGAGAATCCGATGCCGAGCGAGGAACGCAAGGCGGAGAACCCGCCCGAGATCGATCTCAAGGAAGTTGAGCTGCTGGTCGAGGCGCTCGAGCGCGATCTCAAGAAAGTGCAAGGCGGCGCGCGCGACGTGCAGGTGCTGCGCGACGAGGTCGAGACGCTCAAGAACGTGCTCAACTCCCCCGTGCGGAGGCACCACTGGGTGCGGGACGGATTGCACGCCATCCGCGAGAACTTCGAGAACGTCGTCGATTCGGCGCTCGCCGAAGGCCTGCGCGCGAGCCGCTACATCGCCGAGATCGGGCGGATGCTTGGAATGTGAACCGTGACCGCGCCTGCCACGGCGGTCAGTCGGGAACGACGGCGACGCACTGGATCTCCACCATCATGGCCGGGCGCGCGAGGCCGGCGACGGTAATCAACGCGCTCGCCGGATAGCTCGCATCGGGATAGAACTCCTTGCGAATTTCGACGAACCGGTCACCGTGGCGCGCATCGGTGATGAAGACCGTCATCGTGACGATGTCGGAGAGTGTCCCGCCTGCCTGCGCCAGCGTGGCCGCGAGATTCCTGAAGGCCTGGCGCGACTGGCCGTCGAAGTTGCCCTCGAGGTTCCCGTCGGCGCCGTGCAGGCCTCCGTGCCCCGCAAGCCAGATGATGCGCCCGCCCCGTGTTGCGACCGCGGGCGAAAACGCCCGCTGCTGCTGCCAGGTTCCAGGAAAGATTCGTTTTTCCACGATGCTTCCCCGCTGGCCGCTCAGATGCCCTGCACGTCGGTGCGCTGCCAGAAGATCACGCGACGGCGCAGCGCGCTGATCAGGAAATTGAGCAGCACGCCCATGATGCCGAGGATGACGAGAACGGCGAACATGCCCGCCACGTCGAGATTGAAGTTCATCTGGATGATGAGATAGCCCAGCCCGCCCTTGGAACCCACGAATTCACCCACGATTGCCCCCAGGACCGCAAGGACGATCCCGATCTGCAGGCCGGCAAAGATGTAGGGAAGCGCTTCGGGGACCTTGACCAGGAAAAACGTCTTGGCGCGCGAGGCGGTCAGCGCGTGCATGAGCTCCAGCTTGTCGGCCGACGCCGATTTCAGCCCGACGATGGTGTTGATCAGCATCGGGAAGAACGACACGAGCGCGGCAATTATGATCTTGCTCTCGATGCCCAGACCGACCCACACCAGGATAAGGGGTGCAATGGCGATCTTGGGCAGCGTCTGCAGCGATACGACGTAAGGGTAGATCGTCGCCTCGATCAGGCGGAACTGGCTGATGAGAGTTCCCAGAACAAGGGCGGCGATCACCGACAGGAGGTAGCCGAAAATGATCTCCTTGAGGGTGAAAAGGAACGCATCGACGAGCACTCCGCTCTGGATCCCGCTGTAGAGCGCTGCGGCGATCTTCGATGGGGGCGGAAGGATCAACGGGCTCACGTCGCGAGCCGTGACGTACCACTCCCACCCGCCGAAGATGAGTACCAGCGTAACTGGCACGCATATCCACTCCGCCCGCAGGCGGCGCGCCAGTGCTCGCCCCCCCGTCCGCCTCGCGCCGCCGACCAGGCGTCGCCCGTCGGCGGCGGACACGGGGCGACAGACTTCGCGCAGCGGATGCTCGGTCATGGCAACCTGAATTCCGTCGCCTGTTTGACCACGGCCGCGCGGTCAAAGCGATTGATCTCGTCGATAAGATCGTTCGAGTAGTAGGTCTCGACATCTCTGGACTCGGACAGGACGCCGGTCGCGATCAGGTAGTCCTGGAATTTCTGGATGACCTCCTTCGGCTGGTCGCCGAACTTGGTGGTGTCCCACGCGGTTCGTGACATCAACTGCCTACGCACCGCGAGAACCTTGACCTCCTTCTGGATCGCTTCGTCGCTGCCGCCATCGCGCGCAGTTTGAGGGTAGACCTTCCAGTGTATGCGGATTGTTGCTTCCGGGTTCGTTTCCTGGAACAACTGGGCCTTTGCGATGCCGCGGGCAAGTCCCACCAGCAGCCGGCGCCGTTCGGCGAGGTCGGAGCGCTTCACCACGATCGAGCCCACCGCGAAATACCTGGCTCTGGGATCCTTGATGACGTTGTCGATCTTGATGCCGCCCTGCGACAGCGAGACGTACGCCTCGTCCCACAGCGAGAATGCCTGTATCTGTTTCGCCTTGTAAGCACCCGCCGCGCGCGCTCCCACACCGACCTCAACTAGACTGTAATCCCGCGCTGCTTCGAGCCCGATCGTCTTCAGCAGACCTTTCACGTAGTTGGTGCCGCCGCTCGCGAAGCTGGACACACCGATAGTCTTGCCTTTGAGATCCGCGAGCGTTTTCAAGCCGCTGTCGGCCGGCAACCCGACCCCGAAGATGTCGCCGCGGATCGACGTATAGTAGAAACGAACGTCGGCACCCTTCTGGATCGCGAGCATCGCGCCCGACGGGTTGCCGATGGCCGCATCGGCGCGGCCGCCGACCACCAGCTGCATCGCTGCCGCCGCACCCGGCGTCGAGTTGACGTCCACCTCGAGGCCCTCTTCCTTGAAGTAGCCCAGATAGGCCGGGAGCGAGCTCGAGTAGGCGAACGCCGCGGTGATGCGCGGTTGTGAGTGCAGGAGCACGACTTTCTGCAGGGCCTGGGCGAACGACGCGGTTGCAACGACGGCAAGAAACAGCCCCACGACTCCATTCAAGGCCAGCTTTTTCATGATTCGAGCCTCCTTTCGGTTTCGACTCCAAGGTTTCCGTGCATCCGAGGACCGGCAGCGCGGCGTCACTCGAGCGCACCCGTGGCGGTGAGGTGACGTCGAATGTCGGTGACGAGGCGGCCGAACGCCGCCGATCCCATGATATCAAGGGCGCGCGGACGCTCGAAGCCGATGCGGAACTCGGCGATCATGCGCCCGGGGCGCGGCGACATGACGAGCACCCGATCCGAGAGAAACACCGCTTCGCTGATGCTGTGGGTAATCAGCAAGACGGTCTTGCGCGCCGTTGCCCAGATGCGCTGAAGCTCGAGATTCATCTGCTCGCGCGTGAGCGCGTCGAGCGCTCCGAAGGGCTCGTCCATCAGCAGCACCGCGGGATCGTGCACCAGCGCGCGGGTGATCGAGACGCGCTGCTGCATCCCGCCCGAGAGCTCGAACGGATACTTGCGCTCGAAGCCGCTCAGACCCACCATCTGGATCAATCCGCGCGCGCGCTCCCCGTATACCTTCCGGTCGAGCCCCTGTACTTCAATGGGAAGCATGGTGTTCTGGAGCACGTTGCGCCAGGGCAGGAGGGTCGCGGTCTGGAACACGATTCCGATATCGCGCCGCGGACCCGCTACAGGCACGCCCCGCAGCGAAATCGCTCCTCCCGTAGCGGCCAACGTCCCGGCAACGAGGCGCAACAAGGTGCTCTTGCCGCAGCCGCTTGGCCCGACCACCGACACGAATTCGCCCTCCCGAACGGCGACATTTATATCGTGAAGAGCGTGTATGCGCTCACCTTCTATCGTTTCGTAGATCTTCTCCACGCCGCGGCAGAGGATCGCTGGCGCGCTCTCCGCGCGCGCCGATTGGGCCGGACTGTCCTCTACGAGTCGAGCGACCAATCTTGCCTGCCCGCTCACGGTTTCGTGCCGGCGCGCTGGGCGGGCGCAGCCGCCTCGCTGCAAAGCGTGAGCGCCGCATCGAGGTACACCTGCGCTGCCGTCAGCAGGTTTGCGACCGGCACGTGCTCACCCACGGCATGCATGAGTCCCTTCGCGTCGGGGTGGCTGGGCCCTCCGGGTCCGTAGCAGACACATGGCACATCATACCGATTGAGATGCGTCGAGTCGGCGCCGGGGCGCCGAATAGCGACCGCGGCATCCTTGCCTGTGACGCGGCGGTGCGCGTCGCG
>DASPGR010000230.1:0-6977 GCA_035620515.1 Burkholderiales bacterium | reverse complement strand
TGCAGTTTCCCCGGGATGCCGGCAGTCATCCGGAGTTCCGCATCGAATGGTGGTACGTCACGGGATGGCTTCAGGCGGCCGACGGGCACCCGCTCGGTTTCCAGGTCACTTTCTTCCGTGCCCGGCCGCAACGTCAACATGGCAATCCGAGCGCCTTCACGCCGCACCAGGTCATCGTCGCGCATGCCGCGCTGTCCGACCCCCGCCATGGACGACTGATTCACACCCAACGGGCAGTGCGCGCCGTGTTCGATCTCGCTGGCGCAGCGTCGGGCGACACCCGAGTCTGGACCGATGACTGGAAGTTTGAGCGGCGCGGAGCGGGGTATCGTGCCGATATCGCGGATGGCACGCTCGAGATCGAGCTCACGCTTACGCCATCTCAGCCGCCGCTCCTGCAGGGAACACAGGGCTTCAGCCGCAAGGGACCCGCGCCGGAATCGGCGAGTTACTACTACAGCGAGCCGCATCTGAAAGTCAGTGGAGCGGTTTCAAATGGCGGGGCCCGCCGCCCGGTGACGGGCAGCGCCTGGCTCGATCACGAATGGTCGTCGAGCTACCTGCCCGAGCAGGCCTCGGGATGGGACTGGATTGGAATCAACCTCGCCGACGGCGGCGCGCTCATGGCCTTCCGCATGCGCGATCGGCGCGGCGGCGCCTTCTGGGCGGGGGGCGCGCATCGCCGCGCCGACGGAGAGGTCGAGATCCACGAGCCGCCCGACATCGACTTCAAGCCCGGCCGAGAATGGCGCTCTCCGCGCACGGGAACAGTGTATCCGGTGTCATGGACGATTCGGGCGGGCACGCTCGCGATCACCATCGAGCCGCTGATGGACGATCAGGAGCACGATACGCGACGTTCGACCGGCGCGATCTACTGGGAAGGGGCGGTGCGCGCCTACCGCGGCGGCGTCGAAGTCGGCCGGGGTTACTTGGAGCTGACGGGCTACGGGCGCCCGCTCGCCCTCTAGTTCAGCTTCGGCGGCGGACCGGCCTGGGCCGCGATGCGTTCCTGGCTGTCCGGGTGCAGCGCGAGATCGATATCCCAATCGGCCTTTGCCACGGCTTCGCGCAGCAGCCTCGACAGTATGTGAAGGAGCTTCGTATCGAGCGTCATGTCGATACCCTGTCCCTGCTGCGGGTGCAGGCTCAGGACCTGCGTCGAGCCGTCGCGACGCTTGCCCTGCGCCTTCGCAAGCACGACGGGCGCTTCGCCAAATGGCATGGTACGAGGCGTTTCCTCGAACTTCCTGGAGTAGTTGGCCTGCTGCGCATAGCCCTCGTGCTGGATATCGAGGACGGTGCGGCGCGCCTGGACGTCATGCTGCTGCTGCACGGCCTGGTCCCATTCCAGCATTTGAACCAGCATGCTCCACAACCGCTTGACGAAGCGCCGGGTCAACCAGAAACGAAACTCGCTGCCCTCGGTCGTGGACAGGCGTAGCAGAATGCGATCCTGCGTCTCGTCGTAGCGGACCTGGATCTGGTGAATGGCCATGGCCGGTGGATGGAGTGGCCTCGACGACCCCTATTCTATTTTCTACCGGCACGGCGATAAAGACCCCGTAGAGCGGGGCCCGTTTTCGCGGAAGAGCTGCGCGAAAGCTACGCGGCGACTGCCGCTGCGGCCTTGTCGAACACGATCGCGCCCTTCTTGGCGTCGACGCGAATGGTGTCCTTCGGAGCGAAGCGTCCCTCCAGAATGGCCTTCGCGAGCGGATTCTCCACCTGCTGCTGGATTGCGCGCTTCAACGGACGCGCGCCAAAGAGGGGGTCAAATCCGACCGATGCGATCTCCTTCAGCGCCGCGTCGGTCACCTCCAGCCGCATCTCGAGGCTCGCCAGCCGCTTCTCGAGGTAGCCCATCTGGATCTTCGCGATCGCCTTGATGTTCTTCTCGTCGAGCCCATGGAACACCACGATCTCGTCAATGCGATTGATGAATTCCGGCCTGAAATGGGCCTTGACCTCGCCCAGCACCGCGAGCTTGATGACCTGATAGTCGTCACCCGACATCTGCTGGATCATCTGCGAGCCGAGATTGGAGGTCATCACGATCACGGTGTTCTTGAAATCCACGGTGCGCCCCTGTCCGTCGGTCATGCGCCCGTCGTCGAGGACCTGAAGCAGCACGTTGAAGACATCGGGGTGCGCCTTCTCGATCTCGTCGAGCAGGATCACCGAGTAGGGCTTGCGCCGCACCGCCTCCGTGAGATAGCCGCCTTCCTCGTATCCGACGTAGCCCGGCGGTGCGCCGATGAGCCGTGCCACCGAGTGCTTTTCCATGAACTCTGACATGTCGACGCGAATCAGGTGATCTTCCGAGTCGAACAGGAACTCGGCGAGCGCCTTGCACAGCTCCGTCTTGCCCACTCCCGTCGGGCCCAGAAAAAGGAACGATCCATAGGGGCGCTTCGGATCGCCCAGCCCGGCGCGCGAGCGCCGGATGGCGTCTGCCACGAGCCTGACCGACTCGTCCTGGCCAATTACCCGCTGGTGGATCCGTTCCTCCATCTTGAGCAGCTTCTCGCGCTCGCCCTGCATCATCTTGGCGACGGGGATGCCGGTCCAGCGCGAGACCACTTCCGCGATCTCCTCGGCGCCGACCTGGGTGCGAAGCAGCCGCGGCTTTCCGCCCTTGGGCTTGTCCGCCTGCTTGAGCTGTGCCTCGAGCTGCGGGATCTTTCCGTACTGGATCTCCGACACCTTCTGCCACTCGCCCTTGCGCTTCGCCGCTTCCATCTCCACCTTGAGGCGATCGAGCTCTTCCTTGATGTGCTGCGATCCCTGGACCTGCGCTTTTTCCGCTTTCCAGATCTCCTCGAGGTCCGCGTAATCCTTTTCGAGCCTCTGGATTTCCTCGCCGAGAAGCGCAAGGCGCTTTTGCGAAGCTTCGTCCTTCTCCTTCTTCACCGCTTCGCGCTCGATCTTCAACTGGATCAGGCGGCGGTCGAGCCGGTCCATCTCCTCCGGCTTCGAATCGATCTCCATCTTGATGCGCGAGGCCGCCTCGTCGATGAGATCGATCGCCTTGTCGGGAAGGAAACGATCCGTGATGTAGCGATGCGAGAGTTCGGCCGCCGCCACGATCGCGGGGTCCGTGATGTCGACGCCGTGATGCACCTCGTACTTCTCCTGCAGGCCGCGCAGAATGGCGATCGTCGCCTCGACCGAGGGCTCGTCGACCAGCACTCTCTGGAAGCGCCGCTCCAGGGCGGCGTCCTTTTCAACGTACTTGCGATACTCGTCGAGCGTCGTCGCCCCGACGCAGTGCAGCTCGCCCCGTGCCAGTGCGGGCTTCAGCATGTTGCCCGCGTCGATCGCACCCTCGGCCTTGCCCGCGCCGACCATCGTGTGCAACTCGTCGATGAACACGATCGTCTGGCCGGCATCCTGGGCAATTTCCTTCAGAACCGACTTGAGCCGCTCCTCGAATTCTCCGCGATACTTCGCGCCCGCCAGGAGCAGCGCCATGTCGAGGACGAGCACCCGCTTGTTCTTCAGCGATTCGGGAACCTCGCCGTTGACGATGCGCTGCGCGAGTCCCTCGACAATGGCGGTCTTGCCCACGCCAGGCTCGCCGATCAGCACGGGGTTGTTCTTGGTCCGGCGCTGCAGGATCTGGACGACACGGCGAATCTCGTCGTCGCGCCCGATGACAGGATCCAGCTTCCCAGTGCGCGCGCGCTCGGTAAGATCGAGCGTATAGCGCTTGAGCGCCTCGCGCTGTCCCTCGGCTTCCGCGTTCTGCACGTTCTCCCCGCCGCGCACCGCGTTGATCGCGGCCTCGAGCGCTGCGCGGTTGACGCCATGCTGCTTGAGCAGCTTGCCGGTCTCGCCCTTGTCGTGGAGCGCCGCCAGCAGGAAGAGCTCGGACGCGATGAACTGGTCGCCGCGCTTCTGCGCCTCCTTGTCGGTCAGATTGAGGAGGCTCGAGAGCTCGCGCGAGACATTAACCTCGCCCCCCGTCCCTTCAACGCGCGGCAGCCGTTCGATGCTGCGCTCCAGTGCCGAACGCAGGCCCGCCACGTTTGCGCCGGCGCGCCCGAGCAGCGCGGAGGTCGCACCGTCTTCCTGCCTGATGAGTGCCAGCAGCAGATGCTGCGGCTCGATATACGGGTTGTCGGAGCCCACTGCGAGGCTCTGGGCATCGGCAAACGCCTGCTGAAACTTGGTCGTGAACTTGTCAAAGCGCATGTGCGATCCGTCGCGGGTTGGCTTTCCATGATATTGGGCGACTCAGCCTGTTTTCAAGAGGCTGGCACGGAGAATTTGCGCTTCAATCCAGACACTTAACCCGACAGGATGAATTGGGGCGTCGCCCTCGCGTAGAATCGGTCGGAGTTGCACCAGAGCAAGCCCAGGGGTCGAAGACGATGGAAGCCGGGGAAGCCCTTCTGCTCGCCCGCGCGCAATTCGCGCTGAACATCTCGTTCCATATCCTGTTCCCCAGCATCACCATCGCGCTCGCGTGGATCCTGGTCTATTTCCGGGTGCGCTACGCCCGGACGGGCGACGCCGCGTGGCTCGAAACGTACAAGCTGTGGACCAAGATCTTCGCGCTCACCTTCGCGATGGGCGTTGTATCGGGCGTGGTGATGTCGTTCCAGTTCGGCACCAACTGGCCCGGATTCATGAATACCGTTGGCAATGTGGCCGGTCCCCTGCTTGCGTTCGAGGTGCTGACCGCGTTCTTCCTCGAGGCAACCTTCCTCGGCGTGATGCTCTTCGGCATGAACCGGGTTCCGGGCTGGATGCATTTGACTTCGACAGTGCTGGTTGCAGCCGGCACGACGTTGTCTGCATTCTGGATCCTTGCGCTCAATTCCTGGATGCAGACGCCCGTCGGCCACGGCATGGCCGACGGACAGATCGTCGCGGCCGACTGGTGGCAGATCCTGTTCACGCCGTCCTTTCCTTACCGTTTTACGCACATGCTCCTCGCCTCCGGGCTCACGGCCGCCTTTGTCGTTGCCGGCCTTTCGGCGTGGCGGCTCTTGAAAGCGCCCCAGGACGCGGCGGCTGCACGCACGCTGCGCACGGGCATCGTGATCGCTGCGGTCCTCGCGCCCGTGCAAGCCTACGTCGGCGATCTGCACGGACTCAATACACTCGAGCACCAACCGGCCAAGATCGCCGCGATTGAAGCGATCTGGAAGACCGAGCGCGGCGTGCCGCTCGTGCTCTTCGCGATCCCGAACGAGAAGGAGCAGCGCAACGATTTCTCGATAGAGATTCCGAGGGGCGCAAGCCTGATCCTCAGGCACTCCCTCGACGCGGAACTGAAGGGCATCAATGAGTTTGCGCCGGACGTGCCGCCGGTCGCTCCTCTTTTCTTCGGGTTCCGGCTGATGGTGGGAATGGGCGTCTTGATGATTGCGCTGTCCTGGTATGGAGCGTGGCGGACCCGAAACCGGGCAGCACCTCCGCGATGGCTGCTCTGGACGTTCGCAGCGTTCACCTTTTCCGGCTGGGTCGCAACACTGGCTGGCTGGTACGTGACCGAGATCGGCCGGCAGCCGTGGCTTGTTACCGGGATACTGAGAACCGCGGACGCTGTCGGTCCCGTCGGTGGGGCCGAGCTCGGCGCGAGCCTGACAAGCTACATCATTACCTACGCCCTGCTGCTGGCGGCATACATGGTGGTGCTGACGCACCTGGCCGGCAAAGGCGCGAACCCCGCCGCGGTTCGGGGCGGTCCCTTGGCAGGAGCCACAGCATGAGCCTCGACCTTCCGGTCATCTTCACTGTCCTGATGGGTGTGGCGATTCTCGCTTACGTCATACTGGATGGCTATGATCTTGGAGTCGCCATGCTCATGCCAGCGGCCACGGCCGCCGAGCAGGAGCGCATGGTCGCGTCGATCGGCCCCTTCTGGGATGCCAATCAGACCTGGCTCGTGCTCGGTGTCGGATTGCTGCTCGTCGCGTTTCCCGCCGCCCACGGGATCGTCATGACCGCGCTCTACCTTCCCGTCATCGCAATGCTGGTCGGCCTCATGTTGAGGGGCGTCTCGTTCGAGTTCCGCGTGAAAGCGGAAGGCTGGCAGCGCGAGATGTGGCACTGGCTGCTGTGGTTTGGCTCTTTCGTCATGGCCGTTGCGCAAGGGCTCATGCTCGCAAGCTACATCACCGGGTTCCAGTCAGGCTTCGGCTATTTCCTGTTCGGGCTGGTCGTAGCGGGGGGAGTTTGCGGCGGCTACGTGCTTCTCGGCGCGACGTGGCTCATCTGGCGCACCGACGGCGAGCTCCAGCGAAAGGCGGTCGCCTGGACGCATTGGGGCCTTTTCTGGGTCGCGCTTGGCGTTGGCTTCGTGAGCCTTGCCACGCCGATGGTCAGCGAGACGGTGTACCACAAATGGTTCGATTTTCCGCGCACGCTCGCCCTGATGCTGCTGCCTCTCGCGAGCGGCGCGGCGTGGATCTGGATCTGGCGCGCCGCGAGCGCAGTGCGGAGCGGCGCAGCAACCCCTGACTGGTGGCCGTTCGCCGGGACCGTCGTACTATTTCTTCTTTCCTTCGCCGGGCTTGCATACAGCCTTTTCCCGTACGTCGTGATGGACCGCATGACAATCTGGGAAGCCGCGGCTCACCCGTCCTCGCTCAAGGTCGTGCTCGCCGGCGCGCTCGTGGTGCTGCCGTTCATAATCGGCTATACGATCTTTGTATACCGCGTCTTTCGAGGCAAGGCGCAGACAAGCCTGTACGAGCAATAGCAGCCTGGCCGTCCGGTCCTCCGGCAACGCCGTCACGCCAGCAAAGCGAACGGTATACTAGGCACCCTCGCCGCCCTCGCCTCGTTGACGCCGGGATGCGGGGCCAATTCTGCGACCTCCATGACATAAGAAAGGACGTTCCATGATCTATGAAGTGAGGACCTATGACCTCAAGCCGCGCGCCGTTCCCGAGGTCGAGAAGCGATTCGGCGAGCTCTATGAGGCAAAGCGCCGGAAGTACTCCGAGCTTGCCGCCTTCTGG
>DASPGR010000229.1:0-2134 GCA_035620515.1 Burkholderiales bacterium | reverse complement strand
CTCGAAGCGGTTCATCACGACGCGATCGGCGGGACGCAGATACCCGAGCTCGCGCGCGTGCTCCGCACTGCGGCCCACCTCCGCCATCGCCGCCGCCTTGAAGTATTTCTGCAGAAACGGCGAGATGTCCCCGCCCTTCGCATCGGCAGCGGCGCGCATGGCGAGCTCCTTGCATCCGCCGCCGGCGGGGAGCAGGCCGACGCCGGCTTCGACCAGCCCGATGTAGCTCTCGAGGGTCGCCACCGAGCGATCGCAGTGCATGATGACTTCGCAACCCCCGCCCAGGGCGAGCCCGTCGACGGCCGCGACCGTCGGGATCATCGAGAACTTGAGGCCCTGCGTCGTCGCCTGAAACTGCTCCACGAGATGCTCGACCTCTGCGAGGCGGCCCGCCATCAGCTGATCGGCCATGCCCAGCGTTCGCGCAGCCTTGAGCGCTGCGGACTCGGCCTCGCGCCGGACCATGCGGAAGAACCGGCCGAGCACGGACGGCCGGTTGCGGCGTCCACCTGCCGGGGTCTTCTTGAGATTCGCGCCCACGGAGAATGGAGGCTCGGTCTGCCAGATGACGAGCCCCAGGTAGTCCTGCTCGGCGAGGTCGATGGCCTGCAGCACGCCCTCGAGCACGTCGTCGCCGATGGTGTGCATACGGCTCTTGAAACTCACGATCGCGATGTCATCGCGCGTGTGCCAGCAACGCACCGCATCGGTCTCGAAGAGGGTGTCTCCGTAGCGCGCGGTCTCCCCGAGGAGGCGGTCGGGAAACGCCTGGCGCCGGTAAACGCTCAGGGTCGGGCGCGCCTGGTAGGTGCCTTTTGACGGCGCGTAGGAGCCCTGGTCGCCATGAACGCCGCTGCGGCCGGGCTCCGTGACCCACGCGGGCAACGGGGCTTCCGCCATCGATCTCCCCGCCGCGACGTCTTCCGCGATCCAGCCGGCCACCTGCTGCCAGCCGGCGGATTGCCAGATCTCGAACGGGCCCTGCTGCCAGCCGAAGCCCCAGCGCATCGCGAGATCGAGATCGCGCGCGTTATTTGCGATCTCGGGCAGATGCACCGCGCAATAGTGGAACGTGTCGCGGAAAATGGACCAGAGAAAGCGCGCCTGCGGTGCGCCCGCCGCGTGCAACTGCCGGAAACGCTCGGCGGGGACGGGATTCCTCATCATCTCGGCGACTGCATCGTCGGCCTTGCCGCCGGATGAGCGGTATTGTCCGCTCGCCGGATCGAGAACCCGGATGTCATCGCCGACCTTCTGATAGACGCCGCGCCGCGTCTTCTGGCCCAGCGCGCCGTCCTCGATCAGCTTCTTCAACCATGCCGGCAGCTCGAAGTATCGATGCCAGGGATCCCGCGGCAGCGCCTCCCTCATGGTGTCGACGACATGCGCGAACACGTCGAGGCCCACGACATCCGCCGTGCGGAACGTCGCGCTGCGGGGCCGGCCGATCAGCGTGCCCGTCAGCGCATCGACCACGTCAAAACCGATATCGAGTCGCCCGGCGTGATAGATCGTGGCCAGAAGCGAGAACACCCCGACGCGGTTGGCGATGAAGTTGGGCGTGTCCTTCGCTCGAATCACGCCCTTGCCCAGCGCCGTCACCATGAACTGCTCGAGCCGGTCCAGGACGGCGGGTTCGGTATCCCGTGCGGCGATCAGTTCGACGAGATGCATGTAGCGCGGCGGATTGAAGAAATGCACCCCGCAGAATCTCGGCCGCAGTTCCTGCGGAAGGGCTTCCGACAACCGGTTTACGCTCAAACCGGAGGTGTTGGTCGCGAATACCGCGCGCTCGCCGATGTAAGGCCCGACCTTCCCGTAGAGATCGGACTTCCAGTCCATGCGCTCGGCGATGGCCTCGATGACGAGATCGCACTCGCGGAGCTTCTCGAGATGCTGATCGTAGTTTGCAGGCTCGATCAGGGCGGATCTTGATGGAACCGACAGCGGGCTCGGCTCGAGCCGGCGGAGATTCTCGATCGCCTTCAGGACATTCGCGTTCGGGTCGCCCTCCTTCGCGGGCAGCTCGAAGAGAAGCGTCGCGACGTTCGCATTGACGAGATGCGCGGCGATCTGCGCGCCCATGACCCCTGCACCGAGGACCGCGGCCCTGCGGACGAAAAAGGGAGGGGCA
>DASPGR010000228.1:0-5008 GCA_035620515.1 Burkholderiales bacterium | reverse complement strand
GATGTCCTGGGCCCGCAGCCCGGCGCGGGCGAGCGCTTCCGTGGCGACCGCAATCTGCGTTGACCAGATTTCCCGGGGATCGTGCTCGACCCATCCCGGCTGCGGAAAAATCTGCGTGAATTCCTTCTGCGCGGCGGCCGTGATGGCGCCGTCATGATCGAAGACGATGGCACGGGAGCTGGTCGTGCCCTGGTCAAGCGCTAGGATGAAATCCATGTGTCACAGTTCACACCCGAGACCCTGCGGTCAACGATGGTGCAGGGTAACAATACCGTGAATTTAAGCTGTTATCGCGCAACGTTTTGGTTTATTCTTAACGCCGGGGGAAAAAGCCCGAGGAGAAAGTGCATGGCTTTTTACGGCTTTTACGTGATCGCAATCATAATACTGGTTCTGCATTTCACCGGCTGGCTCAAGCGCAATAATCTCGAATGGCTTGTGCTGGTTCTCGCCGTTGCCACCTTTCCCGCAGTGATTTTCCTCAAGTAAGCCTGCAGCGTTTTTGTCTCCGCTTCGGCGTAATGGCAGAGGCGCCATTGCCCCCCGATCTTATTTCAGAAGCAGCATGACGCCGGTCAGCGCGAGCAGCGCTGAGAGGACCTTGGTGAAAGCCTCCTGGCTGATGCGGTTGCCGATTTTCTCGCCGGCATAGGTTCCCGCCCACATCATGGGCAGCAGGATGAGGCAGAGCACAAGCGTACCCACCGTGTAGTAGCCGGCCGCGCCGTAGCCGATCATACGGGCCACCATCTCTACCAGCCACACCACGGCCACCGTCGCCCGAAACGGCTGTCGTTCCACGCCGCGCATGTGGAGATAGATGACAACGAGCGTGCCCCCGCCGCCGGAGAACACCGTGTCGATCACCGCACCGACGAATCCGACCGGAAACGCCCAGCGTGCTGAGCAGTTGAGCTGGGGCAGGCCGAAGATCCGCACTGCAGTCGCGTAGGCGGCGTAGGCGATCAGCAACCCTCCCAGAAGCTTGAGCAGCATCCGGTTGTCGAGTTGTTGCAGCAGCACGATTCCGACTGCAACGCCCAGAAGGGTGGGAAGTAGGAGCCTCCGCAATTCCTCATGCACCACAGCCTTCCAGTCCCGGATGCTGATGATCACGAACAGCGTCAGCACCAGGATGGAGAACATCGGGACCGCGGTGTGCACCGGCATCACGAACGCAAGGAGCGGAATGCCGACCATCCCGGCGCCGAATCCGGACATGCCGCGCACGGTGAAGGCGGCGAAAACCATCGCCGCCGCGAGCGCGAGCTCGAAGGCCCCGAGCCCGGCGGGAAGTTGCGTCACTTGATTATCAGCCCCGCGCCAATGGCCATCAGCAGCGCGCCCACAGCCCGATTGAAACCGCGGGGCGTCACTGCGTCGCCGTCGCGCGGGCCGGTCGCGTCACCGCAAAGGCCGCGGCGAGAAACGCGCATCCGCTGGCGCTCACCAGAACGAGCAGCCAGAAGGTCCCCGCGTAGCTGCCGATCAACTTGTAGCAGAACGCGAAGAGCGCCGGGCCGAACAGTACGCCCCCGAAATTCCAAACCATGGCGCCGCCCACCGCGGGGCTCACCTGGCCCTGCGGTGCGAGCCGCGCCGCCTCGGCGATGAAAATTCCGTTCCAGGCGACGCCCGTGGCCCCGAACACGACAAAGAGCAGCATCAGCGCCCAGCCGGGCCACGAACTGGAGACAAAGGTGAGGACGACGCAGCAGATCACCATGGCCGCGCTGATCGCAACGAGAACAAGCAGGCTGTCGCCAACGAGGTCTGCGATCCAGCCCCACACGATCCGCGCCGTGACGCCGGCCGCGAACGCGAGCGAGAGCAGGAAGCCCGCGGCCACCAGGCTGTAGCCGACCTCCTCCACCAGCAGTGTCACGCCGAACGTCGCGAAACAGAGCTGCACGAAGGCGAAGCAGAACGACATGAGCGAGAGCCAGCGCAGCGCGGGGTAGCGCCACACGAGCCGCAAGCCCGCCATAAGGCCGCGGCGCTCGCCCGCCGGCGCGCCCCGGTCATCATCCCAGGCTGCGCGCTCGAGCTGGAGGGCCGCCGCGGTCGCGAGTGAAACGACAACGACCACGCCGAGCGCCCATCTCCATCCGAGCGCAACTGTAACGGCCGGCGCAATTGCGCCCATCAGCGCCCAGCCCAGGGGAATCCCCGTCTGCTTGATGGAGAAGATGAGGTTCCGGTTCTCCGGAGGACTGAACCGGAACAGCAGATGCGCGGCCGCGGGCTGCATCACGCTCAATGACAGCCCGAGCAGGATCGAGCCGGCGAGCAGCGTCGCGAGGGTGCCCGTCATCGCGAGGAGCAGTCCCATCACAGTCGCGATGAGCCCCGCCTGCATGGCGCGGCAGGCGCCCCAGCGCGGCACCACGTGTCCCATAAAAGGAGAAGCCGCCATCGCCGTGCCGTAGATGAGGCTCACCTGGTAGCCCACCAGCGAGGCCTCGACGCTCAAGGCGACCGCCAGCGCCGGCGCGATGACCGGGAAACCGGAACTGCCCATGACCGAGGCGACCTGCGTGCCCGTCGTCGCGGCAACCACCGCGATGACTCTCGAGCGTGAAACCGCGCCCGATGAGGTTGCGACGCTCACGCGCTGCGCCCGAGCGGAACGCCCGAGCGGCCGGCCAGCCAGAGCAGCCCGAGCGCGAGGATTCCGGTCGCAACCATGATCGCAAAGGTCGCGCTGTAGGTGCCGAGCGCATCGTAGGCGACGGTGAACGCGGCCGGCCCGATGAGAGAGCCGGAGAAGACGAAGAACGCGGTCCCGCTGGCAACGAGGCTCGCCATGCCCGGCGGGCTCAAGCGCGCGCACTCCGCGTGGAACACGCCGTTCCAGCCGACTGTCGCTGCACCCAGCACGAAAAACAGAAGATAAACGAGCGAGCGCGGCCAGGCGGGCTCGAGCGCAACGAGTACAGCCGACGAGCCGATGATGAGGACACAAATCAGGTAGAGCACGGCAAGCCCGCTTCGCCAGCGGTCCGCGAGCCAGCCCCATGGCACCCGCGTCGCGGCCCCGCCGATCTGCACCACCGAGAGCATGATGCCCGCTTCGACGAGTCCGTAGCCCCCCTCGGCGACGAGGTAGAGCACGGTGAATGTCAGCACGATCCGCTGCACGCTGGAAAACAAGACCGAGGCGAGCGAAAGCCAGCGCAACGGAGCCTGGCGCAATACGACGGGCACACCGCCGAATGCGCCGGCGCGGGCCATCACCTGCGCGCGATCATCGTCCCAGGCGCGGCAGTGCGGGCGCACCATCAGCATCACCGCCACGGCAATGGCCGCAATCGCGGCGAGCGACCATTGCCAGCCGACCGTGACCGCCAGCAACGGCGCGATGAGAGCGATCAGCACGCCGCCGACCGGAACGCCCGTCTGCTTGATCGAGAACACCAGGTTGCGGCGCTCCGGCACGGTGTAGCGCACAAGGAGATGCGCTGCCGCGGCCGGGGCGATGCCCGTGCCGATTCCCGCGATCACGGACCCGAGCGCGATGATCGCGACGTGAGGTACCGCGAAAAGCGAGACGCCGACCGCGCTCAATGCCATGCTCGCTTGCGTCGTCGAACCCGCGCCCCAGCGCAGCACCAGATTCCCGCCATAAATCGAGGCCACCATGGCCACGCCCCAGGTCAAGCTCGCCTGGTATCCGATGAGTACCGCACTCACGTTCAACGTCTCGGCGACCTTGGGCGCTATCGCCGCCAGCACGATCCCGGCGCTGGCCGAGACCAGCTGCGCCGCGGTGACGACGAGCACGACGAACCAGGGAGCGGAGTTGCGCGGTGAGGACACGGGGATGGACGGTTCAGTGGCAACGCGAATGGTAGCAGTGAAAGCGATGCATCGTTGCTCTGCGTCCAGAGTGTGGTCGGACGCGCGGCGTCGCTTCTTCTCTTTGACAGCCCGCCGTCGCGTTCGTAGAATTTTTGAAGAAGCTTGGCCGCACCATGCTCTGCCGATCCGAGCATCGGGAACGAGCGAAAGGGAAACGATGAAAGCAGTCGCACTACAGCAGCACGGCGGCCTCGAGCAGTTGAAGCTCATTCCCGATTTTCCCGACCCGGTCGTCGAAGACGGACACGTGGTGATCCGCGTGAAAGCGACGTCCTTCAACTACCACGACGTCTTCACCGTGCGCGGCATGCCCGGGATCAAGGTGCCGCTGCCAATGATCATCGGCCTCGACATGGCCGGCGAGATCCGCGAGGTGGGAGCGGGGATCACCGCGTGGAAAGTCGGCGACCGGGTGCTGGTGAATCCCGTCAACCGCCAGAAAGGCCTGATGGGCGAGATGATGCACGGCGGCCTCGCCGAGAAGTGCCTGGTGGCGGAGCACCAGTTGATCCGCATGCCGGAAGGCGTCTCCTTCGAGGATGCGGCGTCGCTCCCCGTGGCCTACGGCACGGCCCACCGCATGATCATCACGCACAAGACCATCAAGAGCGGAGACAAGGTGCTCGTGCTCGGTGCGAGCGGCGGTGTCGGCACGGGCTGCGTGATCCTCGCGAAGCTGCTGGGCGCGGAGGTGATCGCGTGCGCAAGCAGCGAGGACAAGATCAAGCGGCTGAAGGAGCTCGGTGCAGACCATGTCATCAATTACAAGACAACGGATTTCTCCAAGTGGGCGGTGGAAAAGTTCGGCAAGCCGCAACGACGCTCATACGAAGGCGGCGTGGATGTCGTCATCAACTTCACCGGCGGCGATACGTGGCATCCGACCCTGCGCTGCGTCAAGCGCGGCGGCAAGATACTCGTATGCGGGGCGACGGCCGGCTACGACCCGAAGGAAGATCTGCGCTACATCTGGAGCTTCGAGCTCCAGGTCATCGGCTCGAACAGTTTCTACGACGACAACCTGCAGGCGCTGATGGGTCTCATCGCCGGAGGCAAAATGAAGCCCGTGATCGACAAGGTGCTGCCGCTCGAGCGCGCGGTCGATGGTTTGCGTCTGATCGAGACGCGCGAGGTCTTCGGCAAAGTC
>DASPGR010000227.1:0-4544 GCA_035620515.1 Burkholderiales bacterium | reverse complement strand
GGACTCGATCTCGAACTCCGGCTCGAAGGAATAGGAGGGCCGGCCGTGCTTCAGCTGCCGGCCGAACTTGTCCGCCATCGCATCATCCGAGAGGTAGGTGATGTGGCCCACCATGCGCGCCACGCGCAGGCCGCGCGTGGGACGGGTGCGGTGCTCGTAGTAATGACCCTCGTGGAAATCCGGGTCCGTGATGATCGCCTGGCGCGCGACCTCGTTGAAGGCGATGTTCTGGGCGGAGAGATTGGGCGCGCAGGCGATCACGAGAGCGTGCCGCACGCGCTCCGGAAAGCTGACCGTCCACTGCAACGCCTGCATCGCCCCCAGGCTTCCCCCCATGACTGCAGCGAAGCTGCGGATGCCGAGAAAATCGGCGAGCCGGGCCTGGGTCGCGACCCAGTCCTCCACCGTCACCAGCGGAAAATCGGCGCCCCAGGGCTTGCCGGTGCGCGGGTTGATGCTCTGCGGGCCGGTCGAGCCGTGGCAGCCGCCGAGGTTGTTCACGCCGACCACGAAGAAGCGATTCGTATCAACCGGCTTGCCCGGCCCGACCATGTTGTCCCACCAGCCCAGGTTTTCGGGATCGTCGGCGTAATGCCCCGCGACGTGATGCGCCGCATTGAGCGCATGGCATACCAGCACCGCGTTGCTGCGCTCGGCGTTCAACTGCCCGTAGGTCTCGTAGACGAGCTCGTACCCCTCCACGACCGCTCCCGATTTGAGGGTGAGTGGCTCGCTGAATGTCGCCCGCTGCGGGGTGACGATGCCGACCGATCCTGACGCGAGTGCGCTGTCCATGGCTCCAGAAAAGCAAAAACCCGGCGGGCTTGCGCTGGCCGGGTCCGAAAAAACTTTTCCTGTTTTCTCTTTAGCCGGATTTGTAACGCGCCCGCAAGCTGAAAGTCAAATCGGCGCGGCTTAAAGCGGATGCCACGTTACCCGCCCACCCCGTTATTGTCAACCTCGCGGCCGGAGCCTCAGCTGTTCAGGCGCGCGAGCAGCGAGCGAAGCTTCTCGGGTTCGTAGGTGCGCAGCATCCTCGTGGCGAGCGGCTTCAGCCGCGTCAGCGTGGTGTTGAGGATCACCTGCTTGACGTCGAGCAGATGGGCGGCATGCATCGAGAACTGGCGCAGCCCGAAGGCAAGCAAGAGCCGCGTGAGGCTGACATCGCCCGCCATCTCGCCGCACAGCGCCACCGGGATCTTGGCCCTGTTTGCGGTGCGGATGATCCCGGAGATCAACCCGAGCACCGCCGGATGGAGGGGATCATAGAGGTGCGCCACGGTATCGTCGGTGCGGTCGATGGCGAGCGTGTACTGAATGAGGTCGTTCGTGCCGATCGACAGGAAGTCGAGCTTGCGGGTAAAGACCTCGAGTGCCAGCGCTGCCGCCGGGACCTCGATCATGCCGCCCACCTTGATATGCCGGTCGTAGGGGATTCCCTGCTCGTCGAGCGTTTCCCTGGCCTGACGAATGAGCGCGAGAGCCTGATCCGCTTCCGCCGCGGTCGCGAGCATGGGGATGAGAATGTTGATCTTTCCGTAGTGCGATGCGCGCAAGAGCGCGCGCAGCTGGATGAGGAAGCGCCTCGGCTCGGTCAGGCACAGGCGTATCGCGCGCAGCCCGAGCGCGGGGTTGGGCGTGTGCCGCTGCAGCTCGTCGCTCGGCTTGTCGGCACCCAGGTCGTAGGTGCGGATCGTGACCGGCATGCCGTCCATCTCCACGGCCGCCTTGCGATAGGCCTCGAACTGCTCGTCCTCGTCGGGCAGGTCCAGGCGGTTGAGGAACAGGAACTCGCTCCGGAAGAGACCGATTCCGATGGCGCCGTTCGCCCTCGCCTCGGCGACGTCCTCGGGCAGCTCGATGTTGGCCTGGAGCTCGACCTCCACGTCGTCGAGCGTCACGGCACGCGTGTCCTTGAGGCGCTTCAGCTTCTGACGCTCGAGGTCGAACTCCCGCTGGCGCAGGCGGTATTCGGCAAGCACCCGCTCGTCGGGGTCGACGATCACGACACCCTGGGTGCCGTCCACGATGACGAGCTCGTTCTCGCGGATCAGCTGCCGCGCGCTGTGCAGCGCCACGATTGACGGCAGGGCGAGGCTGCGCGCCACGACCGCGGTATGCGACGTCGTGCCGCCGAGGTCGGTGATGAAGCTCGCGAACTGGTGCTGCTTGAATTGCACCACATCGGCGGGCGAGAGATCGCGGGCAACCAGGATGAGGCTCTGCACGGAATCGGACGCGGGCGGCGGGGGCACGTAGCCCGGCTGGCCCCCGAGCGCCTTCATCACGCGCTCGACCACCTGGATCACGTCGCTCTTGCGCTCGCGCAGATAGGCGTCCTCGATCTGGTCGAACTGGGCGAGCAATGCGTCGAGCTGGACCCGGAGCGCCCACTCCGCATTGCACTGCTCGGTCTCGATGATCCGGCGCGGGACAGCCGACAACGTCGAATCGCGCAGGATGGTCAGGTGAAGATCGATGAACGCGCCCAGCTCGGCCGGTGCGCCCGCGGGCACCGTGGCATGCAGCGCTTCGAGCTCATCGCACACCGTCTGCACGGCCATCTCGAAGCGCGCGGATTCCTCGGCCACCTGGGCCTGCGGCACGACGAAGTGCGCGACCTCGAGCTTGGCGTGCGAGAAGAGATGGGCATGACCGATGGCAATGCCGCCGGAGACACCAATGCCGTGAATGGCAAGGCTCATCGGTTCGTCAAGGATGAAGGATGGGGGACGAAGGATGATTATTACTTCGAACCCAACCCGGCGAAAGGACTTTCATCCTTCCGCCTTCGGCATTTGGCTACTCGTCTTCCTCGAACCGGCTCTCGATGAGCGCAGCGACGGCTGCCATCGCCTCCTCCTCATCGGGGCCCTCGGTCTCGAGCACGACGGTGGCACCCTTCGCCGCCGCCAGCATCATGACGCCCATGATGCTCTTGGCGTTGACGCGGCGGCCGTTGCGCGTGATCCACACGCCGCTCTGGAAGCGCCCGGCGACCTGGGTCAACTTGGCCGAAGCCCGGGCGTGCAACCCGAGCCTGTTGGTGATCTCAACTTCCCGTTGCTGCATGGCTGACGACAAGGCCCGGAATGCGGACCACGCCGTCGCAACCCCCGCTCACGGCTTTCACGACCGCGGTCTGAAGGGGCTTGTCGCGATACGTCAGCACACGGATCAGCATCGGGAGATTGACCCCGGCCACGCCTTCGACGCGGCCGGGAACGACGAGCTTCGAGGCAATGTTGGCCGGCGAGCCGCCGAAGATGTCCGACAGGATGAGGACGCCGTCGCCGTCGTCGAGCTCCTTGATGAGGGCCCGGGCCTGAGGCAGGAGGCTGAAGGGGTCGTCCTGGGCGGTAACGCCGAGCTGCTTGACCCTGGGCGGGCGTTTGTTGAGCACGTGGCTCGCGCAGTGGATGAGGCTCTCGCCCAACGTCCCGTGGGTAATGATCAAAATCCCAATCATCAAGGCACCTTACAGCCCGGTAACGCGACTGTAATAGTGTACTCTACTGCACTGCACAATACATCACGGCGGGGCCCCACGATCAATGCCCAACCGCCTTTTCCAGCGCGTCCAGCATCATCCCCGCAGCGTTAAAGCCTGTTTGTTCAGCAATTTCCATGAAACAGGTGGGGCTCGTGACGTTGACCTCGGTGAGGTAGGAGCCGATCACGTCGAGCCCAACAAGAAGGAGGCCCTCCGCGTGCAGCACCGGACCCATCGCTTCCGCGATTTCGCGGTCCCGCTTCGTCAGCTCTCGCGCAATACCGATGGCGCCGGCCGCGAGATTGCCGCGGGTCTCTCCAGGCCTTGGCACCCGGGCAAGGGAGTACGGCACCGGACGGCCCGCAATCAGCAGTACCCGCTTGTCGCCCTCGCGTATCTCCGGAATGAAGCGCTGGGCCATGGTGCTCTTGCGGCCGTAGTGCGTCACGGTTTCGATGATGACGTTGACGTTGGGATCGTCGTGCCGCACGCGGAACACGGACGTGCCGCCCATGCCGTCGAGCGGCTTCAAAATGACGTCGCGGTGCTCCGCCAGGAACTCGCGGATCAGGTTTTCGCGCCGGGTGACGAGCGTGGGCGGGGTGAACTGCGTGAAGCGCGCGATCCCCATCTTCTCGTTCCAGTCGCGGATCGCGCGCGGGCGGTTGAAAACGCGCGCGCCGTTGGCCTCCGCGAGCTCCAGGAGGTAGGTGCTGTAGACGTACTCCATGTCGAACGGCGGGTCCTTGCGCATGAGCACCGCGTCGAAGTCCTGAAGCGGGACCGCGCTCGCCGGCTCCGCGCGGTACCAGGTGGGCTTCTCGCCCGTCAGCTCGATGCGGCGCGCATGCCCCGACACGGTGCCGCCGTGCCAGACCAGATCCTCGGGCTCCATGGCATGGAGCTCATGGCCCCGCCCCGCGGCCTCGCGCATGATGGCGAAGGTCGTGTCCTTGTAGATCTTGAACGAATCCAGGGGATCGGCGACGAACGCGAGTTTCATGGAGCCGGGGCGTCAGCGATTGGGAATGCGCAGTATAACCAAACCCGC
>DASPGR010000226.1:0-21667 GCA_035620515.1 Burkholderiales bacterium | reverse complement strand
CGCGACGAGCGTCTTGCCCTCACCCGTGCGCATCTCCCCGATCTTTCCGTTGTGGAGGGCAATGCCGCCGAGCAACTGAACGTCGAAATGGCGCATGTTGAGCGTGCGCCGTGCCGCTTCGCGCACCACGGCAAAAGCCTCGGGAAGCAGCTCCTCCAGCGCCTCGCGACGCGCCCTGGCTCGATCGGTTGCAACCTGTGCGGCCCGGTCCGCATCCTCATCGGCACGGTCAGGCACCTTCGCGAGGGTATCGCGAACCCGGGCGCGGAACTCGTCGGTCTTCGCGCGCAATTCCGCATCGGTCAGCTTCTCGATCTGCGGCCCGAGCGCGTTGGTCGCGCGCACCTGGCGTTGGTACTGGCGAAGCAACCGGTCGTTGCGGCTGCCGAAGATCTTCCTCAGGACGGTTTGGATCATTCCTTCAACGAGCTAAACAAAAAGGGGTGGGGAAACCCGCCCCACCCCTTTGACAATTGTGTCCTACAACGCTCAGCCGGGCAATTGTAAGAACTGTTTTGGATTCAACGGAGCGCCACGCCGCCGCACTTCAAAATGGAGGTGAGCGCCCGTGGCGCGGCCCGTCTTTCCGACCTTGGCAATTTCCACACCCCGCACGACCAGATCGCCAACCTTCACCATGCGCTTCGACGCGTGCGCGTAACGCGTGATCAAGCCGTTGCCGTGGTCGATTTCGATCATATTACCATACTGTGGATGCGTCCCCGAGAAGATCACGACGCCGCCGGCGGCCGCATAGATCGGTGTGCCGATCTCGGCCATGAAGTCGACGCCCTCATGGAACGCGCGCTGGCCGGTGAAAGGATCGATACGCCAGCCGAAGTTGGAGGAATACCAGCCTGCTTCGACCGGCTTCATGGTCGGGACCAGCTTCTTCTTCGCGCTGTCGACGGTGAAGAGCGACTCGAGTATACCGAGCTTGTCGCTGCGGTCGTCGACCTGCTGCGTCAGCAGCTCGAGCTGCTGGGTGAAGTCGACAAGCGACAGATCCTGCGAGGGTAGTGTCGACACGGCGCCGCCGCGACCCGGCCGCTCCCCGAACATGAGGTCCTGCGGCTTGAACCCGGCCAGCTTGGCCAGTCGTTCGCCGACGGTGTCGAGCCGTACGAGTTGCGCCTGCATCTCGCCCAGCTTGACCGCCATCGCATTCAGGTTTTGGCGCAGATATGACTGGGCTTTCTCATGCTGTTCCTGCTGGAGCGCTGCCTGGCGCTTGTGTGCCGCCAGCACGATGGACTCGACGTAAGGCAGCTTGACGTCGTCCGCGAACCGGAGCGCAATGTAGTGCAGCAGCACCGCCAACATCACGGCCGTCAGGACCAGAGCCACACCGAGGAGCGCCAGATGGGTCGGGCCCAGGCTGAAACTCCTCGCCCGGGCCAGCTTTCCGGAAACTAGAATTAAATTCATCGTCTCCCCTCGTTGCGTCTCTCGATATGCCCGCCCACAAGATCGGCGACCTGCTCCACCAATCGAGCGAGCTTCGCGCCCTGTCGCGCCGCGCACAGCACCTGGCCGAACTCCAGCGCACGATGCTTGAAGCCGTTCCCCGGCCGCTGGCGGGCACCTGCCGGATCAAAAGTTTCCGATCCGGAACGCTTCTTGTGGCGGCGGGTAACGCAGCCGCAGCAGCCAAGCTACGACACCTCGCCCCGCGACTGCTCGAACACCTGCGAAAACGCGACGAGCAGGTTACTAAAATCCAAATAGAAGTTCAAGTTGCAACGCAACAAATCGGGCCTGGAACAAGTTCACGGAAGACATCGTTGAATGCCCGCGTCATAAGCGAATTTGAGAGGCTAGAGAGCACCCTGAAGGAGTCCCCGCTGCGCGTCGCCGTGACCCGTTTTGTGCGGCGCCACAAACGAAGTGTGAAATAGTGTGGGTCAGATGACGAGAATCATGCGCTCGAGTGCGTAGAGCGTCACGAACACGAGCAGAAAAATAAAACCAAACTGGACGACGCGCCAGGCAAGCGTGAGATAACGCCGGTTCCGGGTGATGAGGTAGAGCGTCAGGCCCGCGGCCACGGCGATCAAAACCAGGATCCCGACCAGCCGTAGTACGAACCTGGAATCCGTTTTACTGCCCAGACCCGCGCGAACCAGCGAAACGCGCGACGGGCGTCGGAAGAGTTGAGGCCCCTAAGCGGCCTGCGGCTGCCAGGCGAGGAAAACGGGCGCGTCCTCCACCCGCTCGAAGCTCGCGTACTCCCACGCTTTACGGTCCTCCAGCAGGCGCCGCAG
This sequence comes from Burkholderiales bacterium, assembly GCA_035620515.1. Classification (GTDB taxonomy): domain Bacteria; phylum Pseudomonadota; class Gammaproteobacteria; order Burkholderiales; family SG8-41; genus SG8-41. The sequence goes on along the minus strand of DASPGR010000226.1, from coordinate 19,403 downwards.
CAGCTGGTTGTTGAGCGCGTGTCCCGATTTATGGCCGGCGAAGGCCCCGATCAACGGATGGCCGAGGAGGTAGAGGTCGCCGATCGCGTCGAGGACCTTGTGTTTGACGAACTCGTCCTCGTAGCGCAGGCCGTCCGAGTTGAGCACGCGGTACTCGTCCATCACGATGGCGTTGTCCAGGCTTCCGCCCAGCGCGAGGCCCTGTCCGCGCATGGATTCGACGTCCTGCATAAAGCCGAACGTGCGCGCGCGGCTGACCTCCTTGACGTAGGAGGTGTTCGAAAAGTCCACCGTGACCGACTGACGCATTTTGTCGAAAACGGGGTGATCGAAATCGATGCTCAGGGCCACCTTGAAGCCGTTGTGCGGCTCGAGCTTCACCCACTTGTCTCCCTGCTCGACGGCGACCGAATTCAGCACGCGGATGAATTTCTTTGGAACGCTCTGCTCTTCGATTCCGGCCGATTGCAGCAGAAACACAAAAGGACCCGCGCTCCCGTCCATGATCGGCACTTCCGGGGCCGAGAGATCGACGTAGGCATTGTCGACCCCGAGGCCGGCGAACGCGGACATCAAATGCTCGACGGTCTGGATTCGCACTCCTTCGCGCTCAAGGCACGACGAGAGCCGTGTGTCTCCCACCGCGTGCGGCGTTGCCTTGATCTCGACCGGCTGTCCGAGGTCTGTGCGGCGAAAGACGATTCCGGTACTGGCCGGCGCCGGTCGCAGCGTCATGTAAACCTTGGCGCCCGTGTGCAGGCCGACGCCCGTTGCCCGGATCAGATTTTTTAACGTGCGCTGGTGTATCAACTGAAAACTTTCTGATTTTTCATATTGTTACGGGGTAAATTCTAGCACGGTGGAATGCTGCTATGCAAAAAAATTGTAACGAATCGTGAATCGCCAAGCGCCTTGAGTGGTTGGAACGCGACAGAACGCGCAAACACGAGCGCTTTTCCCCGGCGCGTAGCCCGCTGAAGCCGCGATGTCGCCCCGGTACGACACTCTTGCATGCCACCCCAGCCGGCTCGCTCGACGCACGATGTTTACCCGCGCGGCGCCGCGTCGGCGGCGGCAGCTGGATCCAGCGCCCTCCGCTCGGCGCAGCGCGGCTTTGCAACCGTTGCCGCGCCCGGTCGTGCCCTAGTCCGCCTGCTTGCGAAGGAACGCGGGAATATCCAGCATTTCGACGCCGGACTGACGCATCGCTTCGATCGTGGCGTCCCGGTTGCGCTTCGACCGCATGACCGCGGGCATTTCAAGCGCGCCGTAATCCACGTCGAGCGGCTGGTTGTCGGTGCCGGTCTTGCTTGCCACCACGGTGAGCGGTTTCGATTGCTGGCGAATCACCGGTTTGCCCAGCCCGGTCGCGACGATCGTCACGCGCAGGCTGTTGTCGAGCGCTTCATCGTATACCGTGCCCACGATTTTGTGCGCGCCGTCCGCCGCGAACGTGCCGATGGTTTCCATGACATCGTAGAGCTCCTGGAGCTGGAAGGAGTCCTGGCTCGCCGAGATGTTGACGAGGACGCCGCGCGCGTCGGCGATGTTGATATCCTCCAGCAACGGGCAGGCGACCGCCTGTTCGGCCGCAAGCCGCGCCCGATCCGATCCCTCCGATTTCGCGGAGCCCATCATCGCCATGCCCATCTCCGCCATGACTGTGCGCACGTCGGCGAAGTCGACGTTGATCATCCCCGGACAACTGATGATCTCCGCGATTCCGGCAACTGCCCCGTGCAGCACGTCGTTCGCGGCCCGGAATGCCTCGTGAAGCGTCACCTTGTTGCCCAGCACCTGCATCAGCTTGTCGTTCGGTATGACGATCAGCGAGTCGACATACTCCCCGAGCTGATCGAGCCCCTCGAGCGCGATGCGCTGGCGCTTGCCCTCGAAGCCGAACGGCTTGGTCACGACGGCGACCGTGAGGATGCCGAGCTCCTTGGCAATCTCGGCGACGACCGGCGCTGCCCCGGTTCCGGTTCCGCCCCCCATGCCGGCTGTCACGAAAAGCATGTCGGCGCCCGCGATCGTTTCGGCAATGCGCTCGCGGTCTTCGAGCGCCGACTGCCGCCCGACTTCCGGGTTGGCCCCCGCGCCGAGTCCCTTGGTGATGTGGTTGCCCAGCTGCAGCTGCACTTTGGCCTGCGTGCGCTTGAGCGCCTGCACGTCCGTATTCGCCGATATGAACTCCACTCCTTTCACGCCCTGCGCGATCATGTGGTCGACCGCGTTGCCGCCGCAGCCGCCCACGCCCACCACCTTGATTACAGCTTCCTGCCCTTGCCCATCCACGATTTCAAACATTGAGACTCCTTTCGCCTGAGCTATGAACCAGAATCGTCAATCGATACGTTGCGCAAAACGATCGCATCCCTTCGTCTAAAAGTTTCCTGCAAACCATGATTTCATCCTCTCCAGCACGTTCTGGAGCGAGCCGCTGTTCATGCGCGCCGCCTCCTTCTGCCGGTGCTGCTCGAAGCCCGCGAGGAGCAGCCCCACGCCGGTCGAGAAACGCGGGTGCCGCACGTATTCCGCGAGTGTTCCGCCGTAGCCCGGGTACCCCACGCGCACCGGCATGTGAAAGAGCTCCTCGCCCAGCTCGACCATGCCCTGCATGACGCTCGAGCCCCCCGTGATCACCACGCCCGCCGACAGCAGCTCCTCGTAGCCGCTCCTGCGCAGCTCCGACTGCACCAGCGAATAGAGCTCCTCCACGCGGGGCTCGATCACCTCGGCGAGCGTCTTGCGCGAGAGCTGGCGCGGCTCCCGGTCCCCGAGACCCGGCACCTCGACCATTTCCTGGGGATCAGCGAGCTGGGAGAGAGCACACCCGTAGCGCTCCTTGATCTCCTCCGCATCCTTTGTCGGCGTGCGCAGCGCCATCGCGATGTCATTGGTGATCTGGTCGCCCGCTATGGGAATGACCGCCGTATGGCGAATGGCTCCGTGAGTGAAAACGATGAGGTCGGTCGTTCCGCCCCCGATGTCGACGAGCGCGACGCCGAGGTCCTTCTCGTCCTCCGAGATCACGGCGAGCGCGGAGGCGAGCGGCTGGAGGATGAGATCGCGCACCTCCAGCCCGCAACGGCGCACGCACTTCACGATGTTCTGCGCCGCGGACACGGCGCCAGTGACGATGTGCACCTTGACCTCGAGCCGCACCCCGCTCATGCCCAGCGGCTCGCGCACGTCCTCCTGCCCGTCGATGATGAATTCCTGGTTGAGCACGTGGAGGATCTGCTGGTCGTTCGGGATCTGAACGGCCCGCGCGGTATCGATCACGCGCTCGATGTCCCCCTGGGCGACTTCCTTGTCCTTCACCGGGACCATGCCCTGCGAGTTGAAGCTGCGGACGTGGCTGCCGGCGATGCCGGTGTAGACGTCGCGTATCTTGCAGTCGGCCATGAGCTCGGCCTCCTCCAGGGCGCGCTGGATGGCGTTGACCGTCGTCTCGATGTTGACCACGACGCCCTTTTTCAGCCCGCGTGAAGGGTGCTGTCCCATGCCGATCAGCTCGAACGCCCCCTCGGGCGTCAGCTGGGCGACGATTGCGACGATCTTGGATGTCCCGATATCGAGACCGACCAGCAGATTCTTGTTGTCTCGCGCCTTGCTCACGATCGTTGCCCGGCCTCCTTAACCTGTCTTTCGGCCATCACCGCGCGCCGGCTCTCGAGGACGCGCCGGCGGCACCCGCACCGCGAATCCGTTGGCGTAACGCAGGTCCACGTACTCGATTTCCTGATCGAGCGTCGCCAGCGTGCGTTCGTACGCCGCGACGAACCGGGTAAATCGCGCCTCGATGTGCTCGCGGCCGAGCTCCAGCGTGATCCCGCTCGCGAGCTTGAGCCGCCAGGCCCTGCGCGGCGACACCAGGAGCTCGGCCGGCCGCTGGCCGATCGAGGAGAGCCCGCGACGAAAGAATTCATACTGGATGGCCATTTCCTTCGCCGCGCCCTCCGGGCCCACGAAAACCGGCAGCGCTCCCGCGTACGGGGCCTTGAAAATTTCGCCGTGAGTGTTCACGAGCGCCACTGTCGCCCAGCGCGCGAGCGGCACGTGCTCTTCAAGCGTCACCTCGAGCCGGTCCGGCCAGTGCCGCCGCAGCTCGACGTTGCGCACCCATGGCATCCCCATGAACGAGGCGCGGACGGCTTCGAGGTCCAGCGTGAAAAAGTTGCCCTTGAGCGCACCCCTCATGCGGCGCTCGATCTCGTCGCGCGTCACGTGGGCGGGCGCGCTCTCCAGCCGGATCTCCCGAAGCGGAAAAACCGGCAAGCTGAGGGTGAACGCAATGGCCGCGACGAGCGCGAGCAATGCCGCGAGGCCATAGAGCGCACGGGCGGCCGAGTTCAGGAGATCCGGTCTGTCCCACATCGCCTAGCCTGTTCCCGTTTCGGCCTCTGTGGCCTGGATGCGGAGGCTCCGGTCAACCCACATGTGCCGACTCCAGTATCCGCATGCACAGGTCCTCCATCGACATTCCCCGGGCGCGCGCCGCCATCGGCACGAGGCTGTGGTCGGTCATGCCCGGCACCGTATTGACCTCGAGAAGAAAGGGATTTCCGGCGCGGTCGAGCATCAGGTCCACGCGGCCCCAGCTGCTGCAGCCCAACGATTCGAATGCCGCGAACGCCACCTCCTGCACGCGCTTCTCGCGGCTCGCGGGCAGACCGCACGGGCATATGTAGCGAGTGTCGTCGGCAACGTACTTGGCCTCGTAGTCGTAGAACGCGCGTGGCGTCTCGAGGCGTATCAACGGCAGCGATTCGCCGCCCAGGATTCCAGCCGTGAGCTCCATGCCCTCGACGAAGGCCTCGGCCATCACCACCTTGTCGTAGCGGGCCGCGAGCTCGTACGCCGCGTCGAGCATTTCGACCGAGGTGACCTTGGTCATGCCGATCGAGGAGCCTTCGCTCGCCGGCTTCACCATCAGCGGCAGTCCCAGCCGCGACGCGACCTCGATGGGATCGCTTTGCGGCGTCAGAAGCGCGTAGGCTGGCGTAGGCATCCCGAGCGCCTGCCACAGGAGTTTTGCGCGCCACTTGTCCATCGCGAGTGCGCTGGCGAGCACTCCGCTTCCCGTATAGGGAATGCCGAGATACTCCAGGGCTCCCTGCACCGTGCCGTCCTCGCCCAAACGCCCATGCAGCGCAATGAAGGCGCGCTCGAACTTGCCCGCGACGAGCTCCTCCAGCCGCCGGTCCCGCGGATCGAAGGCATGCGCATCGACACCGCTTCTCTGCAAGGCGCCGAGGACCATCGCCCCGCTTTTCAACGAGATTTCCCGCTCTGCGGAGCGGCCGCCCATTAGCACCGCAACTTTTCCAAAACGTTTCGCCACGGGTCACAGGTCACTGATCACGGGTTACGGTTCTCCGACAACGCGCACCTCGCGCTCGAGGGTGATGCGGAACTTCTCGCTTACGCTGCGCTCCACGAGCTCGATCAGCCGCTCGATGTCGGCCGCACGCGCGCTCCCGGTGTTGATAATGAAGTTCGCGTGCTTGGTCGAGATCTGCGCGCCGCCGATTGCGCGCCCCTTCAGTCCGCATGCTTCCACCAGGCGCGCCGCGTACTCGTTGGGCGGATTGCGAAACACCGAGCCTGCGTTCGGCCGCTCGAGCGGCTGCGTTGCAAGGCGCTTTTGCAGCAGCCCCTTGATGATTCGCCGGGAAGACTGCGTATCGCCGCGCGGAAGGCGGAAGGTGGCCTCAACGAACCACTCTTCCGAAGGATGAGGGCGGAGGGATGGGGGTTGGGATCCTTCCGCTTTCAAGGACACGTGGCGGTAATCGATCTCGTAGTCGGCGGGCAGCCGCTCACGCCGGCTGCCCTGGCGGTCGATCGTCACCACGCGATCGACGATCTTCCAGGTCTCGCCGCCGAAACAGCCGGCGTTCATCGCCAGCGCCCCGCCCACCGTGCCGGGTATGCCTGCGAGAAACTCTGCGCCCCGATAACCGTGCATCGCCGCGAAGCGCGCCACTTTCGGGCTGGCAATTCCCGCTTCGGCGCAGATATCTGCGTGGCCCTGGTCCACGCGCTCGAGCCGGATCGCCCTCAATGCCCAGTGCGTGAAGATGACGGTGCCCCGCAGCCCGCGGTCACGCACCAGCAGGTTGCTGCCGAGGCCCATGAAGTACACCGGCTCATTTGCCGGGACGGACCGAAGAAATGCCGCGAGATCGGCAAGGTCGACTGGGAAATAGGCGCGGTCCGCAGGGCCACCCGTGCGCCAGGTGGTGTGGCGCGCCATCGGCTCGAGCTGCCGAAGCTCCCCGCGCAGGCCCGTTGCAATTGACTTTTCAGCGACCGCCATCATCATGCCGCGCCATTCACGCTGCGTACCCGGCTCCCGAGCTGCGCAGCAACGCCGCCGATCGAGCCCGCACCCATGGTCAGCACCACGTCACCGTCGCGCGCGACCGCCAGAATCGAAGCGGCAAGCTCCGCGACCTTCTCCACGAAGACCGGCTCCACCCTGCCCTGCACTCTCACTGCCCGCGCCAGCGCGCGCCCGTCGGCCGCGACGATCGGGGCCTCGCCCGCCGGATAGACCTCTGTCAGCAGCAGCGCATCGGCCGTGGAGAGCACGGTCACGAAATCCTCGAAGCAGTCACGGGTTCGGGTATAGCGATGGGGCTGGAACGCGAGAACGAGCCGTCGCTTCGGGAAAGCGCCGCGCGCGGCGGCGAGCGTTGCCGCCATTTCAGCGGGATGGTGGCCGTAGTCGTCGACCAGCGTGAAAGTGCCGCCGCCCGGGAGGCGCACTTTTCCGTACTGCTGAAAGCGTCGCCCGACGCCCTTGAATTCAGCGAGCGCCCGGGCAATGTTCCCCTCCGGAACACCGAGTTCGAGCCCCACCGCGATCGCGGCAAGCGCATTTCGCACGTTATGTACGCCGGGAAGATTGAGCGTGATCGCCAGCGTTCCGTTGCTTGCTGCATGGCTGCCGGGAAGCGCGCGCACCACGTTGAATCGCATCTGCCCGCCGGCCGCGGCCACTTCGACCGCTCGAACCTGCGCGTCGGGCGAGAGGCCGTAGGTCGTCACCGGCTTGGTGAGCTGCGGCATGACCATGCGCACGTTTGGATCGTCCACGCAGAGCACGGCCATGCCGTAGAAAGGCAGGCGCTGGAGGAAATCCACGAATGCCTGGCGCAGGCGGTCGAGAGAGTGGCCGTAGGTCTCCATGTGGTCGGCATCGATGTTTGTGACGACCGCCACGACCGGCTGCAGATAAAGGAACGAGGCATCCGATTCGTCGGCCTCGACCACGATGAATTCGCCGGCACCGAGCTTGGCGTTGCTGCCCGCCGCCTCGAGGCGCCCCCCGATGACGAACGTGGGATCGACCCCGCCTTCGGCCAGAACGCTCGCCACAAGGCTCGTCGTGGTGGTCTTGCCGTGCGTGCCGGCGACGGCGATGCCATGCTTCAGCCGCATCAACTCCGCCAGCATCAGCGCCCGCGGAACCACCGGGATCTTGGCCTCGCGGGCGGCCACCACCTCCGGGTTATCGTCCCGGACAGCGCTCGAGATTACGACGGCGTCGGCACCCGTCACCCGCTCCCCGGAGTGGCCGATGTCGACCCGCGCGCCGAGCTCCTGCAGGCGACGCGTTACAGCGCTGTCCGAAAGGTCGGATCCGCTCACGACGTAGCCCAGGTTGAGCAGCACTTCGGCAATGCCGCACATTCCGGCACCGCCAATGCCCACGAAATGAACGCGCTTGACCTTATGCTTCATCGGCATCGGCTCTCAAAATCCACCGCAACCTGTGCAGCAACGAATGCCATCGGCTCATCCGGCGAGCTCCATGCAGATTTTGGCTACCGCGAGGGTCGCATCCGGCTTGCCCACCGCGCGCGCGCGCTGGGCCATCGCGAGCAGCCTGTCTCTCGTGGAACCGGTCAGCACTTCGGCGAGCCGCTGCGGCGTGAACTCGCTTTGCGGCATCAGCAGCGCTGCGCCGCGGTCGGCAAGGAACCGCGCATTGACCATTTGGTGGTCATCCACTGCATAGGGATAAGGCACAAGCAGCGATGCGATTCCGGCCGCGGCAATCTCCGCAACCGTCGTCGCGCCCGCCCGGCAAATGATGAGATCCGCTTCGGCGTAGCGCGAGGCAATGTCCCCGATGAAATCAGCCACTTCCGCTGCGACGCCCCGCTCCTCGTAGCGGCGTCTGACGAACTCGAGGTGTGCGGCTCCTGCCTGGTGGAGGACGCGCGGACGGGTGTCCTCCGGGACCAGTGCCAGGGCATCGGGCACCGTAGTATTGAGCACGCGTGCCCCTTGGCTGCCGCCCATCACCAGAACCCGCAACCGCCCTCCGCGCGCCCGATAGCGGTTCTCCGGAGGCGCCATGCTCGAAATTTCCGAGCGCACCGGATTGCCCGTGATCAGCACCGCTGTTGCCTCGCCAAAGGCCTCGGGAAAGGTTGTGAGCACCCGATCGGCCAGCTTGGCCAGGACACGGTTTGCCAGGCCGGCCACAGAGTTCTGCTCGTGGATCGCCAGAGGCCGGTTGAAGAGGGCCGCCATCATCGCGCCGGGAAACGACACGTATCCGCCCATACCGAGCACCACGTGCGGCCGGTGGAAGAAAATCGCGCGGGACGACTGCCAGAACGCAATGAGAAGTTGCAGCGGCAGCAGCGCCGCCTGGAGCAGATTGCGGCCGCGCACACCCGAGAACCGGACCCACGCCATCGCGAAGCCGCGCTGCGGGATGAGTCCCGCTTCCATGCCGGCACGATTGCCCATCCAGACGACTTTCCAGTCCTGGGCGCGCAGATACTCCGCCACGGCGAGAGCCGGAAAGATGTGGCCTCCCGTGCCGCCGGCCATGATGAGTATGGTGCGGCTCATACGGTGTAGCCCCGCATGATCTGGCGGTTCTCCCAGTCGACGCGCAGCAGGACGGCGATCGCGCAGCACATGGCGGTGACCGCGCTGCCGCCGAATGACAGCAGCGGGAGCGTCAGCCCCTTGGTCGGGAGCATCCCTGTGTTGACACCGATGTTGATGATCGCCTGCACGCCGATCCAGAGTCCGATGCCATTGGCGACCAGCGCGGCGAAATGCCGCTCGAGGAGCGCCGCGCGCCGCCCAACGGCAAACGCGCGCATCACGATCCAGACAAACGCCAGCACGATTGCGAGCACGCCGACAAAGCCGAGCTCCTCGGCAATCACCGCGAGCAGGAAGTCGGTGTGCGCCTCCGGCAGGTAGAAGAGCTTTTCCACGCTGGCGCCGAGGCCGACACCGAACCACTCGCCGCGCCCGAACGCGATCAACGCGTGCGAGAGCTGATAGCCCGTGCCGTAAGGGTCCGCCCAGGGATCCATGAAACCGATCACCCGCTGCAGCCGGTAGGGGGAAGTCAGGATGAGGACCACGAAGCCCGCCAGCAGCAGGACCACCAGCCCCGCGAAAAGCTTCCAGTTCATGCCGCCCAGGAAAAGAATCCCCATCGCAATGACGGTGATCACGACGAACGCGCCAAAGTCCGGCTCCCGCAACAGGAGCCCGCCCACGATCAGCATGACGGCGAGCATCGGCAGAAAGCCGCGGCGGAGGCTGTCCATGTGCACGGCCCGGCGCACGGTGTAATCGGCCGCATAGAGCACGACGAAAAGCTTCACGAACTCGGAGGGCTGGAGGTTCACGAAGTAGAGCGACAACCAGCGCTTGCTGCCGTTGACCTCGCGCCCGATACCGGGCACCAGCACGAGCGCAAGCAGCGCGACCCCGATGAGGAAGAGCCACGGCGCCGCCAGTTGCCATGACTTGAGCGGGACCTGGAATGCAGCGAAAGCGACGACGATGCCCGCGGCGACGAAGAGCGCCTGGCGCACGAGGTAGTAGCTCCCCTGGTTTCCCGACGCGCGGCCTGCCTCGGCAATGGCGATCGACGCCGAGTACACCATGACGAGGCCAAGCGCGAGCAGCAGCACTGTCACCCACATAAGCGCCTGGTCGTATTCGGCGGCTGGCAGTCGGGACTGGGTCTCGGCATAGAACACGTCTAGCCTCCTGCGCGCGCACGCGCGCGCACCGCCGCGACGAACGCTTCCCCGCGATGCCGGTAGTCGCGAAACATGTCGAAGCTCGCGCAGGCCGGCGAGAGCAGCACCGCGTCACCCTCGCGTGCCGCGCGTTGCGCCGCCGCGACGGCCGCGTCCATGTCGCGCGCGTGCTCGAGCGGGACGCCGGTCTCCTCCAACGCCTCCCCGATGCGCGCCGCATCGCGCCCGATCAGAACCACGGCTCGCGCATATCGCGCAACAGCGGATGCGAGCGGCGCGAAGTTCTGTCCCTTTCCCTCGCCGCCCGCGATCAGGACAGCGGGCCGGCCGATACCTGCGAGCGCAGCAACGGTCGCGCCCACGTTGGTGCCCTTCGAATCGTCGTAGAAGACCACCCCGCCAACCTCCGCAACGCGCTGGGCACGGTGCGGCAGTCCCTGGAATCGGCGCAGCGCTTCGGTCGCTGCCTCATCCGGCAGGCCGATCGCGCGCGTTAACGCGAGCGCCGCGAGGGCGTTGGCAGCATTGTGGAGTCCCGTGACCGGAAGCTCGTCGAGCGGCATGAGACGACGAGAGCCGTTCGCCAGCGCGCGCCCGGCAGGCTCGTCCATGAGGCCCCACTCGCGTCCCGTCCCCGGGCGGGAGAGGCCGAACGTGAATAGGGTGCGGCCGGCACGCGTCATGTTCATGCTCCAGCGGTCATCCCGGTTCAGCACCTGGATGCCGCTGCCCGCAAACACGCGCGATTTCGCGGCCGCGTAATCTTCCATCCCGTCGTAGCGGTCGAGGTGATCCTCCGTGAGATTGAGCATCGTCGCGGCGTCAGGGGTGAGGCTACTCGCGGTCTCCAGCTGAAAGCTCGACAGCTCGATCACGAACACTTCGGGTGCGGCCGGCGCGCCCTCTGCCTCCGCCAACGCATCGAGCACCGGCACCCCGATATTTCCCGCCACGGTGGTGCTGCGCCCCGCCGAACGGCAAATATCCCCCGCCATCGCGGTGACCGTGCTCTTGCCGTTCGAGCCGGTGACCGCGAGGACGCGCGCGCTGCGTGCAGCGCTGCGCGGCAGCGCCTGCGCAAAGAGCTCCACGTCCCCGACAACGGGAATTCCTTGTTTTGCAGATTGCGCGATGGGCGCCTCGCGCCGGTCAATGCCCGGGCTGATCGCGATGCAATCGATGTCGCGGAAGGTATCGACACTGAAGGCGCCCGTGGCAAGTGGAACCTGAGGCAGTTCGCGCGCGAGCGCGCCCGCGTGGGGCGGCGCGGCGCGGCTGTCCGCCACGCGCACCCGCGCCCCCTGCCGAGCAAGCCATCGCGTCATCGACAGCCCCGTATCACCCAGACCCAGCACGACCACCTTTCGCCCGCTCCAATCCACGGAATCCGTTCGCGCACCCTTCAACGCAGCTTCAGCGTCGACAGGCCCACCAGCACCAGCATCATCGTGATGATCCAGAAACGCACGACGACCTGATTCTCCTTCCAGCCCTTCAGCTCGTAGTGATGGTGCAGGGGCGCCATGCGGAAGATCCGCCTGCCCGTGAGCTTGTAGGACGCCACCTGCAGCATCACGGAGAGCGTCTCCACCACGAAGACGCCGCCCATGATGAAAAGAACGATTTCCTGTCTCACGATGACGGCAATGGTCCCCAGTGCGGCGCCCAGCGCCAGCGCGCCCACGTCGCCCATGAACACTTCGGCCGGGTACGCGTTGAACCAGAGGAACGCCAGCCCCGCTCCCGCGATCGCGCCACAGATGATGACGAGCTCGCCTGCACCGGGGATGAACGGGAAACCGAGGTACTTTGAGAACACGGCGTGGCCGGCGACGTACGCGAAGATTCCGAGCGCGCTGCCGATCATCACGGTCGGCATGATCGCCAGTCCATCGAGGCCGTCCGTCAGATTGACGGCGTTGCTCGTGCCCACGATCACGAAGTAGGTCATCGCGATGAAGCCCACTGCGCCGAGCGGATAGGCAACCTCCTTGAAGAAGGGCACGATGAAAGTCGTCTGCGCCGGCAGGTTGGTATAGAACGCGAGATAGGTGGCGGCGACGAGACCCACGACCGACTGCCACAGGAACTTGGACTTCGCGGTAAGCCCCTTCGGATTCCGCCGGACGACCTTGCGATAGTCGTCCACCCAGCCGATCGCTCCGAACCCGATCATCACCCACAGCACGATCCAGATCAGCGGATTGCCGAGGTCGGCCCACAGCAGGACCGTCGCGGTGATCGCGACGAGGATGAGCGCGCCGCCCATGGTCGGCGTTCCCGCTTTCGCAAGATGCGTTTGCGGACCGTCGTCCCGCACCGACTGGCCGATCTTGTACGCGGTGAGCCTGCGGATCAGGAACGGGCCCACCATGAACGAGATGACGAGCGCTGTCAGGCAGGCCAGCACCGCGCGCAACGTGATGTAGTTGAACACGTTGAACGCGCGCACCTCCCGGGCCAGCAGCTGGGCGAGCTCTAGCAGCATGCGCACACCTCGTTGCTCATGGGCCGGCCTCCTCTCGCCTCTCTCCTCTCGCCTCTCCCTGCAGCGCAAGTGCGTTGACGACCCGCTCCATCCGCATGAAGCGGGAGCCCTTCACCAGCAGGGTGACCTCCGGGGAGAGGCGGTCTTCGACCTCTGCCAGGAGATCCTCGATGCGCTCGAAGTGCCGGGCGCCGGCGCCGAACGCGCGCGTTGCTTGAGCCGACATCTCGCCCAGCGTGTAGAGGCGGTCGACGCCAAGCGCTCGTGTCGCGGCCCCGATTTCGGCGTGCAGCGCCGCCGAGTCCGCGCCAAGCTCGCCCATGTCTCCCAGCACCACCACCTTTTCTCCAGGGGCCTGCGCGAGCACAGCGATCGCCGCCCGCGCCGAGTCGGGGTTGGCGTTGTACGTGTCGTCGATCAAGGTCGCCCCGCGCAACGCGGGCTTCTGCTCGAGCCGTCCCTTCACCCCGGAGAAGCGCCCGAGCCCCGCCGCGATCGTCGCCGCCGGCACCCGGAGCGCGACGGCAGCCGCGCTTGCGGCGAGCGCATTGCGCACGTTGTGCAGTCCCGGCGCCCGCAACACCGCGGCGGCTTCCCCGAGCGGGGTCTTCAACACGATCTCGCTCACGAGGAAGCGCAGCCGATAGGCTGCAGTGACCGCCGCCCCGCGCTCCAGCCCGAATTCGATGCGGTTTCGGGCGGCCGCCAGCTCGCGAAGGATCGGGGCATGACGGTCGTCCGCGTTGATGACCGCGGTCCCCCCGGGTCCGAGTCCCTCGAAGATCTCGCCCTTGGCGCGCGCGATTGCCTCCACCGAGCCGAAGAACTCGATGTGCGCCGGCCCGACGTTATTGACGAGCGCGACATCCGGTGCGGCGATGCCGGTGAGATAGCGAATTTCTCCGGCGTGGTTCATGCCCATTTCGACCACCGCATAGCGATGGCCCGCTCTCAGCTCGAGCAGCGTGAGGGGCACCCCGATATCGTTGTTGAGGTTGCCGCGCGTGGCGAGCACGCTTTCCTCCGCATCTGCGTCGCCGGCATCGGCCGCTGTGCGCTCGCGCAGTATCGACGCCAGCATCTCTTTCACGGTGGTCTTGCCATTGCTCCCCGTCAACGCGACGAGGGGCATCGAGAACCTGCGCCGCCAGTAGGCCGCGAGGCGGCCGAGCGCCTGGCGCGTGTCGCCGACAATGAGCAGCGGCAGCGTGCCCGCCGCATCGCGGGGTCCGGCGCCCGAATCCTGCACGAGCGCGCCCGCCGCCTGCTGTGCAACGGCTCGCGCGAGGAAATCATGGCCGTCGAATCGCTCGCCCCTGAGGGCCACAAACAGCGCGCCGGGCGCGAGTGTGCGCGTGTCGGTGCTGACGGAGTCGAAATCACGGTCCTCCCCGCGAAGGTGCGCCGATATGGCGCGTGCGGCTTCGGACAGGCGCATGATCGTCATAGGTTGCGCAGCGCCTCCCGGGCCACTGTTACATCGGAGAAGGGTTGCCGCACCCCCCGGATCTCCTGGTAGCGCTCGTGGCCCTTGCCCGCCACAAGCACGATATCGCCTCGCCGCGCGGCGGCGATCGCCGCACCGATGGCGCCGCGGCGATCCGGGTTGACGGTGAGATCGCGCCTCGCCGCCCGCGCGCCCTCGAGAATATCCGCGATGATCGCGTTCGGATCCTCGCCGCGCGGATTGTCGGATGTGACCACCACGCTGTCCGCGAGGCGTGTCGCGACGCGGCCCATTTGCGGGCGTTTGCCGCGGTCGCGCTCGCCACCGCACCCGAAGACACAGATGAGGCGTGACCGGTGACCCGTGAGGGGTGACCGGTGGAGCATCAACTCGCGCAGCGAGCCCAGGACCTTCTCCAGCGCATCGGGCGTGTGCGCGTAATCGACCACCACCAGCGGTTTCGCGCCGCCTCCAACGCGCTGCATTCGACCCGGAAGGGGCTGCAGGCGCGCGAGTGCCGCCACCGCACGCCGCAGGGTGATCCCGCTCGCGAGAAGCACCGAAAGCGTGCCGAGGAGGTTCGAGGCATTGAAACGCCCGAGCGCCGGGCTCACGATCCGGGCTGCGCCCCAAGGCGTTCTCGCGCGAAGACTGATCCCTGTCGCGTCCACCCGCACGTCGCTGCCCGAGATAAAGGCCGCACGTGCAGGGCGTGCACGACCGAAGCCGTAGCCAAGAACCTTGAGCCCGGGGCGCCGGATCCGTTCCGCGAGATCCGCACCAAAATCATCGTCCATGTTGACGACCGCGTGCTGCAGTGAGTCCCAACCGAAGAGCTTCGCCTTGGCCTCTCCGTAGCGGCGCATGGTGCGGTGATACTCGAGGTGGTCGCGGGAGAGATTCGTGAAGAGCGCGACGTCGAACTCGACGCCGGAGACGCGGTCCTGGTCGAGGCCGATGGAAGACACTTCCATGCTCACGGCTCGTGCGCCGCGACGGGCAAATTCCGAGAGCTGCTCGTGCAGCCAGACCGCGTCCGGGGTGGTATTGGCGAGCGGTTGCAGCGGCGTCTTCAGGCCGTAGCCCAGTGTGCCGATCACCGCGCAACGCCGCCCTGCTGCCGTCAGCGCCTGCGCGACCCATTGGCTGCAGGTGGTTTTCCCGTTGGTTCCTGTCACGCCGACCACCCAAAGACGCCGGCTCGGGTGCGCGTAGACGCGGCTTGCGATCTCTCCCGCATGGCGGCGCAGATCCGGTACCGGGACATTCGGCACCTTGAAGCCCGGGTCCCACGCGAACCCGTCGCGCTCCCACAGCACCGAAGCTGCGCCGCGATCGAGCGCCTCGGCGATGTACGCGCGGCCGTCGCGCGTCTCGCCCGGGTACGCCATGAAGGTGTCGCCGGGCCTCAGCGCGCGGCTGTCGCAGGAGAGCCGCACGACGCCCAGCGCGTCGACTGCCTTCCAGTCGAGAGCTGCGGGCGTCACATGTCGTTGCCTCAATGTTCGATCCCCGGTATCGGCTCCTCGTCCCCTGTGTTCACACTTCTTCCTTGATGATGGGTGCATCGGCCGTCACGGCTGCAGGATCCTCGAGAGGCGCGTCGTGCTCCACGGCGAGGAGGCGCAGCCCGCCCGCCATGACCCGCGCAAATACGGGAGCCGCGACGACGCCGCCGAAATGCTCGCCGGGCGCAGGCTCATCGATCATCACCGCAACAATGAGCCGCGGCCGCGAGGCGGGCGCGAACCCGACGAAGCTCGAGATGTAGCGGTCCGCGGCGTAGCTTCCCGCGACCAGCTTGTGGGTGGTTCCCGTCTTTCCCGCGACCCGATAGCCCGGAATGCGCGCGCGCGTTGCGGTGCCGCCGGGCTGCACCACCATCTCGAGCATGTGGCGCACCTGCCGCGCGGTCCTGGCCGAGATCACCTGACTCGACTCCGGCGGCAGCTGCTGCCTGGTGAGCGCCAGCGGCTTCAACTCGCCGTCGGTCGCGAAAATGAGATAGGCGCGCGCGAGTTGCAGCAATGAAACTGAAACGCCGTGTCCGTACGAGATGGTGGCGTGCTCGATCGGGCGCCAGGTGCCGGGCGCCCGCAGCTTGCCCGATACCTCGCCCGGAAACCCCGAGCGCGGCGCAGTCCCGAAACCGACCCGGTTGAACACCGTCCACAGCTCTTCCGGTTTCATCTTCAGTGCCATCTTGGCGGTGCCAACGTTGGACGATTTCTGCAGCACCTGACTCACCGTCAGCGCGCCCTGGGGATGCGCATCGTGGATCACCCGGTTGCCGATCGAAAGCTGGCCTGGTGCCGTTTCGATCACGCTTTCCGGCTTGACGTCCCCGCCTTCGAGGGCCGCCGCCACGGTGAAAGGCTTCAATGTCGAGCCCGGCTCGAAAATATCGGTAACCGCGCGGTTCCGCGTGCGGCGCGGATCGAGCTTGCCCCGGTTATTGGGATTGAACGAGGGCACGTTGGCCATGGCGAGCACCTCGCCCGTCGCGACGTCGAGCACGACGATGCTGCCCGCCTTTGCCTGGTGCGCCGTCACCGCCGATTTCAGCTCCCGGTACGCGAGATACTGGAGGCGGGCGTCGACAGAAAGCGTGAGCGTGGCTCCGTCGTGCGGCGTGCGGATGCTCTCCACGTCCTCGACGATCTGCCCGAGACGGTCCTTGATCACGCGCCGGCTGCCGGGCTGCCCCCGGAGCACCTCATCGAACGCGAGCTCGACGGCCTCCTGTCCCCGGTCGTCGATGTTGGTGAAGCCAATGAGGTGCGCGGTCACTTCGCCCGCCGGGTAATAGCGGCGGTACTCGCGCTGCAGAAAGACGCCGGGCACGCCCAGCGCCACCACCCGGGCTGCGTCCTCGGGCGCCAGCTGGCGCTTGAGATAGACGAACTCGCGCGGCGTATCGGCGAGCCGGCGCTCGAGATCCGGGCGCTTCATCCCGAGCAGGCGCGCCAGGCGGGCCAGCTGCTTCGAGTCGGCCTCGATGTCGGCGGGGCTCGCCGCCACGGATTCCACGGGCGTCGAGACGGCAAGCGGCTCGTCGTTGCGGTCAACGATGCGCCCGCGCGTCGCGACCACGTCGATGACACGCGTGTAGCGGGACTCGCCTTTCTGCTGCAGAAAGTCGTGATGCAGACCCTGCAGGTAGAGCGAGCGTCCGCCAAGCACCACGAAGCACGCAATGAGAAATGCCAGCAGCACCCGGGAGCGCCAGGCCGGAACCCTTTGCGGGGCAGCGTCGCGGTGGCGGGAAGCGCTCATTGTTTCGCCTGCCCGGCCTCCGGTGATACGGCGCGCATGCGGGCCGGCGGCGGCACTTGCATGCCGAGCGACCGGGTCGCGATTCTCTCGATGCGCGCATGCATCGCCCAGGTGCCCTGCTCCAGCTGCAGCTGGCCCCACTCGACGTCGAGCTGGCGCGCGACGTCCTGCTCCTTCTGGAGCTCCACGTAGAGCTTGCGCGAGCGGTGCTGGGAAGTCACCAGCGCGAGCGCGCAGACGACGAGCACCGCCAGCAGGATGAGATTGAGCCGCCCCACGCTATTTCCCCGGGCCGGACGTCTTCTCCGCGACGCGCATGATCGCGCTGCGCGCGCGCGGGTTCGCCGCAATTTCAGCTGGAGCGGGCCTCACCGCGCGACCGATCAGCTTCATGCGTGGCCGCGGCAGATCCCGTGCACGCACGGGCAGACGCGCGGGCAGACGGTCGGGACGGCTCACCTCCCGCAGGAAACGCTTGACGATGCGGTCCTCGAGCGAGTGAAAGCTGATCACGACCAGGCGCCCGCCGGGGGCGAGGAGATCCGGGATTTGTGGCAGCGCTAGCGACAACTCCTCAAGCTCCTGATTGACGTGAATCCGTACAGCCTGAAACGTGCGCGTCGCCGGATCCTGGTGTGGCTCGCGCGTGGGAACGGCTTTTGCCACGACCGCGGCAAGTTCTCGTGTGGTGCCAATAGGTCGCCGCGCTCGAGCCGCAACAATCGCTGCTGCAATCTGTTTAGCAAACCGTTCTTCGCCATACGCTCTTATGACCTCCCCTATTTCCCGCTCAGGCGCATGCGCCAGCCACTCCGCGGCCGTCGGGCCGCTGCCTGGATCCATGCGCATGTCGAGCGGCGCGTCGAATCGAAAGCTGAACCCGCGAGCCGCCTCGTCGAGTTGCGGCGAGGACGCGCCGAGATCGAGGAGTACGCCGTCGGCGCCGGCAAATCCCGCCCGTGCGGCGAGCTCGCCAAGCCGGCTGAAACGGCCGTGCAGCATTTGAAAGCGCCCGTCTTCAATCTCTCCTCCAGCGCCCACCGCCTGCGGATCCCGGTCGAGCGCGACGAGTTTTCCTCTCGCTCCCAGCCGCGCCAGGATCAGACGGCTGTGTCCCCCGCGGCCGAACGTGCAGTCGACATAAGTTCCGTCGCTGCGCACCTTCAACCCATCTACTGCCTCCTCCAGAAGGACGGTGGTATGTGAGCCCTCGCTCACAAGGAGAAACCCTCCAGCTCAGGCGGCAATCCGCCTGCGCCGAAGCCACCAGTCCGTTCCATCAGTTGCTCCCAGCTGTCTCCGTTCCAAAGCTCGAACTTGTTTCCCTGGCCGACGAGGACCACGTTCTTCTCGAGATGCGCGTAACTGCGCAGCGCCGGCGAGATCAGGATGCGGCCGGTTGCGTCGAGCTGCGCGTCCTCGGCATATCCCACCAGTCGCCGCTGCAACTCGCGTATCTGTGCGTTGAAGCTCGAGAGCGCCATGAGCTTCTGCTCGATGGGCTCCCAGTCGGGAAGGGGATAGATCAGCACGCAGCGGTCGGAGTCCGCCGTGAGAACGAGATGGCCGTTGCAGCGCGCGAGCAGCGAGTCCCGATGGCGCGCGGGCATCGCCAAACGGCCCTTGCTGTCCAGATTGAGCTGTGCGACACCGCGAAACACGGACCCCCTTTAAGCCTCCGCAGAAAACCACGCCTCCTGCGTTCCCGCGAGCAAGCGCCTGTTTCCCACTTTTCTCCACTTCTTCCCACTATATTGAAAAGGCCTAATAGGGTCAAGCAACTAGGGGCCAGTTTTTTTAGTTAGGACAAAGACTTATGCGGATTAAGTGATGCTGGAATGAAGCTTGAAATTGAACTTAAATTAATCATTTTAAACATCGTGTTGTACGAGATATCTAGTACTTAACATTAAGAACAGTCGCTGAGCGTACGTGAAATATGTCCTGTTGCAAACAACCAACAGGATCCAGGTAAACAAGAAGGGAAAGATTGGAAGCCGGCCGATAAGCCGGGTTCTGTGGAGGGCCTTGCGGCCCCTGACAGCCATTCCTCTAGGCCCCGGATTGCTCGGGGGCTCAAGCCACCTACCCGCAAGCTCGGCGGGTCACGTCATCGCTTGCCTATTTGGTGTTGCTCCGGGTGGAGGTTGCC
>DASPGR010000225.1:0-5948 GCA_035620515.1 Burkholderiales bacterium | reverse complement strand
CGCGTCGAGCTACGACAGCGATATCTGGACATCCTGGGTCGCGGCAACCGTGCGAGAGGCGCAAAGCACCGCTGTTCTCGTGGGGCACACAACGAGCGGCGCCGATCTTGCGCCGCGCCTTGCCTTTCGACTCGACGGAGGCATCGCGACAGGTTGCATCGAAGTAGCGGAAGAGGGCGGCCGGTTGCACTTCACCCGGCCCTGCTACGGCGGGAACGTGCGGGAGACGCTATCGTTCACGACGCGCCTCACGGTCGCGACCGTTCGCGGCGGCTGCTACGACGCGCTCGAGCGCGAGCCGCGGCGCACGGGTGAAACCGTGACGATCGGGACGGACCCCGCCGCACGCCGCGCGCGCGTGCTCGAGCGCCAGCGCGAGATCGTAGGCGACGTCCGGCTCGAAGACGCCCGGGTGGTGATTGCCGGCGGCCGGGGCTTGAACGGCCCCGAGGGATTCGACGTTCTCGGCGAGCTTGCCCGCGAGCTCGATGGCGCGGTCGGCGCAAGCCGCGTGCCCTGCGATCTCGGCTGGTGCCCCCACTCGTTGCAGATCGGGCTCACCGGCAAGACGGTGACGCCCGAGCTCTATATCGCGGTCGGCATCTCCGGGGCCGGGCACCACATGGCCGGCTGCGGCAACGCGAGAAACATCGTCGCAATCAACACCGATGCCGAGGCCTCGATCTACAAGGATGCGCGCTGGGGCGTCGTGGGCGACTATCGCAAGATCATTCCTTCACTGATCGCGGCCATTCGCGAGCTCCGCGCCACGGACAAGTGAGCCGGGCGTAATGCCGGTGGCTTGAAACTAAGAGGGGAACTGAGATGTCATTCGAAGCCCTGTTGGAAGAGTACGAGAAGCGGCGTGCAAAGGCGCTCGCCGGAGGCGGTGCGGAGAAGTACGCCAAGCGCAAGGCCGCCGGGATGTGGAACGCGCGCGAGCGCATCGACTATCTCGTCGATCGTGGCACGTTCGTCGAATCGGGCCTCTTCGGATCGTCGGCTGTCTATCCCGAGCAGGAGGACGAGACCCAGACCGACGGCAAGCTCGCCGGGTTCGCAAAGATCCACGGGCGCGATGTGTGCGTCGTGGTGAACGACTTCACGGTGAAGGGTGCGTCCACCAGCGCAACCAACAGCAAGAAAATCGCGCACATGAAGCGCACGGCGACCGAGCGCGGAATGCCGCTCGTCGTCATCGGCGAATCCACGGGCGCGAGGCTTCCCGATGCCATGGGCTCGCGGGGAATGGGCCTGCTGCTCGGACACGACATCACCCAGTTCCGGCGCATGCGCGAGACGCCGATGGCTTCTGCCGCATTCGGGCCGTCCTTCGGCTCCTCGACCTGGCTTATGTGCCAGGCAGACTTCGCGGTGATGAAGAAGGGCGCGACGATGGCCGTGTCGAGCCCGCGCCTCGTGTCGATGGCGCTCAACGAGAAGGTGGATGCCGAGGAGCTCGGCGGCTGGCGGCTGCACGCCGAGATCACCGGGCTCATCGACCAGGTGGCGGATACCGAGGAAGAGGCCTTCGACGCGATCAAGCGGTTCCTGTCGTACCTGCCGAGCCATCACATGGAAGCGCCCCCCGATGCGGCGGTGCCGGCCGGCTCGGGCGCAGACATGGAAAAAGTCTTTTCCGTGCTGCCCGAGAGCCGCACCCAGGTCTACGACATGAAGCGCATCATCCGTGCGATCGTCGACAAGGACACGTTGTTCGAAGTGAAGCCGCGCTTCGGCAAGAGCGCTGTGACGGGGCTTGCGCGCCTGGGCGGCAAGAGTGTCGGCATCGTCGCAAACAATCCGCTGCATCGAGGCGGCGCGCTCGACGGGGACGCGTGCCGCAAGATCGTCGATTTCCTGGTGCTGTGCGATTCGTACAACGTGCCGATCGTTCTTCTCGTCGACACGCCGGGCTTCCAGATCGGAACCGAAGCGGAGAAAGCCGGCGCACCCGGGAAGATCATGAATTTCATGAACGCGATGACGCTCGTCACCGTGCCGCGGCTCTCGGTCATCATCCGGAAGAGCTACGGCCGCGCTTATGTATGCATGGGCGGGGGCCGCCACTCCGACGACATCTCGGCCTGGCCGACGGCGGAGGTGAGCTTCATGAGCCCCGAGTTCGCCACGAAGATCGTCCACGGCGTCGGCGCGGGCGAGCCCGGGTTCGACGAGGCACTCGCCGACATCCGCAAAGGCGCTGACGTGTGGGGTCTTGCTGCGGTCTACGCCGCGCAAACGGTCATCCGTCCCGAGCAGACGCGCGATTACCTCATTCGGATGCTCGACGTCTACCGGCTGCGCATCACCAAAGGCGTGGGACAGCATCTCTTGCGCGCCTGGCCCACCAGCTACTGAGGCGCGGGCGTATCCATGTTCAGTAAGGTGCTCATCGCGAACCGCGGCGCCGTGGCGGCGCGGGTGCTGCGCGCGCTCTATGAGCTGAAGGTAAGGACCGCGGCCGTGTACTCGGAGGCCGATTACGGCGCGCCTTACCTCGAGCTCGCAACCGAGACCTACGCGATCGGAGCGGCGCCAGCGGCGGAGAGCTACCTCAACCAGGACACGCTGGTGGAAGTCATCAAGCGATCGCACTCGGAGGGAGTACATCCGGGGTACGGCTTTCTCTCCGAGAACGCGGACTTTGCGCAGCGCGTGATCGATGCCGGCGCGCACTTCATCGGGCCGTCGCCCAGATGGATCTCGGCGATGGGGCACAAGACCAGGGCGCGCGAGATCGCCGCCGAGCACGGCATGCCGGTGTCGAAAGGCACGGACGTTCTGCCCGCGCAAAGCGAGGAGGTGCTGGCAGCCGCGCGGGCCATCGGGTTCCCGGTGCTGGTAAAGCCCGCGGGCGGCGGCGGCGGAATCGGCATGCTGCCGGCGAAGAACGAAGCCGAGCTGCTGGAAGCCGTCGAGCGCTCGCGGTCGATGGCGTCGCGCGGTTTTGGCAACGCCGAGGTCTATCTCGAGCGTCTCATCGAGCGCCCGCGCCATGTCGAATTCCAGGTGCTCGGCGACACGCACGGCGGCGCGGTACATCTTTACGAGCGGGACTGCTCGACGCAGCGGCGCAACCAGAAAGTGATCGAGGAGGCGCCCGCTCCGGCGATCGCCCGCAGCGACGTGGAGTCGATGGCAGCGCGTGTGGCGTCGATGGTGCGCGACATGGGCTACGACAACATCGGGACGGTGGAGATGCTCTACGGCCCGGACGGCTCGTTCAGCTTCCTCGAGATGAACACGCGCCTGCAGGTCGAGCACGGCGTGACCGAGGAGGTGACGGGCATCGACCTGGTGAAGGCGCAGGTCCGCAGCGCGGCCGGGGAGAAGTTGTCGGCCATTCTCCCCTCGAAAATCGAGCTCGAGGGACATGCGATCCAGGCGCGGGTCTACGCCGAGGACCCGAGAACGTTCTTTCCGTCCCCGGGAAAGCTGAAGGTGTTCCGGCCGCCGCAGGACCCGGGGATCCGCATTGAGACCGGCTATGCCGAGGGCCGCGACGTCACGCCGCACTACGATCCGATGATCGCCAAGGTGATCGTGCATGCCGGGACACGCGAGCAGGCGATCGACAGGTTGATCGCGGGGCTGGGAGCGTTCGACATCCAGGGCCTCAAGAACAACATTCCGGCGGTGCTGGCGGTGCTGCGCTCCGAGGTGTTTCGCTCCGGGGAAGTCCATACGGGGATCCTCCCGCAGGTGCTGGCCAAGAAGGCCTAGCTGCGCCACGTTGATCACATGGATCCAGCCAGCCTGATCACAGAGGCGCGGAAACAAGGCCGCGCCGCGCTTGATGAGATGGCAGGCAAGCAGCTGTTGGCAGCCTATGGCGTCGCGGTGCCCAGGTCGGTGATCGTAACTGGCGCCGCGGACGTCGACACGGCGTTCAGGCAGCTCAAGGCCCCCGTCGTGATCAAGGTGATGTCGCCCGACATCCTGCACAAGAGTGACGCCGGCGGAGTCAAGGTCGGCATCGGCTCGGCGGACGAGGCCTCGGCGGCGATCCGGGAGATGATGGCGAATCCGGCGATTGGCGCGTCGCGCATCGACGGATTTCTCATCGAGGAGATGGCCCCGGGCGGACAGGAGATGGTCATCGGCGGGCTTCGCGATCCCCACTTCGGCCCGCTCGTGATGGTGGGCCTGGGTGGAATTTTCGTCGAGGTGCTGGCGGATGTGACGTTCCGCATCTGCCCCATCGAGCGGCGCGACGCGGAGGAGATGCTCGATGAGCTTAAAGGGGCCGTCGTGCTCAAGGGTGCCCGCGGGCGCAAGCCGGTTTCGCGCGAGGCGATCGTCGCGGCGCTGCTCCGGATCGGTGGCGAGGGCGGGCTGCTGATGGATCTCGCCGCCGACATTCAGGAAGCTGACATCAACCCTTTGATCGTTTCCGATGCGGGAGCCGTAGCGGTTGACGCCCGTTTCCTGCTGACCAGGTCGAGAACAATATGAGGCAAGGCATCCTCGAGGAATTCGGACCGTTGTTCGCGCCGAAGACGGTTGCGGTGGTGGGCGCATCGACGCGGAGCGCCACGCTGCCCAACCTCTTCATCCGGCGCATCCGCGAGTTCGGTTTTACCGGGGAGATCTACCCGATCCACCCCTCTGCCGACGCGATCGACGGGTTGAAGGCGTACAAGAGCCTGGGCGATACGCCGAAGCCGGTCGACTACGCCTACATTGCAATCGCGGCTGCGCAGGTCGCGCCCTTGCTCGTGGCGGGCAAGGGGCGGGTGCGATTCGCGCAGGTGATCTCGAGCGGCTTCGGGGAAGTGGACGAGGGAAGAGCGCTGCAGGAGGAGCTGGCCTCGGCAGCCCGCGCGGCGGGCATGCGCCTCATCGGTCCCAACTGCCTCGGCATCTATACGCCGCGCGGCCACGTGACCTTCGCGGAGGTCGGATCGAGGGAACTGGGTTCGGTCGGCATCATTTCCCAGAGCGGGGGGCTCGGCACCGACATCATCCGCCGCGGCCATGCGCGCGGGCTGCAGTATTCGGGGCTCATCACGGTCGGCAACTGCGCCGATGTCGAGCCGAACGAGCTGCTCCAGTTCTACCTCGCGGACCCGCAGACCCGCGTCGTCGGCATGTATATCGAGACCGCAAAGGATGGCCGGAAGCTTTTCGAGATTTTGCGCGAAGCGCGCGGCAGGAAACCGGTCGTGATCCTGAAGGGCGGGCGCACGAAGCAGGGGCTGCTTGCCGCGGCCTCGCATACCGGATCGCTCGCGGGGGACGAGCGTGTCTGGCTCGCGCTCGCGCGCCAGACGGGCTGCGTGCTGGTCGACACGCTGGACGCATTCATCGACGCGCTTCTCATCTTCCAGTTCCTGACGCCGCATCGGCAGCATCCGCTGCAGCGGCTCGTGCTTTTCGGCAACGGCGGCGGCACGAGCGTGCTGGCGACTGATTACTACGCGCGCCTGGGTCTAGATGTGCTGCCGTTCGACCGGCCGGCGATCGGTGCCCTTGCCGCCTTGCAGCTTCCCCCTGGCACCAGCATCACGAATCCCGTCGATTGCCCCGTGGGCACCCTCCAGCAGGAGAATGGCCGCGTCGCGGAAAAGATCCTCGATATCATCTATGCGCAGGGGGCGCCGGACGCGCTGGTGATGCACCTCAATCTGTCGGCCTTCGTTGGGCGGACGAGCGACGAAGTTCTGGACAACCTGGTGCAGGCCGCGCTCCGCGTCCAGGAACGGCACCCCGGGCGAGCGCACTTCGTCCTGGTGCTGCGCTCCGACGGCGATCCCCTGCTGGAGGAGCGCAAGCGCGCGTTCCGCAGCACGGCCAACGCGTTGGGCATTCCCGTCTACGAGGAGATGGCCAACGCCGGCATCGCCCTTGCAGCACTGGCATCGCACGAGCGCTTTCTTCATGCTCGAGCCACGTGACCGATGGTGGATTCTCTCAACCTTGAACTCGAAACCCTGTGTATACGC
>DASPGR010000224.1:0-4114 GCA_035620515.1 Burkholderiales bacterium | reverse complement strand
CTATCGACGGTTCGGATCGCTCGCGCGCCAGAGCCTGGAAGCGCTCACCGCAATATCGGCGCAGGCCGCAGACGATGCTCAACGGCTCACTGCGCTCGGCGCGCGAAATGTTCGCGTGACCGGCAACGTCAAGTTCGACATAGCGCCGCCGGAGGCGATGCTCACTTTGGGCCGGCAATGGCGCAGTGCCTGCGGTGAGGCGCGGCCCGTCCTGCTCCTGGCCAGCACGCGCGACGGCGAGGAGGCGTTGATTCTCGAGCGCCTGCGTGATGTCGACATTCCGGGGCTCCTTACCGTCGTCGTGCCGCGCCACCCGCAGCGCTTCGAGGAAGTCGCGCAGCTCGTCACGAAGCACGGGTTCAGGCTGCAGCGGAGAAGCGAGAATGCCCGGGTTGCTCTGGAGACACCGGTCTTCCTCGGTGACAGCATGGGCGAGATGTTCGCGTATTACGCCGCATGCGACGTGGCATTCGTCGGCGGAAGCCTGCTGCCCTACGGGGCGCAGAATCTCATCGAGGCTTGCGCCGCTGGAAAGCCGGTGCTGATCGGCCCGTCGAGCTTCAACTTCACCGAGGCTGCAGAAGGTGCGGTAGCGGCGGGCGCCGCGATTCGCGTGGCCGACGCAGCAGCTCTTATCCGCGAAGCCGAACGGCTGCTCCGCGACCGCGCGGCGCGCGAGCGAATGTCGAGGGCGGGGCTTGCCTTCTGCGCGTTGCATCGTGGCGCGACTGCTCGCGTGGTTGATCTCGTCGAGCTTCGCTCGTCGTGAAATCTTGCTCCCACCACCCCGCCCGCTGTCGCGGGC
Organism: Burkholderiales bacterium; assembly: GCA_035620515.1. Classification (GTDB taxonomy): domain Bacteria; phylum Pseudomonadota; class Gammaproteobacteria; order Burkholderiales; family SG8-41; genus SG8-41. The sequence continues at coordinate 3,309 of DASPGR010000224.1, read as the reverse complement.
ACCCCGTCCGTCCCGCCGCGCTGCATCGCGGCGGTCGTTCGCCGGCTCGGACGCGTGGTCCTCGAAACCCCGGCTCACCCTCAGGCAGGAGGGGATTGAAACATAGCGTCTTCGGTGATGACGAGATCCACGGGCTGATCGGTTGGCGAGACCGGTAGCGACGGCACGATCTGCAGCGCAAACGCCGCGGCGACGAGCGCCGGACGTTCGCGGAAAGACCCGATCAGGCGGTCGTAGAAGCCTTTCCCGTACCCGAGCCGCTCGCAGCGCGCCGTGAACGCCACGCCCGGGACGAGGACGAAGTCGATTTCCTCCGGAAGGACGGCGCGGCAAAGATCGGCTCTCGGCTCGCGGATGCCCCAGACACCGGGGGCCAGATCGCGTTCCGGATCGCGCACGGCGTAGAGCTCGAGCATCCGGCCGCCCCGCGGAGCCCTGGGCAGCACGAGCGTCTTTCCCTTTCCTCTGACATCGGCCACGAAGCTCGCAGTCTCGAGCTCGCTGCCGATGCTCGAGTAGGCCATCACGCATCGCGCCGCCTGGTACGGCGACAGCGCGAGCACGCGTGTGGTAATGGTCGTGCTGAGGGAGGCGCGTTGCGTGGCGGAAAGCGCGTCGCGCCGGGCGATGACCTGCTTCCTTAGCTCCTGCTTCTCGTTCAACGAGCTAGCGGTTGAGCCAGGCATTCACCGCGACGACGTCAGCCTCGGTGAGGGTGCCGGCCGCGGCTTTGAGACGGAGGAGCGCAAGAATGTAAGCGTAACGCGCCTGCGCCAGGTCACGGCGCGTCTGCGAGACCTGCTGGGTTGCATTGAGCACGTCGACCTGTGTTCGCACGCCCACTTCCTGCCCGAGCTGGGTCGATGCCAGCGAGCTCTCGGAGGACACGAGCGCTGCTTCCAGCGCCTGGATCTGCGCGAGCCCGCTCGTCACGCTCAAGAAGGCCTGCCGCGCGGTGAGCTCGCCCGTGCGGCGCGCATTCTCCAGGTCCTGGCGCGCCTTCTCCTGGTTGGCGATGGCCTCGCGCACCCTCGAGCTCACGGCGCCGCCCTGGTAGATGGGGATGGCAAGCTGAACGCCGACCACTGAGGTGTTCGTGTCGCTACCCAGGCCCGTTTGAGTGTTGGGCGAGCCCGAGCCCGAATCCGTGTACGAGGCGAACGCGTCCAACGTCGGCAGATGGCCCGCGCGGTTGCGCTCGATCTCCTGCGTGGCGAACGTGAAGCTGCGCTCGGAGACTTTCACCTGGAGATTGCCCTCCGCGGCGAGGCCGACCCATTTCTCGAGGTTGTTCGGATTCGGCGGTTCCGGCGTGAAGCGCTTGCCGAGCGGGGCGAGGCCGGGCGCGGGCTGCCCGATCACCAGCTCGAGCTGGCGCTTGCGCAGTTCCACGTCATTCTTTGCCTGGATCTCCAGCGCGCGCGTCAGGTCGTAGCGCGACTGCGCTTCCTTCGTGTCGACGATGGTCGCGGTCCCCACCTCGAAGTTGCGCTTGGCCTGCTCGAGCTGCTGACCGATGGCCTTCAGCTGGTCCTCGGCGAAGGCCACCGTGTCCTGCGCGAGCAGCACGTCGAAGTAGGCCTGGGAGACGCGCAGGATCAGGTCCTGCGACGCCTGCGCGAGGACCACATCCGCCTGCTCGACCTGCGTCTTGGCCTGCTCGAACACCTGGAAATTCTGCGGCCGGTAGAGCGGCTGCGAGAGCGAGACGCTCGCCGAATTGGTATTGAAGGTATTGCGAACCGACGAGCCGTCGCGAAAATCAACTTCCCGGTCGTTCGACTGGGTGAAGGCCGAAACCGAGACCGACGGCAGCAATCCTGCGCGTCCCTGCGGCAGCCGCTCCTGGCTCGCGGCCCAGCTTGCGCGCGCGGCGGCATACTGCGCGTCGGAGGCCTGCGCCATGCGGTAGATCTGGACAATGTCGGCGGCCCCCGCCACGGGAGACAACGCGAGGGCGTACGCAATGGATACCCACTTGAGAGTTCGCATCACTCGCCCGCCCTCGTTCGTAAATTGCGATTCATAACCGTCAGAAAACGAAGCGCTCGGGCTGCAGCGCGTTCTTGAGCGGCGCGATGCAGGTTTCGAAGAGACCGATCGAATTGAACGCGCGCTCGCCGACGCGGGTGATGAGCTGAGCCTCCATGACCGGGGGCTCCCCCACGATGGCAATCAACCTGCCCCCGGGCGCGAGGCTCTCCTGAAAAGGGTCCGGCAGTATCGGCACCGAACCGGTGAGGATGATGGCATCGTAGGGCGCCTGCTTGCTCCATCCCCGCGCGGCGTCCCCGGTTTCCAGCACGACGTTGGTGATGCGATACGCCGCGAGTTTCGCCGCCGCCGACTCGGTAAACTCCGGGACGATTTCCACGCTGTCGAGATGGCCGCCAAGACCCGCGAGCAATGCCGTCATGTAGCCGCTTCCCGTGCCGACCTCGAGGATTCGATCTCCCGGCTGGATCGCAAGCTCCTGGACCAGTCGGGCCTCCAGCTTGGGCGCCAGCATCTTCTCGCCGTAGCCGAGCGGAATTTCCATGTCGACGAACGCGAGAGACCGGTACTGGAGCGGCACGAAGTCCTCGCGCTTGATCTTGAACAACAGATCGAGGACCTGCTGATCCAGGACCTCCCAGGTCCGAATCTGCTGCTCGACCATGTTGTAGCGAGACCGCTCGAATTCCATGTGCTGATCCGATTGCGCGCAATGCGCGGATTCTAGCACCCTTTGCGCGCCCGACGAGGCCGCTTGTGCCAAACGAGGGTTAGAAAACATAGGCTTGCGGACCACCCTGCGGCGCAGGCGGGAACGCCTGCTATTCACGCTTTCGGGAGGGGCCGCCTATAATGTGCGCCACACAACGAGGCGCCCGGGCGTGATCGCTCGCGCGGGCACCAACGCACCCGTCACCATCCACCATCCCAGACGCGGCCATGAAGATCTCCGACCGGCGCATCGGCAACGCAATCGTGCTTGAAGTGACGGGCCGCATCGATAACGATACGTCCGACGCGTTCAGGCTGCTGCTGGCGCCATTTCTGCAAGGGTGCACGCGCGAGGGCGATCGCCTTGTGCTCGACCTCGCGGGCGTGGACTACATTTCGAGCGTCGGGCTGCGGGTGCTGATGCTGGCCGCTAAACAGGCCAGGAAGCAGGGCGGCACCGTCGTTGTCGCGAACCTGCATACGGTCGTGAAGGAGATTTTCGAGATCAGCCGCTTCAACCTGGTGTTCCAGTGCTTCTCCTCGGTGCGCGAAGCATTGGCAGCGGCGGCCCCGCGGGCGCTCACCGCGTCCGGGGGAGCCTGA
>DASPGR010000223.1:0-5660 GCA_035620515.1 Burkholderiales bacterium | reverse complement strand
CAGACTCGGGCGAGCCCGACGAGTCCGCCGTGCAAGGCCTCACCTGGGCTGCAAAGCTGCACGAGATCGGCATCTCGGTCGCGTACGGGGGCTACCACAAGCACTCGGCTTATATCGTCGGCAACGCGGACATGCCGGGCTTCTCGCGCGACGAGCAGGCGCGGTTGTCGCTCCTCGTGCAGGCGCACCGGCGCTCGCTGCACAAGATCTCGAGACAGGTAGACGAGCTGGAGGTGGGCTGGGATCTGGTGCTCTCGCTGCGACTCGCGGCGCTCTTTTGCCGCAGCCGCAGCGATGTCGCGCCGTCCTCGCTTCAGGTCAAGCGGCAGGGGAAGAAATTCCGCGTCTCGCTCGGCAAAGAGTGGCTCCGCCGCAATCCCCTGACAGCGACGGCACTGCTCGAGGAAATGCACGAGTGGGAGGCGGTCGGCTTCGAGTTGAGGATCCCCGAGCTCGAGGAATTCGAAGCAGCCGGCGAGCTCGCGCTCGCGGGCTAGTCAAAGCAGATCGGGTGAGACGACGGCGCGGACAGCAACGTCCCCGCGCCCGCGGGTTGACAGCCACCAGACGGCCCCTTTCCTGAACGCCCAGTCACCCGCTTCTCCGGTCAGCAAGAGCGCGACGGTCTGTCCCACCACCGGCTGGTGTCCGACCACAATGACCGTGCCGTCCCGGTCAGGCCATCCTGCCGCCTTGAGCAGGGCGGCGGGAACCGTTCCCGTGCCCACCTCGGGGCAGGTCTTGAAGTCCTTGCTGAACGCTTTCGCCGTCTGTTGTGCGCGCCTTGCCGGACTGACGAGCACCAGCGCGTCCTCGGGCACGCGCTCGGAGAGCCATTTCGCCACACGGCGCGCCTGCTTCTCGCCCTTTGCCGTCAATTTGCGCGGATCATCCGGAACGCCGTCCTCGGCATCCGCGTGCCGCCACAAAATCAGGTCCATGAGTCGTGACCCGTGACCGGTGACCGGTGACCCGTTGCTGTGATGTGAGAATCGGAGTTCATCGATCCAAGGTTCCGGTGCCTACCAGAACTTCTCGGCGGAGCGGAAGGCCTTCCACGCGCGCTTGAGCTCACGCTTCAGCGTCACGGCGCGACCGCGGCTCCAGCCGAGCAGGATGCCCTTCGCCTCGAGGACGCGCTTGCCCCGCGCTCCCGTGAAACCCTGCTTCATCAGCCCGGCAACGGTTGCGGAATCATTCATCGCCCCAAGTATGTCCTGCAGATCGCCCAGGCGCTTCAACGCTTCGCCGGCGCTCTTCCCCTCGTAGAGGCTCGCGAAGAAATCGGTCGCGTAGCGAAACTTCTTGATCGCGATTCTCAGCCTGTGAAGCTCCGCGGGGGACCGGTCGGCGAGCCTGCGCCCGCGCCTTCGCGCCTGTTGATAACGCTTCTCCAGTACGGCCGAGGCGAATTCCATGACGGGTCTCTGAAGCGCATCGCCCGGCGTTGCCTGAGCCGCGCCGCGCCACTCCTCCGCTGCGATCCAGCCCGCGAGTCTCAGGACAAGGCGCTGATAGCGCATCGAGCGCACGGCGCGGCGCGCTCTTGCATTCGCCCTGCGGCGGAGCTCGCCGCAGCGCACGCTGAACGCGCGCAGCTCGCCATGCGCGCCGAATTCCGCCTCGATGGGCGGCAGGGTCTCGGTGGCAAAGACATCCCAGTCGCGGGCGGGCCCGAGGCATGAAGCGAGCCACTTCAGTTCCTTCGCCAGGGGCGCGGTGTCAGCTTCGGGGACCGGCGGCGAGAATACGCCGAGCGCGGAGCGCAGGCGGCGCAGCGCCACCCGCATCTGGTGCACGAACTCGGGATCCGCTCCCGTCAGCATCCCGCCTTCGTTGGCATGCAGCTGCGCAAGTCCTGCCCACATCACCTCCTTGAACGCTTCGCCGACCGACATCGCCGCATCGAGCGCCGCGGCCCGCGCTTTCACCGGCCGCGGCTGCTCCGAGCCATGAAGGGCGTAGCCGCGCGCGGCCTTCGACCGGTTCTCGAGCGCGAGCGGCACGTCATGCTGCAGCTTCAGCGCAAGCTCGTAGAGTTCCCGGCGGTCGCCGGCTTTCAGCTCGAGCTCGAGCTCCGACACTCGATTCACCTGCTCCCCGCTCCGGATGACCCCTTGATCGATGCTGGCCTCGATGGTGGTTCCTTCCCGCGGCGCGAGCAGCCGGCGGCTGCGCCGCAGATCGGTCACGAATACGGGCCTCAACTCGTCGCGAATGCGCGGCGGGTGCAGTGCACGTGCAAGCGTGCTGTCCTCGATGCGGGTGAGATCGGGTTCGGGCCCGCTCACGCGCGCCTCGGATTCGGGCCGCTCATGAAGCCCCGCCTTGACAGTCCCCCCGCCCTTGACCGTCTGAACCCAGGACTCGCCTTCCTTCCTGACTCTCAATGCGATGCCCTGGCGCAGAAGATCGAGTGCAGGCGTGTCGTAGTAGGTGCTGCGCAGCCTCTGCGTGACGGGACGTCCCGTGCCTTTGAGGAGCGGGTGCGCCGTAAGGCGGCGGATCGCTTCGGGTGCCACCCGGAGCTTGAGCTCAACTTCCGTTGCGGGATGGTGAGGCGACATGAACCTATTTCATACGGCCGCGCGGCACAGGCGCGAAAACGCACGGGATATCCGGTTCAGGGCGCCTGGGTTCGCGCGAGCTGCTCGAGGAGCGCCTCTTGCGCAGCCAGCGGCTTCCCGCGCCGCGGCTGCTGCGGGTGATAGTCGCCGTTGGCATCCATCTCCCACGCCTGCGAGTTGTCCTCGAGATAGGGCTTCAACCCCTCGCTGATGATCCGGCGCTTGAGCTTTGCGTCGAGCACCGGGAAGCATACCTCCACCCGGCGGAAAAAATTCCGGTCCATCCAGTCCGCGCTCGACAGGAGCACATCCTCCGCGCCGTCGTTGTAAAAATAGAAGATGCGCGAATGTTCCAGGAACCGTCCGACGATCGAGCGCACGCGGATGTTGTCCGACATGCCCTCTATGCCGGGTTTGAGCGCGCACACGCCGCGCACGATGAGATCGATCTCGACGCCGGCAGCGGACGCCTCGTAGAGCGCCGCAATCGTTGCCGGCTCGAGCAGCGCATTCATCTTGGCGATGATGCGGCCTTTCCTGCCGCCATCCGCATGCTGCGCCTCGTTCTGGATCGAGCGCAGGATCTGCTTGTGCAGGGTGAACGGCGACTGCCAGAGGTGCTTCAGCTTGGTCGCCTTGCCGAGGCCCGTAAGCTGCACGAAGACGTCGTTCACGTCGGCACCGATTTCCTCGCTGGCGGTGAAGAGGCCGAAGTCGGTGTAGAGCTTGGTTGTGCGGGGATGGTAATTGCCGGTGGAGAGGTGCACGTAGCGGCGCAGACGCTCCTCCTCGCGCCGGACGACGAGCAGCATCTTCGCGTGTGTCTTGTGGCCGACTACTCCATAGACAACATGGGCGCCCACTTCTTCCAGGCGGTGGGCCCAGTTGATGTTGGCTTCCTCGTCGAAGCGGGCGAGGAGCTCGAGCACGACCGTCACTTCCTTGCCGCTTCGCGCCGCGGTAATAAGGATGTCCATCAGCTCGGATTCCGCTCCCGTCCGGTAGACCGTCATCTTTATGGCGACCACCGCGGGGTCGCGTGCCGCCTGCTCGAGAAAGGCGATGACCGGCTGGAACGACTGGAACGGATGGTAAAGCAGGATGTCGCCGTCACGGATCGCGGCGAACATGTCCGTGTGCCCTTCGAGTCGCGCCGGCAGGCCCGGGCGGAACATCGGGTACTTGAGATCCGGGCGCGCGACCCCGTCCGGCACGTTCATCAGCCGCACGAGGTTCACCGGGCCGTCGACGCGGTAGAGATCCTCCTCGCCCAGGCTGAACTGCGCAAGCAGGAGGTCGGCGATCTGCGGCGAGCAGTTCTCGGCGATCTCGAGCCTCACCTCGTCGCCGAACTGGCGGTGCGGCAGCTCCCCGCGCAGCGCGGTGCGCAGGTCCTTCACCTCTTCCTCGTCGACGAAGAGCTCGCTGTTGCGCGTGACGCGGAACTGGTAGCAGTCGACCACCTTCATCCCCGCAAAGAGCTCCCCGACATGCTCGTGCAGTATGGAGGAGAGGAACACGTAGTCATACTCGGCGCCCGCGATCTCGCGCGGCAGCCGCACGACGCGCGGGAGCACGCGCGGCGCCTGGACGATCGCGATCCCGGAGTTGCGCCCGAACGCATCCTTGCCCTCGAGCTCGACCGCAAAGTTGAGGCTCTTGTTGAGCACCCGTGGAAACGGGTGCGATGGATCGAGACCGATGGGCGTGAGTACGGGCATGACCTCGCGCGTGAAATAGGCCCGCACCCAGTCGGCCTGCGCCGGCGTGAGATCACCGCGCCGCAGGAAACGGATGCCCTCGTTCGCGAGGCCGGGCAGGATGTCCTGGTTGAGGAGGCCGTACTGGGTCGCGACGAGGTCATGCGCTTCCTTCGCAACCTGCGCAAACACCTGCGCAGCCGGCATGCGATCAGGGCCGATCGCGAGCGAGCCGGCCTCGATCTCGGCCTTCAGCCCGGCAACCCGGATCTCGAAGAATTCGTCGAGGTTGCTCGAGAAGATGCAAAGGAAGCGCAGGCGCTCGAGGAGCGGAGTCGCGCGGTTCTCCGCCTGCGCGAGCACCCGCCGGTTGAAAGCAAGTTGCCCGAGTTCACGGTTGACGTAGAGCTCGGGGAGATCGCGTGGCTTGTTCATCCGGTCACCCCGACGCCGCGCCTCGCGCCGTCGGCAGCGCGGTGCTCAGCCCGTGGCCTCGTCCGTGGTTCGGTGGTTGATTGCGGTTACGGCTTGGTGGTTGGTGGAACGTATCCGGCGGCCCTGTCCGACCCGCCGCCGAAAAAATGCTTCTCCATCTGCTGTGCGAGGTAGTCGCGCGCCTTCTTGTCGGCCAGGTTGAGCCGGTTTTCATTGACCAGCATCTTCTGCAGCTCGAGCCACTGCTTCCATGCCTCTTTCGAGACGGCCTCGTAAATGCGCTTGCCGAGCTCGCCCGGGTACGGCGGAAAGTCGAGCCCTTCGGCCTCGCGCCCGAGCTTCACGCACTGGACCATTCGGGGCATGGGTGGCTTGGCAGAGTACTACAGAGGCGCTACGGTTTGGTTAAGGAAATGTTACGGCGCCGCTTTGGCGAAGTAAATTCCGCTTCCATCTCCGTGTTTTTTAAGCGGGAAGTTCCGGCGAGCAAGGGATGGTCCGAGCCCGGGCGCTCGAGGTAGTAGCCCTGCACGCAATCGACCCCGAAATTCCGGAGCGTCGCCAGCGTCTCCTCATCCTCGACGCACTCGGCAATGGTTGTCTTGTGCAGGCCGCGCGCCACCGTGACCATGGCCTTGACGAAGAGCTGGTTGTCGGCGTCGTTCGGCAGGTTCCGGATGAAGAGCCCGTCGATCTTGACCGAATCGACCTGGAGGTGCTTCAAGTAGGCGAAGGAGGAGAAGCCCGTGCCGAAATCGTCGAGGCTCACGCCGCACCCGGTCTGGCGCAGCGCCTCGATGAAACGCTGCGCGTCATGGAGATCCGATACCGCCGATGTTTCCGTGAGTTCGACCAGCAACCGGCGCGGCGCGACGCCGTGCTGTTTCAGCAGCTCCGCGATGTATTGAGGCAGCATCGGCTCGTTGAACGAGCGCCCCGAGATATTGACCGCCAGCGC
>DASPGR010000222.1:0-7494 GCA_035620515.1 Burkholderiales bacterium | reverse complement strand
CCAGATGACAAACGCTACAAGACGAAGAACAATTTAACCGCCAAGCTCGCCAAGACGTCCTTTCACGATTCACGGAGAAAAGCATGCGGCCGTTTGAAGGAGTGAAGATTCTCGACTGCACCCACGTTCTTGCCGGTCCTTTCACGGCCTATCAGCTCGCCCTTCTCGGCGCCGACGTCATCAAGGTCGAGGACCCGAACGAACCCGACCAGAGCCGCGAGACGGGCGGCGACATTGCGCTCAACAAGGCGCGCATGGGCACGAGCTTTCTCACGCAGGGCTCGAACAAGCGCTCGATCGCGCTCAACCTCAAGACCGAGGGCGGCCGCGCGGCTCTCAGGAAGCTCGTCGTGGATTGGGCGGACGTCTTCATCGAGAACTACCGGCCCGGCGCGTTCAAGGCGCTGGGGCTGGGCTACGAAGAGCTCTCGCGCCTGAAGCCCAAGCTCGTCTACGCGTCGATGACGGCATTCGGCCAGGACGGGCCGCGAGGCCAGCAAACGGCCTACGACCATGCGATCCAGGCAACCTCCGGCATCACGGCCGCGACCGGGACCGAAGAAAGCGGGCCGATCAAGGCGGGCGCTCCGGTGATCGACTATGCGACGGGCCCCATGGGCGCTTTCGCCGTATCGGCGGCGCTCTACCAGTGCCTGCGCACGGGCAAGGGCCAGTACATCGATATGGCGATGCTCGATGTCGCGATGATCCTGCAGGCCTCGCACATCACCGATCACCTCCACACCGGCCGTCACGGCAAGCGCGCGGGAAACCGGATGCGCTATGCGGAGAATTCCATGCACGAGGCGAAGGACACCCTGCTGCAGATCGCGGCCTCCAACCGGCGCCAGCACCGCCGCTTCTACACGGCGATCGGCGAGCCCGAGGAAGCGGAGCGCACCAGCATTGATGAGCGAAATGCCCGGTGGGAGGAGAAGTACGCGGTGATCGCGAAAAAGATCCGCGAGAAGAGAGCGGACGAGTGGGAGAACTATCTGCAGTCAAAGCACGTGCCGGCGGCCCGTGTGCGGGAGCTGCCCGAGGCACTGAAAGACCCACAGCTCACGTACCGCGCCGTACTTCACCGGCACGAGAACGTTCCCGGCGTGGAAAAGCCGGTCACGGTTCCGCTCGCCGCGTTCAAGTTCGCCCACGACGGTCCCTCGATTGAGCGCCCCCCGGCGCGCGTGGGCGAGCACACTGACGAGGTGCTCGCATCGGTCGGCTACAGCGCCGCGGAAATCGCTGCCCTGCGCCAATCGGGATCAATCGCTTGAATAGTGACGACCGCAAGAACTGAACCGCCGAGAGAACCGGGATCATAATTGAACCGTCAGGACAACTCGATTCACGATTCACGGTTCACCTAATCAGTGCATGCAGTTCGTCCGCACCAGCACGGTCAGCGCATTGAGCCTGAACTCGTCGATGAGGGTTCGGCCGAAGCGGGCGAGCCATTGATTCTGCGCGGTGTAGGCGAGCTTCTCGCGCGCCTGCGGACATTCGTATTTCAACCCGCCCCTGTTCTGAAGGTGATGAACCATCTCGTGCACCAGCACTGAGACTTCCGCAGGCGTCTTGCCGGTCCATCCCTCGGGCAGATAAATCGTGCGGGTCGCGTCGTCGTAGAGGGCCTCGACGTCCCGCAGCAATGCGGGGCGTGCGGGAGCCGATGTTTCGCCCGATTGCGCGGCCGAATGTGCCGCCGCCTCTCCCCGAAACTGCACGGCGCTCATTTTCGCCGGCGAGACGAACTCGATCCGGGGATGGTCGTAGTTCGCCGGCAGACCGAAACCGATCGAAAGCCAGGTTACGATCGCTGTCAGCAGGGTTTCCATGTCCTTGCCTCCCTCGTCGGGTCGGGCCGGGCTTCGGGGCCGCGCCGGATCACGACGCGGCGCCCGAGACCCGGACCAGGTTCAGTCGTTCATGAAACGCTCACCGGACCGCGGCGCTGCTCACTCGCCTTTTCGCCGACGGATCATCGGCTGCGTTCACGTAGTTGACGACCCAGGGCCCGACACCTTCGATCTCAACGACGGTTTCTTCCTTTGTGAAAGCAAAATACGAGCCGTTGCTCGGCCAGTGCGCATAGCCGCTATACAGAGGCACCGTCCGCGCGCTATCGAACTTTTCGCCGGTGCCGAAGTTCAAGGCACCAGAGATCACGAACAGGCGGTTGATCGCCGGGCTCGATTGCGGCTTCAGTTGATAGCCCGCCGGAAGCTTGAGCTGGAACGAGAAGGCGCCGGGCTTGGCGAGGTCGCCTTGGAGCATCGCCATTTTTGCGCCTTCCGGCAGGGAGGCCGGCGCGTTGACCCATTTGAAGTCGCGCGCAGCCGCAGGAGGCTGTTGCGCGTGAACATACGAAGCACCAAGCAACCCAACGATGAAGGGCATCAACTTGATGAGTTTTGCACAGGACGTTTTCATTTGCAGTCTCCTTGACAGGATCACATCGATAGTGAGATCACACTCCCCCAGAATCCGCCGCGACGATGGTTTGCGCGACGTGCACAGCATGGCCGCGATGCACGCCGTACTGAATCAGGCAGACGTATTGCGCCTTTAGTCGCAGCAATCCGTGCCCCGCACGGGGAATCGTTCTCGATCAAGGAGATCCGCGCCGGGCGTTGCTGCGCCCGGCAGGTGCATTGGTACTAGTACTGAAGTATTCTTGTTGCGGCCGATGGGACGGGGCCTCGCTTGAAGATCCTGATAATCGACGATCACGCACTTATTCGTGAGGCGTTGCGCGGCGTCCTGAAGGAGCTGAAAGGCGATGCGACGGTCGTCGAGGCGGCCAACTGGCGCCAGGCATCGCAGCAGATCGAGCAGGGCAAGGGGTTCGATCTGGTTCTGCTGGATCTCAACCTGCCCGATCGGGACGGCTCGGACATCCTTGCGGATCTGCGCGAGCGTTATCCGGCTGTCTCGGTGGTGGTGCTCTCCGCCCGCCACGACCGGGAAAGCGTCGCCAGGGCGCTCGAGCTGGGCGCGCTCGGATTCATCCCCAAGTCCTCCGAGCGCGAAGTCATGCTGGGCGCATTCAAGCTCATCTTCTCGGGAGGCATGTACATCCCGCCGGAAATACTCGTGCGGCAGGAGCCGGCACCGGCGCGCTCGCCGGAAGCGCCGTCCGGGCGGCGTGTCTCAGCCGCCGATCTCGGCCTCACCGGGCGGCAGCTCGATGTCCTCGCCCTGATGATGCAGGGCCGGAGCAACAAGGCGATCTGCCGTGCGCTCGATCTTGCCGAGCCGACGGTGAAGAATCATGTCACCGCGATTCTCAGGGCCCTGAAAGCAGCCAACCGCACTGAGGCGGTCATCGCGGCTGGCGCGCTCGGTCTCGCGCCCCGCCACGAGAAGGGCGCCGGTTAGCCTCGCGAATTGCGGCGTGCAACGGAGCGCCGTCGCTCCGGGGTTTCAGCAGGCGATTGAGCATCGCCCGCAACGTCATCGGTGGAACCGGTTTGTGCAGCAGGTGGTAGCCGCCCGCGCTGGCGTCGCGCAGGCGCCCGGGCGCGGTATCGCCACTCATGAGGAACGCCGGGATCGTCTCGCCCAGGGCGCCGCGCAAGCGCTCGATCGCCTCGATGCCCGTCCTCCCTTTCGCGAGCCGGTAATCCGAGATGATCAGGTCCGGCTTCCGCTGAAGCCCGGTGAGCCGCTCGAGCGCGGCCGTTTCCGACTGCTCGGTCACGACGCTGCAGCCCCACCTGCGCAGCATCCCGCGCATGGCGTCCAGAACAAGCGCGTCATCGTCGATGACGACAATCAGCTTGCCGGCCAATGGATCGGCGATCGGCGCGGTAGAAGTGGCAGGCTCGGTGAGCCCGGGCTGCTCCACAACGAGTGGCACCGAAACCGAGAAGCGCGAGCCTTTCCCGGGCGTCGATGCGACCTCGACAGGATGGTCAAGGAGCCGGCAAAGCCGGTCGACGATCGCAAGCCCCAGCCCGAGCCCTCCGCGCCGGCCCTCCTCGGGACCCGGGAGTTGGTAGAACTCGCGAAATATGTTGCGCTGCTGATCCTCGGGAATTCCCGTGCCGCTGTCCTCGACGTCGAGCCGCAGCCGGTCGCCGTGACGGTGACAACCGATCACGATTCCGCCGTTCGCCGTGTAGCGCACCGCGTTGGATACCAGGTTGAGCAGGATTCTTTCGAGCAGAATGAAATCGCTGTGGACCCAGGCGCGGCTCGATGACACCTTCAGCTGCAACCCCTTCTCCCGGGCTGCTTCAGCAAACGTCGTCTCCATCTGCTTGAGCAGGCGCTCGACGGGAAAGTCCGTCACGTTGACCTCGAGCACACCCGCATCGAGCTTCGACATATCAAGGAGCGCGTTGAACAGCTCGTTCATCGAGCTGATAGCGGCATCGATCCTTCCGACCAGGCGCCGGCGCTCCGCCGGATCGGGCTCGCCGTGCAACTGGGCGACAAAGAGATTCAGGGCGTGCAGCGGCTGCCGCAGATCGTGGCTCGCGGCGGCAAGAAAGCGCGACTTGTACGTGTTAGCGAGCTCCAGTTGGCGGCTCTTCTCCTGAATCTCCCCGAAGAGGCGCACGTTCTCGATCGCGATGACCGCCTGGTCGGCGAAGGTGGCGACGAGCTGGACCTGGTGCTGGGTGAAGAGCTCCGGGCGCGATCTCCATACCACGATCCCCCCGATCGGATTGCCATCGCGCAACATCGGCACCGCGATAATGCACCTCATTGTGCCCGCCCGGGCCAAGTCTCTCAGCTCGTACTCCGGATCTTCCAGTACGTCGGGGATTTGCACGATCGCCCGATCCACAATTGCGCGGCCGATCGCACTGTCCCGGGCGGCGGGGCGCGGAAAGGCCTGCCGATAAACCTCTGCGCCCTGGGTCGTAAGGTTCTGGAAGGCGAGCAGGCGGACGAGCTCGCCGTCGAACGTGAACACCCCGCTGAATTGCCCGTCGCACAGCGTCACGGCATTCTTGGCGATCATCTCGAACACTGGCTGGACGTCCGTCGGCGAGCTCGAGATCACCCGCAGCACCTCGCTTGTCGCGGTCTGTTGCTGTAGTGCCTCCGTCACCTCTTCATTGCGGGCTTCGAGCTCCCGGAACAGACGTACGTTCTCGATCGCGATCACCGCCTGGTCCGCAAACGTGCAAAGCAGCTCCTCCTGCGCCTTGGGAATCGGTCCGGCGTCGGCCCAGCCCACTACGATGGCCCCGAGCGGCTTGCCGTCCCGCAGCATCGGCACGCCGAGCATCCGCCGCCAGCCCATGGCCGTCGGGAATCGCTGATCGTAGTTCGGATCGGAGCGCGCGTCCTCGAGCCGGACGACCAATTTGCTGAGCAAGACCCTCCCGGAAACCTGCGACATGTCGGGCCGCATGGGGTATTTCTCCCGCAGCAGCTCGACGTAGCCCGGTCCGGTGTTGTGGCTGGCGGCGTAATGCAGAAGCTCGCCGTCGTAGCGGAAGACATTGGCGAACAAGCTTCCGCACAAGGCGACGGCATTGCGCACGATGGCTTCGAACACCGGCTGCGGATCGGTCGGCGAGGCGCTGATCGCCCGAAGGATTTCCGCGGTCGCGGTCTGCTTCTCGAGCGCCTCCGCAATGTCTTTGTTTCGCGTCTCGAGCTCGCGGAACAGCCGCACGTTCTCGATCGCGATTACGGCCTGGTCAGCAAAAGTGGTGATCAGCTCGATCTGCTTGTCGGTGAAGGGCTGGACCGCCGTGCGCCACAAAGCGATGACGCCGATCGGGACGTTCTCGCGCAGCATGGGAACGCCCAGCAACGTGCGAACGCCGTCTATCCCAGGCGCGTCCCGGTGCGCCGCGAGCCAGTCAGCATCGTTCTGCGTATCCACTATCTGGATCGTGCGTCCCTCCAGGGCTACGCGCCCGACCATCGTGCCATCGCCAGGCTGAATTGCGTCAACCTGCCGCCATTCCCTGAAATCCGCCGGGACGTGATAGGCAACGGCCATCCGGTATCCGTCCTCGTCGCGACGGAAGATGAACCCCTGCTCGGCGGCGCAGAGCTTCGTGGCGTACTCAACGAGGCTTCGCAGCACCGGTTCAAGGTCGAATGTTGAACGGCTGATGAGCTTGAGCACTTCGCTGGTGGCGGTCTGCTGCTCGAGCGCCTCCGCAAGTTCGCGGTTCCGCCCCTGCGTCTCCTGGAAAAGCCGCACGTTCTCGAGCGCGATGACCGCCTGATTGGCAAAGGTTTCGAGCAGCTGAATCTGCCGCTCCGAGAAAGCCCGGACCTCGCGCCGCCAGACGGACATGACGCCAAGCAGCCGGTCTCCCCCGCACATGGGAACCGCAAGCACCGTCCGGACGTTCTCGGCTCGATGCGCCTCCGTAACCAGAGTGCCCGGCTCAGCCAGAAAGTCGAGTACCTGCACCGGCCGGCGCTCGAGCGCCGCCCGGCCCGTGGTCGTCGCGCGGTTGGGGGGTTTGCCGCCCTGAAGGAACGCAGCGAACTCGGGCGTGCAGTCAGTGCGGGCCGCCAGGACCAGCCGCCCGCCCTCGTTCAGCATCACGAAGGCGAAATTCGCCTCGCACAGCCGGGTGGCACTGGTGACGATGGTCTCGAAGATCGGCCCCGGATCGGTCGACGAGTTGGCGATAGCCCGAAGGATCTCGCTGGTGACGCGCTGCTGCTCGAGAGCCTCGCCTAGTTCTTGGTCTCGGGAATCGGGTTCCATGGCGTCGGTGAGATTGCGCTTCCCCCTCGATCACGGGAACAGGTAGTCGTCGCGGGCACGCTCGACCGGGCGAACAGTCTATTACGCCCGCAGTCCGCCCGCCAGCGTGCGACTAACGGGGTCGACCGGGGTCAGACTCGACTTTCTCGAAGTCGATGCGCTCAGAGACCGGCAGGCCCTTGAGGTAGCGCCGCAGGCAGTCCAAGCCCATCTCGGTTGCCCCGAGACGAACCCAGTCGCGCCCGCCGACCACGCGGCTGCGGCGGGAGGCGATGTTCTCCGCGGTTGCGATCGCGATACAGATGGTGCCGCCGAACTCGAGCCGGTCCGCGCCTTCATCGATGTCGATCAGAACGGCAAGCGCGTGGGTCGCGCCGGTGTAGCGCTGCGCAGCGCGCGCCACCGCCTCCGCCGTCTCGCGCGTAATGCCTTCGGGAAACGATCCGGGATCAATCCCCACCGCAGCGCACGCTTCGCCCAGATCGCGCGCCACGACGCCGCGGCGGAATACCCGTTCCGCGCCCGGAAGGTGCGCGATGCGCGCGGCAATCTGCCCGCTGGTGAACATCTCGACGACGGCAAGTGTCCCTCCAATACTCTCCAGCGCATCGAGCACCACGCCTTCGAGCGTGCTGCCGTCCTCGGCGAGGATGAAGTTGCCGAGGCGCTTGCGCACCTCCTGCTCGACCGGGGCAAGTTTCCTGCGGACATCATCCATGTCGCGGCCGCGCACCGTGAGTTTGGTCTCGAGCTGGGGATAATGCGCGCGGAAGCCGAGCTTCACCGTGCCGTCGGGC
>DASPGR010000221.1:0-6177 GCA_035620515.1 Burkholderiales bacterium | reverse complement strand
GCAGGTCACCTTGACGTCCGGCAGAAAACTCATCTCGATGCGCTTCAGCCCCTGGCCTTCACACGCTTCACAGCGTCCCCCGGGCGTATTGAACGAGAAACGGCTCGGCGTATAGCCGCGCATGCGCGATTCGGTCACCTCCGCGTAAAGCCGGCGTACCTGGTCCCAGAACCCGACGTAGGTCGCGGGGCACGAGCGCGGCGTCTTGCCGATCGGAGTCTGGTCGACTTCCAGCACCCGGCCCATCGCTTCGCTGCCGCGGATGACCCGACAGCCGCTCAGGACCCGTGACGGGTGATGGGCAATGGGCGATGAGCCCCGTTTCCGCCGAGCCCCCGGGCGGCGATCGGCAAGGAGGCGCCGCAGGTTTTCGTAAACGACATCCCGTGCCAGGGTGGATTTGCCTGATCCGGAGACTCCGGTCACGACGGTCAAACGTCCGAGCGGAATGCGGAAGTCGAGATCCTTGAGGTTATGCAGCCTCGCTCCCTGGACCGTGATCGCTGCCGTCGTAGTTGATACCGGGCGCCGCGCGGCAAAGGGATGCAGCAGGGGCCGCGCGAGAAAACGGCCCGTCACCGATGCCGGCGTCCTCACAAGATCATCGGCGCTGCCCGCCGCGACGAGCTCGCCCCCGCGGTGACCGGCGCCCGGGCCGAGATCGATCACGTGGCCCGCGCGCCGGATCGTCTCCTCGTCGTGCTCGACCACGACAAGCGTGTTGCCCTTGGCTTCCAGCCGCGCGAGCGTCTCGAGCAGGATGCGGTTGTCGCGCGGGTGAAGACCGATCGTGGGCTCGTCGAGCACGTAGCACACTCCTCGCAGATTGGAGCCGAGCTGAGATGCAAGCCGGATGCGCTGCGCTTCGCCGCCGGAGAGCGTAGGCGCGGCGCGATCGAGCGCAAGATAGGAGAGGCCAACATCGCGCAGGAACGCAAGCCTGCTGCGCAGCTCGGCGATGATGTCGCGCGCAATTTCAGCTTCGCGCCCCGCAAGGCGCAGGGTCCGCACGAGCTCTTCCATGTGCGCGATGGGCAATTCAGAGTACTCCGCGATCGAGCGCCCCTGAAAGAGCACGGCGAGCGCCGTCGGATTGAGCCGCCTGCCCCCGCAGGACCCGCACGCGTTCTCTTCGCCCTCGTACCACTCGTTCCACCAGATTTCCTCGCCGCTTTGCTCCGCGTCGAAGCCCGAGAGCTTCGTCCCCGTGCCGTAGCAGCTCGCGCACCAGCCGTGCTTCGAGTTGTAGGAAAAGAGCCGGGGATCGAGCTCGGGAAAGCTCATGCCGCAGGAAGGGCAGGCGCGCTTGGCGGAGAAGACCGTTTCCGTCATCACGGCCAGCGCGGGATCGCGTTTCTCCATCGCGCGCTCGAGTGCATCGAGGGGCGCAAGCACGTGCGCGACTCCGTTTCCGAATTCCAGCGCCCTCGCGACCGCCGCGCGCACTGCCGCCTCGTGTTCCGGGGTTGCGCGCACATCGGCGACCGGCAGCTCGATCGCGTGCTCCTGGAAGCGCGAGAGCCTGGGCCAGGCGTCGGTCGGGAGAAACGCGCCGTCGACGCGAAGATGCGTGTAGCCCTTGCCGCGCGCCCACTTCGCGAGATCGGTGTAGTAGCCCTTGCGGTTCACGACGAGGGGGGCGAGCACGCCAACGCGCGAGCCGCGATGCTCGCGCAGGATGCGCGAGGTGATCGAGTCGAGGCTCTGCGGCTCGATCGGGACCTCGCACTGCGGGCAGTGCTGCACGCCGAGCTTGACGAAGAGCAGGCGCAGGAAATGGTGGATCTCCGTCAGCGTGCCCACCGTGGACTTGCGCCCGCCGCGGCTCGTGCGCTGCTCGATGGCGACAGTCGGCGGGATGCCGTAGATCGCGTCGACGTCGGGACGCGTGGCGGGCTCGACGAACTGCCGTGCATAGGCATTGAGAGACTCGAGGTAGCGGCGCTGGCCCTCGGCGAACACGATGTCAAAGGCGAGCGTGGACTTGCCCGAGCCCGAGACGCCGGTGACGACCGTGAAACGGTTGCGCGGAATCGCCACATCGATGTTCTTGAGGTTGTGCTCGCGCGCGTTGTGCACCTGGATCGAGTGATGGGTGATGGGTGATGGGTGATGGGTCGACGGCGCGTCCGCACCGGCTTCCTCTGCAGTCAGGACGGCTCGAGGGGCGAGCGACGCTTTGTATTCGCGCAGGGCCTGGCCGGTGTGGGAGCGCGGCGCGGCCATGATCTCGGAGGGCGGGCCGGCGGCGACGAGCTCGCCGCCGGCGTCGCCGCCCTCGGGCCCTAGATCGATGATCCAGTCGGCGGCGGAGATTACGTCGAGGTTGTGCTCGATGACTACGAGCGAATGTCCCGCTGCAAGCAGCTTGCGGAACGCACGCAGCAGCTTTGCGACATCATCGAAATGGAGGCCGGTGGTCGGCTCGTCAAACAAGAACAGTGATGGGTGATGGGTGACGGGTGATGAGCGTGAGCGCCGCGAGGCGGCTTCGGCGAGATGGCCGGCGAGCTTCAGGCGCTGCGCCTCGCCGCCGGAGAGCGTCGGCACGGGCTGCCCGAGGCGGAGATAGTCGAGACCCACGTCGATCAAAGGCCCGAGTGCCCGCCCAACCTCCGGCTCCCCGCTGAAGAACTGCAGCGCCTCGGACACCGTCATGTCGAGCACATCGGCGATACTCTTGCCTTCGTAGACGACCTCGAGCACCTCCGGGCGGTAGCGCCTGCCGTCGCAGTCCGGGCAGCGCAGGTAGACATCCGAGAGAAACTGCATCTCGATGTGCTCGAAGCCGTTGCCGCCGCAGGTCGGGCAGCGCCCGTTGCCCGAATTGAAGCTGAACGTGCCCGCGGTGTAGCGGCGCTCGAGCGCGAGCGGCAGTGCTGTGAAGAGCTTGCGTATCGCATCGAACGCTCCGACATAGCTCGCCGGATTCGAGCGCGTCGTGCGGCCGATCGGGGACTGGTCGACCATCACCACTTCCGCCACGCCCCCGTGGCCTTTGAGCGCCCGATGCCTGCCGGGCGCCTCGGTCGGCTTGCCCTTGGCTTTCAGCAGCGCGGCGTAGAGCACGTCCTGTACGAGGGTGGACTTGCCCGAGCCCGACACGCCGGTCACGCATACAAGGCGCTCGAGCGGGATCGTCACATCGAGGTTTTTGAGATTGTGCTCGGCCGCTCCGTAGATCTGCAGCCGCGCGCCGATCCGGCGGGGCCCGCGTGACGGCATGCCGGCGTCGGCGCGCTTGCGTCCCGACAAGTACGCACCCGTGAGTGAACCCTTTGCATCGCGCAGGGCGCGAGGCGTCCCGAAGAAGACCACCTCGCCGCCGCGCTCGCCCGGACCGGGGCCGAGGTCGAGTATGCGGTCGGCGGCGAACATGATCTGCGGCTCGTGCTCCACCACCACCAGCGTGTTGGCGGCGCCGCGCAGGCGCTTCATCACCCCGATGACGCGTCCCATATCGCGCGGGTGCAGGCCGATCGAGGGCTCATCGAGCACGAAAAGCGTGTTGACGAGCGACGTGCCGAGCGCGGTCGTGAGGTTGATGCGCTGCACTTCGCCGCCCGACAGCGTGCGCGACTGCCGGTCGAGCGTGAGGTAGCCAAGACCCACCTCGACGAGATAACGCAGGCGCGAGCGGATCTCTCCGAGAACGATCTCCGTTGCCTCATCGAGCGGGGCGGGCAGCGTGACCCTTTCGAAAAATGCCCGGCAGCGCTCGATCGGCAGCAGGACGAGGTCGTGTACCGTGAGCCCGGGCAGGCGCGCGAGCAGGTCGGCCGAAAATCCCATGCCCTTGGCCAGAAACCGCGCTTCGGGCGCGAGCAAACTGTCGGCGTTTTCCCGGGTTCCAAGCCGCCAGGCGAGCGCATCGGTCTTGAGGCGCGCGCCGTTGCAGGCCTCGCACTCGGTGTAGGCGCGATAACGGGAGAGGAGCACCCGGATGTGCATCTTGTAGGCTTTGGTTTCGAGCCACTTGAAAAAGCGCGTGACGCCATACCATTTCCCGGGCCACGACTTGCGCCAGCTCACCCAGCCCTCGTCACCTCCCAGCACCCAGCCCCGCTGCGCCTGCGTCAGTTCGCGCCAGGGCGTGTCGATCGGCACCCCGCGCTTGCGCGCGTATTGAATGAGATCGTCGTTCCAGCCGCGGTAGGACTCGGTTTGCCATGGGCGGATTGCTCCGCCGCGCAGGCTCTTTCCCTCGTCAGGGATCACGAGGCCGTAATCAACGCCGATCACACGGCCGAATCCGCGACAGGCCTCGCAGGCACCGGCCGGGGAATTGAACGAGAAGAAGCTCGGCGTGGGATCCTGGTAGTGGATGTCGCAGTCGGCGCAGTGCAGGTCCGTCGAATACTTCCATGCTGCGTGATGGGTGATGGGTGATGAGTGATGAGTGTCACCGCTGTTCAATGCCGGATAGATGTTGACACGGCCCTGGCCGATGCGTAGCGCGGCCTCGAGCGCTTCAATGATGCGAGCTCGTTCGTCCGGGCTCGCGCGGAACCTGTCCTGAATCACCTCGAGAAAATCCCCGCCCTCCGCGTGAAAGCGGGTATAGCCCTGGCGCTGAAGCAGCTCCTTCACCTCCTCGACGGAAAAATTCTTCGGCACCGGCACCGGGAAGGTGATGGCGAGGCGCGGATTCGCCACTTCATGTGCACGCGTCAGGAGATCCGCGCAGATCGTGTCGGGCGTGTCGCGCGCGACACGGCGCCCGCAACCGCGGCAGTAGAGGTGCGCCGCGCGCGCGAAAAGGAGCTTCAGGTGGTCATTCAACTCCGTCATCGTGCCCACGGTCGAGCGCGAGGTCCGCACCGGGTTGGTCTGGTCGATGGCGATCGCGGGCGGGATGCCCTCGATCGCATCGACCTGCGGCTTGTCCATGCGGTCGAGGAACTGCCGCGCGTAGGGCGAGAAGGTCTCGACGTAGCGGCGCTGCCCTTCGGCGTAGAGCGTATCGAAGACGAGCGAGGACTTGCCCGACCCGGATACTCCGGTCACCACGATGAGCTCGTTCGTCGGCAGCTCGAGGGTGAGGTTCTTGAGGTTATTCTGGCGGGCGCCGGCTACGCGGATGGTGTCGCTCATGGGTGCGGGGCAATGGATCTCCGGCGCCTGCGCCGGAGCGCGGGACGCGGAGCGAATCCGATCAGTCAGTGTTTCAGGAGTTGAGGGGCGATTCCGTGTAAAGCCAGACCGGGTCCCGGCGCGGGTGGATTCTCGAGGCCGGGACATCGGCCCCGGCCACGGCCGAATCCACGATCTTGCGCTTGTCCGGGCCTGCGGCGAGAAACAGTACCTCACGCGCATGATTGAACACAGGCAGCGTGAGCGTCAAGCGCGGCACGGGAGGCGTGCCGATCGGGGCCGTTGCGGCCACCCAGCGCCCCGAGACGTTGAGCGCGGGCGCGCCGGGGAAAAGCGACGCAGTATGACCGTCGGCGCCCACGCCGAGTATCACGAGGTCGAATTCCGGAAAGACCGCCGTGCCGGCCGGGGCGCCGAAAAACTCGCGCAGCGCGTGCTCCCACGCGAGAGCCGCCTGCTCCGCGGAGCCGATCTCGGTGGGAGCGCGGTGCACGTGGCCGGCCGGTATCGGCACTTGCGAGAGTAGCTCGCGGTGCGCGAGTCCGTAATTGCTGTCGGGGTGGTCTGCCGGCACGCAACGCTCATCGCTCCAGAAGAAATGAGTGTCGCGCCAGGGGGCCTTCTCGACCCAGGGCGTCGAGCGCAGCGCGGCGAAGAGCGGCATCGGTGTCCTGCCTCCGGGGAATACGACGCAGAAACGCCCGCTTGCGGCGACGCCGGCGCGGGCCGCATCGCAGTAGCGCGCGGCGGCGTCGGCGACGAGCTCGCCGACGGTTGCGAAGCGCTGCAGGGTTGCCGTCATGGGCAGGCGCCGCAGGAGCTCAGGCGTTATTCTCCTCCAGGGGCGTGCGCCACTCGCGTCCATCGGCCGCGAGGAGCACATCCGCGGCCGGCGGGCCCCAGGAGCCTGCGGGGTAGGTATCGAGCATGCAGCGCTCGCATTGCGCGCCACGGTCCCACACCTCGAGCACGCTCGTCACCAGCGACCAGGAGGCTTCGACGGCGTCGGTGCGGACGAAAAGCATCTGGTCGCCGAGCATGCAGTCGTGAAGCAGGCGCTCGTACGCCTCGGGGGGATCGCCG
>DASPGR010000220.1:0-14670 GCA_035620515.1 Burkholderiales bacterium | reverse complement strand
AGCGGGCGCTCGTCCATCGCGCTGATCTGCTCCTTCAGCTCGAGGACCCGGTCCTGCCAGTAGCGCTGCGTGCCGAACCACGTAAACGCCGCCGGAAATGCCGGGTCGTCCCAGCGCCGCGCGATCCAGGCCGAATAGTGGATGAGCCGGAGCGTGCGCAGCGCCTCGATCAGATGAAGCTCGCGCCGGTCGAACTCGCAGAAGTCCTCGTAGCCCGCAAGCACGTCGCGCAGCTGTTGCGCCATCGACGCAGGATCCCCTGACAGCAGCATCCACAGATCCTGCACTGCAGGTCCCGTGCGCGCGTCGTCGAGATCCACGAAATGGGGACCGTCGTCGGTCCAAAGGATATTTCCGCTATGGCAATCGCCATGGAGCCGCAGCGCCCCGACGCGTCCTGAACGATCGTAGCATCGGCGCACGCCGTCGAGCGCGAGCGCGGTCGCGCTCTTCCAGGCTTCGAGAATATCCGCGGGAACCAGGCCGCTCGCCAGCAGCCAGTCACGTGGCTCGACGCCGTGGCTTTCGATGTCGAGTGCCGGCCGCTCGAGGAAGGGCCGTGTCGCTCCGACGGCGTGGATGCGCGAGATGAAGCGCCCGATCCACTCGAGCGTCCTGCGATCCTCGAGCTCCGGCGGGCGCCCGCCGCGGCGAGGATACACGGCAAAGCGGAAACCGCCGTGCTCGTGCAGCGTTCGGCCCGCGACCGCGATGGGCGCGACGATCGGAATCTCGCGCTCGGCAAGCTCGCCTGCAAATTCATGCTCCTCCTGGATCTGGGCATCGCTCCAGCGCTCGGGGCGATAGAACTTCGCCACGAGCGGAGGCCCCTCCTCCATCCACATCTGGTAGACGCGGTTCTCGTAGCTGTTGAGCGCAAGCAGGCGTCCATCGGGCGTCAGGCCGACGCTCGCGAGGGAGTCGAGGACGCAATCGGGGGTAAGCTCGGAGTACGGGGCGGGCTGCATTTCGTCATTGTAGAGGCGTGCCGGCGTTGCGGCGTGCACCTTGCCTGTGCGATTGGACACTGTCAAACACGGGCGCTAACATCGCCGCACGCCGTCCGTTTCTCCAATAAGCCGGATCGACAGCCATGACAACATTGACGCCACGAACCCGCCCGCAGCACGTCTACGATTTCAAGGCCCTCGATCAGGTGCCGGAAGGCGCTACCAGCCTGAAGGTCTCCGCACGGCGCCTGCTCTCGGGCCCGACCCTGCAGAGCGGAAAATCGTCGACCGTCGGGGCCGTGCTCGCGGGCACCCATATCGCCTGCACGCTCGGCACGCAGGCGCGGGGCACCGGCGCGAAGGCCCATACCCATCCCAATGAGCAGTTCAACTTCGTGCTTCAGGGCATGATGATGAATGACGTCGAGGGCGATCGCGTGTTCGCGTCGAGGGGGATGATCCTGCACACGCCGGGCATGGCAGTGCACACCGGCCTTGCCTGCCCGGATGAAGACCTCGTGTTTCTCGCGATCAAGGATACGCGACACGGCATCACGGGTCCACCCGTGGACGGCAAGTACGACGGCCCCAACTGCTTTGCGGGCTTCGGCGGCCGTGCGCATGAGCCGAGACAGACCACCGCCGATGTGCTCGCGGAGGCAAAACGCCTTCCGCCCGGGCCGGGCAAGCGCTATGCCTACGACATGCTCGCGAAAACGGACTCGTGGTCAGGGCCGGCGAGCGCAACGGTAACGCCGGCAACCGCGCTCGCGCTGCCGGAAGGCGTCAGCGGCAAGCTCCTCACGGGCGAGAAACTTCACGTCGCCGTGCTGCGCCTTGCCCCCGGCGCAGCAATCCCGCGCCATGCGCACGGGAACGAGCAGTTCACGTTCGTTGCGGAAGGAATGGTCGATGCCGCGCTTGAAGGCGGGCGCATGACGGTCAACGAGGGCTGCCTGCTGCACGTGCCTGACGGAATGGCGCACGCGCTCGCGGCGCCGCGCGGCGCGCTGATCGTCATCGCGCAGGACCAGCGCCGCCCGTTTTCGGCGTGATTGGCCTGCCGGGGATTCTTCCTAGTCCGGCTTGAGCCCCAGCTCGCGCACGATCTTGCCGTAGCGCGCGTATTCCTCGCGCAGGAACTTGCCGAATTCCGTTGTCGGTCTCGGATCGGGGTCGGCGCCCGTGCGGACGAGCCGTTCGCGCGTTTCCGGGTTGTTCACCGCTTGCACGGACACCGAAGCCAGGCGCTCGACGCGGTCGCGCGGCGTCCCCTTCGGTGCCGCAAGGCCAACCCACGCCGCGGCGGAGAAATCGGGCAGGCCCGATTCGGCAACCGTGGGCAGATCCGGCAACGCCAGCGAGCGCTTCGGACCGCTCACGGCGATTCCTTTCAGACGCCCCGCGCGCACGTGCGATGCCATCGCCGGAATGGGACCGAAGTTGAACTGGACCTCGCCCTGAATCAGGGCGGGAGGAATGAGGCCGCCGCCCTTGTACGGGACGATGGTCAGCTCGATGCCGGCGACCCTGGCGAACATGCGCCCCATGAAATCGCTCGTGGAGCCGGGACCGGCGCTCCCGTAGTTGATCTGGCCCGGCCGCGACTTGCCATACGCAACGAGCTCCTTGACGGTATTCGGCGGAAAGCCCGGCGATGCCGTCAGCAGCGCGTACTGCACGACGAATAGTGCGATCGGCTCGAAATCGCGCAGAGGGTCGTAGGCAATCTTCTTCTGCAGGTGCGGCACCATCGTGTGCGTGGCAAACGTCGCCACCAGCACGGTATAGCCGTCGGGCGTCGCCCTCGCTGCAATTTCCGCGCCGATCGCACCGCCCGCGCCGCCCCGGTTGTCGACGACGATCTGCTGCCCGAGGGCCTCCGACATTTTTCGAATCACGATGCGGCCAACCGTATCGTTTGCGCCGCCGGGCGGGTTGGGAACGACCGCTCTGATCGGGCGCACGGGATAGGTTTCGGCGGCCATGCCAATCGACGCAGCGGCCGCGGCAATCAACGCAATCAGTATCCCCCGCATGGGCACCTCCTCGAGAGAATGTCGCCGTTACCGCCCGCTCGCGCCGGACCGCTTCGCCATCTCGGCCAGGACCTGATCGGTAATATCAATGCGCTTGCTGTTGAAAACGGCTTCCTGCAGCACGAGATCGAGATTCTTCGCCTTGCTCACCGCCAGGACCGCCGCGTTGATCTCGCGCACGAAATCCACCATGATCTCGCGCCTGCGCAGGCGCATATCCTCCTGCATGGCGTACACCATGCGATCGGATTTCTTCATCATTTCCGCGATGGGTTTCCACTTCTCGGCCAGCGCGGATTCCGATAGCGTGCCCTTCTCGGCTTCGAACCGGGCCCGCTCCTCCTTGATCTGCTTCTGCAGGTCGACGATCTCCTGTTCCCTCGGGGCGAATTCCCGCTTGAGCGCGGCAATGGCCTTCTGACCCGGCACGGACTCGCGTTCGAGCCGCGCCAGGTTCACGTAACCGATCTTGGGTTCCTGCGGGTAAGCCGAAGCTGCGGCGAGGACCATCGCCGCGGCCAGAAGCATTCGCTGAAGTACCGGGGCGCGACCTGGCGGGTTTCCGGAGGGGAGCTCGAGCTGCACGCGGCTCAGGAAGGACGTCCCCCGCCGCCATACTTGCCACGGCCGCCGCCACCACCGCCACGGCCGCCACCACCACCGCCACGGCCCGACTGAGAACGTGCTTCGCTCACCGTGATGTTGCGCCCGTCGACTGCCGTGCCATTGAGCGCCGCGATGGCCGCCTGGGCCTCCTGGTCGCTGCTCATCTCGACGAAGCCGAAGCCCTTCGAGCGGCCTGAATCGCGATCGGTGATGACCTGTGCCGACACTACGTTGCCATGCGGCCCGAACAGCTGCTGCAGGTCGTTGTCGCCCACCTTGTAGCTCAGATTGCCGACAAAAAGCTTCGTACTCATTCGAAAAGCTCCGTTATGGAATGGTGCGGGGTTCCTGTCCGGGCGTCAACAATAGCAGAGACCAAGGCCGAAATCGAGCCGACAATTCAAAACGTATTACCATGCCGGATTCGGCGACATCCCGGGTCGGGCAGGAATGGAAACCGCAAGCAGGAATCTCGTCTGGAGCCAGCGGCTCGCCATCCGCTGGTCGGACATGGACGCCAACGGCCATGTCAACAATGCCGCTTTCTTCACCTACTTCGAGCAGACGCGCATCGAGTGGCTGCAGTCCATCGCCGCCCAGACGACGGCGGACGGGCATGGCCCGGTCGTCAAGAAAGCGAGCTGCACCTATTTCCTCCCGGTCAGCCATCCGGCGATGCTCGAGCTCAAACTCTTCGTAGGCAAGCCGGGGCGGACCAGTTTCCCGACCTATTCCGAGATCTGGACCACCGGAACGCCTCAGCAGAAAGTGGCCGAAGGCGAGACCCTCATGGTGTGGGTGCACCGCAAGACCGGGGCGCCCCATCCCGTGCCCGAGTTCCTGCGCCGGCTGATGCCGGTGCAGAACGAAGGATGAGGAACCAGCGCCGTGGCTAGGCGGGTCGAGTGACGATGCCGAGCTGCTGAAGCATGCCAAGGTCATCGCGGACTGCGGCGTGCTCGGCAATCTGTCCTCCCGCAATGCGAAAGCTGTGGAACTGGAGGACCTTGACCAGCTTCCCGGTGGGCGCAACGCCCGCAAGCATTCCCCCGAAGATGTCTGGCAGGATGGGCTGGCCCCGATGGGTCCCTGTCATGACAACCTTGCACACGATGCGGTCGCCTTCCGCGGTGCTCTCCTCGATCCGGTAATTGAAGTCCGGAAAGACGCTGAACAGCGTCTCGAACACCTTCTGCATTCCAGCGCGGCCGACCTCGCGCCCGTGATTCTTCGCGTTGAGGGCATAGAACGCTGCCCCCGCGCGCGCGTCCTGCCGATTCAACCCCTCGTCGTAGAGACGCTGCACGAGCTTCCTGTTTTCCTCGAGAGGCATCCCATCCCCCTTTGCAGTAGCGATCGCTGGAGAATTTAACTGCGGTCGAGACAAAACATCAACCATCGCCTTCCACCCTCGTCCCGCGTCCTTCATCCCTCGCCTGTGATGGCGCTATACTCCCCGTTCGTTACCGAGAACCATCATTCAAGGAGGAGATCATGGCTGATGCGCCGGATGTGGGCCCGGGCGTTGTCGTCCGGACCGAGCGCCCGAGCCTCGATGCCCCCGTCCTGCCGGGCCGTCCGTACGAGTTCGTCATGGAAACCGAGGTCGAGTCGCTCGAGAAAATGCACAAGGTCGCGCGGCACCGCAAGTTCGAGATCCATGTCGACGAGCCTGCGCATCTGAAGGGTGATGATGAGTACCCGCAGCCGCTGATCTACGTGGCCGCGGGACTCGGCTCCTGACTGCTGACCCAGGTGTCGCGGTACGCGACCATGACCAAGACCCGGATCAAGCACGCCAGGGTGCGGGTGCTCTTCGACTGGTTCCTGAAGGGATCGGTGATCAAGGGGACCGTCGACAGCGGCTGCAACGAAGTGCAGACCCACCTCGAAGTGCAATCGGATGACGACCCGGAAAAGGTGCAGCACGTCGTGCGCTGCGCGAAGCGCGGCTGCTTTGCGGAGCAGATGGTGGTTCGGGCGGTTCCCCTCGTCAGCACGATCCGGATCAACGGCAAGCCGTTTGAGCTGTGATCCCCTTACTGCGAGCGGTGAATCCCGCGCGAGCTGCCTGCTACACGGCACTCATGGTGTTGCTGGCGGCCTTCGGTGGCTGCACCGAGCCCATCGTCATGGCCGACAACTATCTCACCTATGAGCATCCGTTCAACGATGCGGCCGCCGAAAAGGTCCGCAAGAGCGCCGAAGAGCTCTGCAAGCAGCGCAAGCAGGCGGCCATCAAGACCCGCAGCGTCTGTTCGCTCACCCGCTGCTTCACGGACTACCAGTGCGTCAACCCGAAGGATCCGCTCGAGTACAACCCGCCGGGCATAGACACCTTGCCCTGACGAGGCGGATGTGGACTGCCGCTAGATGGCGAAGCGGCGGTTGAAGCATCGGCACAGAGCACATTACGGTCACGACGCCTCCGATGAAGCACCTGCTGGTCGTGTTCCACTCGATGACCGGCGGCGCTCGCCAGATGGCCGAGGCCGTCGTGCGTGGCGCGGCGTCGGAGCCCGCGGTGCAAACGAGACTGCTGCGCGCGGTCGATACGACGACCGAGGACGTGCTGGCGGCGGACGGCTACGTCTTCGTGACCCCTGAGAACCTGGCCTCGATGTCCGGGGCCACGAAGGATTTTTTCGATCGCACCTATTACGGCGCGCTCGACCGCATCGCCGGCCGCCCCTATGCGACGCTCGTCTGCGCCGGCAGCGACGGGAGCAATGCCGTGCGGCAGATCGAGCGCATCTGCACCGGCTGGCGGCTGAAGGCGGTCTGCGATCCGATCATCGTCTGCACCCATGCGCAGACGCCCGAGGCGATCCTCGCACCCAAGACGATCGGCCCGGAAGATATTCGCCGCTGCGAGGAAAACGGCGCTGCGGTCGCGGCCGGCCTTGCGCTGGGTATCTTCTAATGCAGGTCGAGCGCGTGCTGCTTGAGCGCGTCGAGCGGCACGTACTGCAGCACGTTCTCGTGCGTTGCCTCGAGAACGACGCGCGGGGCCCGCTCGGCCTGCCACGCCTCGACCCAGCGCAGCACGTGCAGGCACCAGCGGTCGCCCGGCTTGAGTCCCCTGAACCGCAGCTTCGGCTGCGGCGTGATGAGATCGTTTCCGCGCTCGCGCGAGAACGCGAGAAACTCCGCCGTCACCCGCACGCAGACGAGATGCGCCACGCCTTCGACACCGTGGGTCGCGCAGCAGCCGTCGCGAAAGTACCCCGTGACCGGATCGTAGCTGCACGCGAGCAGCGGGCCGCCGAGAACGTTTTTTTCCTTGGAAACGTCTTCACTCATCGCCGCATGATTCTACCGTGTGGTATACCTTACGCCATTCCCTTGCGAACGACTCGAAGGACTCGGATATGCCAGAGGTCAAAGCCGGACGCGCCGTGATCGAGGCGCTGCGCGCCGAGGGCGTCGACCACATCTTCGGAATCGTGGGCCTCACGACCAACAGCATGGTCACGGAGCTCCATGGCAGAAGCGACATCCGCTTCGTGGACCCGCGCCACGAGGAAGCCGCGGCTTTCATGGCCTATGGCTATGCGCGCGCGTCCGGCCGCCCCGCCGCATGTATGACGACATCGGGACCCGGCACGATCAATCTCGTGACCGGGATCGCGCTCGCCTACAAGGGCCGCGCGCCGGTAGTCGTGATCTCGGGAGATGTCGCCCGGGATTTTCTGGACCGCGATGGCAACCAGGCGTTCGACCTGGTGGGCATTTTCAAGCCGGTCACGTGCTTCGCGCGCCAGGTGCACACGACCGCCCGCGTGATCCCGACGTTGCACGACGCCTTCCGCGCCGCGCTCTCCGGCGGGCGCGGACCCGCATTCGTGAGCATTCCACGGGACCTGCTGGACAACGAGATGATCCACGTGCCGGTCAGGCCGCCCGAGGCCTACCGCCCCGTTGCCGTGCGGCTGCCGGGTGACCCCGAGGCGATCGCACGCGCTGCCGCCCTGCTTGCGGGGGCACAGCGTCCGCTGCTCCTGGCAGGAGGCGGAGTGATCGACTCGGAGGCAAGCGCAGATGCGGTCGCGCTGGCTGAAGAGGCAGGCTTGGCGCTTGCCGCGTCCTACGCCCACAACGACGCCGTTCCGAACAGCCATCCGCTCTACATCGGAACGCCGGGCTGGCGCGGCGCGGTCGAAACTCTCGAAGCAATGCACCGCGCCGACGTGATCCTCGCGCTGGGATGCCGGTTGAGTCAGTCAACCACGGCCTGGGACGACAGCGTGATCAACCCGACGACAAAAATTATTCAGGTCAACATCGACGCCCAGGAGGTCGGGCGCAACTATCCAGTTGCCGTCGGCATCGTCGGTGACGCAAAAGCTGTTGCGCAGCAGCTCCTCGAAGCACTGCGCGGGCAACGTGCGGCCGGCAAGGGCGATGCCAAGTGGCGCATGGAAATCGAGTCGCTATCCGCGCGGCGGAAAGCGCGCCTCGCCGCGGAGCTCGAGCTGAAAGGCGATCCCATGATGCCGCAGCGCGTATTTCCCGAGCTCAACAAGGCGCTGCCCCCGGAGTGCATGGTGACACTCGATGCGGGCGTCGCGGCGGGGCTCGCCTACCAGCGCCTCCATTTCGATCAGCCGCGCACGCTCTTCAACTACGCTGGCCAGGGCGGCCTGGGGATGGGCTACTGCGTCGGCCTCGGAACGAAGCTCGGAAACCCGGACCGCCCCGCCCTGAGCATCCAGGGCGACGGAGGCTTTCTCTACACATCGGGCGAGCTCAACACCGCGGTGCGCCACCGGATTCCGCTCGTCGCCCTCGTCCTCAACAACCGCTGCCACGGCTCCGAGAAGGCGCAGCAGAAAAACAACTTCGGCGGGCGCTATGTCGGCGTCGATCTCGAGAATCCGCGCTTTGACCGGCTCGCTGAGGTCTATGGCGCGCGCGGCTTCTACGTGACGCGGCCCGACGAGATCGCCGATGCCGTACAAGCTGCCTTCAAGGCCGGCGCGCCCGCCGTGATCGAGATCCCGGTGGCGGAGTACTTCCCAGCGCCCGCGCGGGGGCCCGGCGCCGCGGGGAAAACCGCCGGCCATTGAACCGGGCTCCCGGGGCGTGGCGGGTTCGAAACGACGATCGTGACCGTGTTCGAGATTCTGGGCATTCTCCTGCTGGCCGCCATCGCCGCGCTCTGGCTCGACAGCATCAAGGTGCGCGAGGCCGCCGTTCATGCCGCCCGTATCGCGTGCACGGCGGAAGGCTTCCAGCTCCTCGACGATACGGTTGCCATCGCGAGCCTGAAGCCCGCGCGGGACGAAAGCGGGCGGCTCGGCCTGATACGTGGCTACGATTTCGAGTACAGCGACACGGGCGACAACCGCTTGAAGGGCAGCGTGGTTTTGATCGGGCGGCGCGTCGTGATCCTGAACCTGGGACCGGGCGCCTTGTCCCAGGGCCGGGTGCTACACTGACTCGCCGAGGATTCGCGCCGATTTTTCCAGGAGGCCGGTACCAAGGTAAACTAGCTGCCCCTGAAAGGAGGAGATATCGCATGGCACAGCCGAAGACTGCTACCAAGTCTGCCGACGGGTTTGATCACACGTTCAAGGCCATTCACGACCACGAGGTGCCGTGGGAGAGCGATGACGTGCGCGGAATTCTGAAGCTTCCGCCCGGCGTTCAGGTCAAGGTCCTCAACTACGACCCGGTGATGAAGCGCATCGACATGAAGCAGCGCTTTCCCGCGGGCTACGTCGAGCCGGCGCACACTCACACGAGCTGGCATTCAATCCTGGTGACAAAAGGCCGCATGTGCGTCGCCGGCAAGGACCTGCGCCCCGGCGACTACGTCTTCGGCTGGGATATCCCGCACGGGCCCTACGAATATCCGGACGGCTGCGAGGTGTTCATCGTTTACATGGGCGATGCCACCCACATCTGGGAGAAGGACGACCTGATGCAGCACAAGAACATCTGGAAGGCGGAAACCAAGGAAGGCGAGAAGGGCGTCACCGCGCACATCGAGAAGCGCAAGGCCGGCAAGATGTGATGAGCTGCCGGCTCTCGCGCCCTCACACGCTCACGAAGTCTTGGCGTACTTTCCCGTCACCTGCGGCGTCTGGCCCTCCTGCCCCTGCTGCTGCCGCTGGAGCCGGGTCACCCGCGCCCAGGTCCGTTTGAGATCGTCGCGCACCTTGATGCGCAGCCGTCCGAGGCCTTCCGTTTCAAGCTCCACCACATCGCCGTCCTGGAAGGGATTCAGCCCGCGGTGGTTGGTTCCGGTCGCGAGCACGTCGCCCGGCTCGAGCGTGTGGATCGAGCTCACCCACTCGATGCAGCGCGGGATCTTGTGCGCCATGTCGCTCGTGTTGAAATTCTGCATGAGCTTGCCGTTCACCCACAGCTTGATCTGCAGATTGTGCGGGTCCTTGATCTCGTCGGCGGTCACGATGTACGGCCCCATCGGCGAGAAGGTGTCGCGCGACTTCATCTGGAAGAAAGTGTTGCCCGAAGGCGGAAGCCCGCGCGCCGAGCCGTCGATGAAGTTCATGTAGCCGAAGACGTGCTTCATCGCGTCGGCCGCGCGCACGTTTCGGGCGCGCTTGCCGATAATCACGGCCACCTCCGCCTCACCCTCGAAGATCGTGGCGGGAACATCGGGCAGGACCATCGTGTCGCCGTTCCCGATGACCCCGCTCGGCGACTTGTGGAACGCGTTGATCGGCGCAGGCTCGCTGCGCGTGCCGTCCTCCATGTAGTTCACGGCCATGCAATCGATGTTGTACGGCCTGGGCACAGGCGGGCGGATCCGCACCTTGGCGAGCGGCACGCCCTTGCCGGCTGACGCCGCTTTCTTGAGCTTCGCGCGGTACTTCGGAAAGCGCTCGATCAACCCGATGATCAGATCGTGCGGTCCGGCGTGCGGGATATCGCGCACGATCTTCGATACGTCCACCACCTTGTCGCCGTTGACGACGCCCAGCTTGAAATCATTGAAGTACAGCAGCTTCATTCGACCTCCCCCTGTTGAAGTCCCGAACCCGGAAATCTAACCGCAGATGAATTTCGTCCCATTACCCTTGCGCATCCGCCATTACGTATGGCTTGCCTGCTTCGGAAGCTCGGCAAGCTCGATCAAGCAGCCCTCGGTCGCCGAAGGATCCAGAAAGGCGATGCGGCAGCCGGCGTGACCGATCCGCGGGACCTGGTCGATGAGCGGAATACCCTTCGCCTTCAGCTCGCCGAGCGCTTC
Source organism: Burkholderiales bacterium (assembly GCA_035620515.1). Taxonomy (GTDB): domain Bacteria; phylum Pseudomonadota; class Gammaproteobacteria; order Burkholderiales; family SG8-41; genus SG8-41. The sequence continues at coordinate 3,853 of DASPGR010000220.1, read as the reverse complement.
GTCGATGTCCTCGACCTCGAAGCAGATGTGATTCAAGCCTCCTTTGCCCTCGGCCACCATGCGCTGGTGCTTGCTGTCAGGAGTGGTTCCCGCAATCAGCTCGACCATGGATTCCCCGATCGGATAGAGGGCGAGGCGCCGCCTTTCATTGGCCTCCGTGCTTCCGAGTGGAATGCCGAAGCACTCTTCCCAGAGCTTGCGGCTCGCGTCCACGTCGCGGACGATGACGCCGACGTGCTCGATACGCTTGATCTTCATCGGGACCTTTCTTGGAAGGGGCGTTCTGGCCCGTAGGATAGCGCGGCCCGGAAAAGGTGTCAGGAACCTTTTTACGGGGCAGAGTTTAAAAAGGTTCCTGACACCTTTTCTAGCGGTTGTCGTTCGCTTTCCCGAGCGCTGCATGTGCTGCGGCGAGCCGCGCGACCGGCACCCGGAACGGCGAGCACGAGACGTAGTCAAGTCCGATGCGGTGGCAGAACTCGATGCTCGCGGGATCGCCGCCGTGCTCGCCGCAGATGCCGATCTCGAGACTCTTGCGCGTCTGGCGCCCGAGCTTCACGCCCAGCTTCATGAGATAGCCCACCCCGTTCTGGTCGATCGTCGCGAAGGGGTTGCGCGTGAGGATGCCCTTCTGCAGGTACTCGGTGAGAAAGCTCGTTTCCGCGTCGTCGCGCGAGATCCCGAAGGTTGTTTGCGTCAGATCGTTGGTCCCGAATGAGAAGAACTCGGCCGACTCGGCGATCCGGTCGGCGACGATCGCCGCGCGCGGCACCTCGATCATGGTGCCGAACTCATAGGGCACCTTCGCCTTCTGCTCCGCGAGCACCTTGTGCGCCTCCTCCTCGAGCAAGTCGCGTCCGAACTTGAGCTCGGCGCTCGTGGCGGCGAGCGGAATCATGATCTTGGGTTTCAGCTTCACGCCCGCCCGCGCGCACTCGCAGGCGGCCTCGAGGATCGCCCGCACCTGCATGCGCACGAGCTCCGGCATGTGGATGCCGAGCCGTACGCCTCTCAGGCCCAGCATCGGGTTCTGCTCGCGCATCGCCTCGACGCTTTCCAGCACCTTGCGCTTCTCCTTGAGCGCCGCTTCGAGCTTGGCGCTGTCGCCATCGTTCAACCGGATGCGCGTCTCGAGCTCAGTCACCGCTGTGCGCAGCTCGTCGCGGCTCGGCAGGAATTCGTGCAGCGGCGGATCGATGAGGCGAATCGTCACCGGGAGGCCGTCCATTGCCTTGAAGAGCGCGATGAAGTCCGTGCGCTGCATCGGGAGAAGCTTGGCGAGCGCTTCCGCGCGGGCCTCGCGCGTACGCGCGAGGATCATGCTCTGCACGATGGGCAACCGTTCGGTCTCGAAGAACATGTGCTCGGTGCGGCAGAGACCGATGCCCTCCGCGCCGAACTTTCGCGCGCGCGCGGCGTCGCGCGCGTAGTCCGCGTTGGCCCAGACGCCCAGGCGACGGAAGCCGTCGGCCCACGAGAGAAGCTCGACGAACCAGGGGTCGGTGAGATCGGGCACGAGGGTCTCGATCTCGCCCGTGAACACCTCGCCGGTTGCCCCGTCGATCGAGAGCCAGTCGCCTTCCTTCAGCACCTTGCCCTCGGGAGTCCGGAGCTGCGCGCGCTCGACATCGACCTCGAGCGAGGAGACGCCGACGACAGCGGGTATGCCGAACTGCCGCGCAACGAGCGCGGCGTGACTCGTCCTGCCCCCGCGGCTCGTCACCACGCCCTGCGCCGCCAGCATGCCGTGCACGTCGTCGGGGCGGGTTTCCGGACGCACCAGGATGACCTGCCGCTCGAGCTGCTTGTTCCACTGCACCGCGCGGTCGGCGTCAAAGACGATCTGGCCGATGGCCCCGCCGGGGGACACATTCAGGCCGGTTGCAATCAGCGCGCCCTTCTCCTTGGCCGCGCTGCGCGCCTCCGGGTCGAGCTGGGGATGCAGGAAGTAGTCGACATGCTCGGCGGTGACGCGCTTCACCGCCTCGGCCTTGCTGATCCTCTTCTCCCTCGCAAGCTCGACGGCGATGCGTATCGCCGCCTGCGCGGTGCGCTTCGCGTCGCGCGTCTGGAGCATCCAGAGCTTCTTCTGCTCGATCGTGAACTCGATGTCCTGCACCTCGCGGTAGTGCTTCTCGAGCGTGCCGGCGATCCGACGCAGCTCCCTGTCGGCCGCGGGCGAAAGCCGCGCAAGCTCCGAGATGGGCAGCGTCTTGCGCGTGCCCGCCACGACATCCTCGCCCTGCGCGTTCATGAGGAGATCGCCCTCGAGCTGGTTCTCCCCGGTCGTGACGTTGCGCGTCGTCAGGACGCCCGTTCCCGAGTCCTCGCCCCGGTTGCCGAACACCATCGTGACGATGTTCACCGCCGTCCCCAGGTCGTGGGGAATACCTGCCGCTTGCCGATAGTCGTGCGCGCGCTTGCCGTTCCACGAGCGGAAGACCGCGCTCGTCGCGAGCCTGAGCTGCTCCCGCGCGTCCGCCGGGAACGGGCGCTTCGCGTGCTGTTCCACGATTTTCTTGAATTCTCCGGTAATCGCGCGCAGATCGTCCGCCGGCAGCTCGGCATCGTTCCACACGCCGCGGCGCTGGCGGTGCGCTTCGAGCCGCTCGTTGAAGGGGCGCTCGGAGATGCCGAGCACCACGGTGCCGAACATCTGAACGAGCCGCCGGTAGGCGTCGTAGACAAAGCGCTCGTCGCCAGTGAGCCGTATAAGCCCTTCGGCGACCTCGTCGTTGAGCCCGATGTTGAGCACCGTGTCCATCATGCCGGGCATAGAGAACTTCGCGCCGGAGCGGCATGAAACGAGCAGCGGATTCGCAGCGCTTCCGAATTTCTTCCCGGTGGCCCGCTCCACCTGGTCGACCGCGTGAAGCACCTGTTCCCACATGCCCTTGGGAAAGCGGTCGCCCGCCGAGAGAAACGCGTTACACGCTTCCGTCGTAACGACAAATCCCGGGGGAACCGGGATCTTGAGCTTCGTCATGTCCGCAAGATTGGCGCCCTTGCCGCCGAGCAGCGTGCGCACGCCATCCCACGAGCCGGCCTTGCGCTCCGCAAGCCGGATCTCATCGAACATGTAAACGTATTTGGGTCCCCTGCTCTTTCCGCCGGCGCTTGCTGTTTTGCGTCGCCTGGATGGCCTCGGTTTTCTGGCTTTGGAGGGCATGGTTCTGTTTTGTCTGAAAATCGATGGGAAGGGGTGAATTCTAGCAGCCAGACGACCCGCCCATCACTCATCACGCATCACGCGTTACGCGGTTGCGAGGTAGCGGGCCTCGAGATGGGCGCGGAAGTGCGCCGGATTGAGCGCCTCGCCGCTCGCCCGGCGCGCGAGCTCCGCGGTCTCCCAGCGGCTTGCCTGCGTCCAGATGTTGGCCCGAAGCCAGTCGAAAACCGGCGCGAGGTCGCCCCCCGCGATCCGCGGATCGAGATCCGGCACCGCGCGCCGCATGACGGCAAACCACTGGGCCGCGTACAGGGCGCCCAGGGTGTAGCTCGGAAAATAGCCGAATGCCCCCTCGGTCCAGTGCGCGTCCTGCAGGCAGCCATCCTTGTAGTTGCCGCGCGTATTGAGGCCCAGCAACGCTTCCATCTTCTCGTCCCACAGCGCGGGAATGTCTTCCGGCTCGATGTCGCCTTCGATCAGCGCGCGCTCGATCTCGAAGCGCAGCATGACGTGGGCCGGGTAGGTTGCCTCATCGGCCTCGACTCGGATGAATCCGCGCCGGACGCGCGTGAGCACCTTGTGGAAGTTTTCAGCTTCGAACGCGGGCTGATTCTTGAATCGCTGCGCCAGCAAATGCGCAAGCAGTCCGGAAAACGCGCGGCCTCGGGCGAGTTGCATCTCGAA
>DASPGR010000219.1:0-3862 GCA_035620515.1 Burkholderiales bacterium | reverse complement strand
AGAGCGCATTACCCTCGTCGAGCCCGCCCTGCACTTCGTCAAACGTCGATTGCCGCCGGATGACGTCGAGCATCGGGCGCACCGTCTTGGGCGCATCCGAGTAGTACCAGGTATTGAGCTTGTCGAAGGTTGCGAGCTCGTGCTTGGGCGCCGGCGCGTATTCTGCGCCCCGCAGCCACCCGTCGATGTGCCGCGCCGCTTTCTTGCCATGCCCGATTGCGACCGTTACGGTGCGCTCCGAGGGAACCATATCGCCCCCGGCGAAGATGCCCGGGTGCCCGGTCATCATGTTGCGGTCGACCTGAACGACGCCGTCCCGGATTGCCAGGCCGGGCACGCCGTTGAGCAACGAGAGATCGACGTCCTGCCCGAGGGCGAGCACCAGCGAGTCCGCCTCGAGCGTCTCGAGTTCGCCGGTGGGCTGCGGAAAGCCGGTGTCATCGAGCACCATCTTCTCGACCGTGATGACGCCCTCGTCGCCGACCTGCTTGATGGTCGAGAGCCATTTCATCATGACCCCTTCCTGCAGTGCTTCCTCGACCTCGAAATCATGCGCCGGCATCTTCTCACGGGTGCGCCGGTAGACGATGATGGCCTCGGTCGCACCCAGCCGCTTTGCCGTGCGCGCGACGTCGAGCGCCGTGTTGCCGCCGCCGTAGACAACGACGCGGCGGCCGAGAAGCGGCTTCTCCTCTCCCTCCATGCTGTGCAGGACCGAAACCGCATCGAGGATGCGCGCGGCCGCGCCGGCGGGAATGTAGGCGCGCTTGCCGATGTGGGCTCCAACGGCGAGGAACGCGGCATCGAAGCGGCCGTTTTTCATTGCAGAGAGGATGTTGTCGACCTTTCGGTTCAACTCGAGCACAACACCCATGTCACAGATGCGGCGGATTTCGGCCTCCAGCACGTCGCGCGGGAGACGGTACTTGGGAATCCCGAAGCGCATCATGCCCCCTGCCACCGGTCCGGCTTCAAAAATCGTAACCCGGTGGCCCAGCCGGCGAAGATGGTAAGCCGCCGACAGGCCGGAGGGGCCGGCGCCGACGACCAGCACATGCTTCCCTGATTCGCGGGCGGGCCTGGCAAACGTCCAGCCGCGACGGATCGCTTCATCACCGAGGAAGCGCTCGACCGAGTTGATGCCGACGGGCTGGTCGAGCTGCCCGCGATTGCACGCCGTCTCGCATGGGTGATAGCACACCCGTCCCATCACGGCGGGCAGCGGATTATCTTCGGTCAGGACGCGCCAGGCCTGTTCGTAGTTCCCCGATTCGGCGTGGAAGAGCCAGCCCTGGATATTTTCCCCCGCGGGACAGGCATGGTTGCACGGCGGCAGCCGGTCGAGATACACGGGCTTGGAGGTGCGCCACGTGCCCGTGCGATTGGCAAGCGATGAGCCGACGTCGAGCGTGATGGCAAAAGGCTTGTCCATGTCAGGCCGTCTCCTCGATGAGGCCGAAGCGGCCGATGTTGCGGTCGGCGACCCCCTGGATTCTCGCGATCACCTCCGTCCGCAGCTCGGGCGCGAAAAGGTGGGCGAAGCGACGCTGTGGCTTCAAATAATGCTCGACCGGCAGGCGCTTGCGTATGCGTGATACCCCCGTCACCTCGCCGTTTTCAGCCTCGAACACGGGGAAGAGCCCCGTCTCCTTGGCAAGACGCGCGATCCTGATGGTTTCTTCAGAAGGCAGACCCCAGCCGAGCGGGCACGGCACGTAGATGTGAATGTAGCGCGCCCCGTGGAATTCCATCGCGCGCCTGACCTTGTACTCAAGGTCTCGCAGCTCCGAAACTGTAGCGGTGGCAACGTACGGAATGCCATGCGCCATAGCGATGAGCGGCACATTCTTTCCCTGCCCGAACACGTTGCCCGGTTCCGGCCCGGCGGCCGTCGTCGTCGCAGTCCGGGCCGCCGGCGGCGTTGCCGAGGAGCGCTGCACGCCCGTATTCATGTAGGCCTCGTTGTCGTAGCAGATGTAGAGCACGTCATCGTTTCGCTCGAACATGCCCGAGAGGCACCCGAAGCCGATGTCGGTCGTCCCGCCGTCGCCGCCCTGGGCGATCACCCGCACATCGTGCCGGCCCTTGACCTTCATCGCTGCAGCAATGCCGGTCGCCACCGCGGCAGTGTTGCCAAAAAGCGAATGGATCCAGGGTATCTGCCACGACGTCTCGGGATAAGGTGTCGAGAACACCTCCAGGCACCCGGTTGCATTGGCGGCGATCAGCTGATTCCGGGTCGCGTCCATCGCCGCGTCGATGGCATAGCGTGCCCCCAGCGCTTCGCCGCAGCCCTGGCAGGCGCGGTGGCCGGAGTTAAGCGAGTTGGTGCGCCGCATGTTGGCCTGCACCGAGCGCTCGTCGGGCGGCAGCAGGCGATTGCCCACGGTGAAGGTGCCCGTCTGGTAGAACTTGATCTGCTGGAACGCCACGGAGTTCCCCTATGTAATGCGCGCGGCGACAACGCCCAGATCGCGCAGGATGTTTTCGGCGATCGGGCCGGAGCGGCGCTTCTCGCGCTCGCGCGCAAGCTGCTTGCCGACGATGTTCCAGTCGAGATCCATGAACGTCAGCGCCTCGAGCCGATCTGCGATCGCCTCTTCTATCGTCCTGCGGAGCGAAGCTCTCGTGATGGGGCGCCCGCCGAGCCCGGCGATGACCGTATAGCCGTGCAGCTGTATGCCCGAAAGCGCGGTCCGGACGTTCATGGAGAGAATGCCGCCAATGCCCACGGCGAGGGCCCGCTCGAGCACGACGACACGGTGCGCGTTCTGCAGCACCGCCCTCACTGCCGCCAGCGGAAACGGCCGGAACGATATGATGCCGAGGACCCCGACTTTCAGGCCGGCATCGCGCATCTCGTCCACCGTGTCCTTGATCGTTCCCAGAACCGAGCCCAGTGCCACGACGACCGTCTCGGCGTCCTCGCAGCGATAGCGCCGCGCGAGACCCCCGGTGCCGCGCCCGAATGTTTCCGTGAACTCCGCGGCGATGACGGGAATGCGCTCGAGCGCCTGCATCTGCTTGGCATGCGCGAGGTAGCGCACCTCGGAGAACGCTTCGGGACCGACCATCGCACCGATGGAGACCGGCTCGCTCGGATCGAGCACCTGCCGCGGCTCATAGGGCGGAAGGAAGGCATCGACCGATTCCTGCTCGGGAACGTCCACGCGCTCGTACGCGTGCGTCAGGACGAAGCCATCCATGCACACCATCACCGGGAGCGCGATCTCCTCAGCCAGCTTGAAGGCCTGGATGTGGAGATCGAGCGCCTCCTGGTTGTTCTCGGCGAAGAGCTGTATCCAGCCGCAATCGCGCTGCGACATGGCATCGGTGTGGTCGTTCCAGATGTTGATCGGCGCACCGATTGCGCGGTTCGCCACGGTCATGACGATCGGGAGCCCGAGTCCCGAGGCGTTCCAGACAGCCTCCGACATGTAAAGCAGCCCCTGGCTCGCAGTCGCCGTGTAGGCGCGCGCACCAGCCGCTGATGCCCCGATCGCGACGGACATCGCGGCAAATTCGGACTCGACGTTGATGAACTCGCAATGCGAAAGCGCGCCGGTTTTCACCATCGCGCCGAGCGCCTCGACGATATGCGTCTGGGGCGAGATCGGGTAGGCGCAGATCACCTCGGGGCGGCAAAGGGCAACCGCCTGGGCAACACCATGGGAGCCTTCAATCTGCTTAAGCATGGGTCGCGACCTGTTTCTTTTCCTCGATCACGTAACGATGCGCTTCGATCGCGGCGGCGGCGTTTCCTTCGGCGACCTTCCCCGAGAACTTCTCGCGTATCGCGCTGATCATGGAATCGAGCGTGATCAATCCTGTAATGGCTGCGAAGCCGCCGAGCATGACCGCG
>DASPGR010000218.1:0-23264 GCA_035620515.1 Burkholderiales bacterium | reverse complement strand
ACGCCCTGGCCCTGGAGATAGTCGGAAAGGGTCCAGGATTTGCGCCAGTTCGAGGCCAGTACGGGAAGGTCGCGCACGATCAGGCCGGCCGCGTGGACCCGGTCGGACTCGAGATCCACCGGATTGGTCCCGGTGTTGCCGATGTGTGGATAGGTGAGCGTTACGAGCTGCCGGCTGTAGGACGGGTCGGTGAGGATCTCCTGGTAACCGGTCATGGCGGTGTTGAACACCACCTCGCCAACGGCTGTGCCTTCGGCGCCGATCGACGCGCCGCGGAAAACGGTGCCATCTTTGAGTACGAGGATGGCCGGAACCCGCGACACAATAAGCTCTTGATTTTGAAAGTAGATGTAGAAAGCGGGACGGGCCGGCTGGCCCATCCCGCTCCACCGCACGAATTATACGTCAAAGGCTCCGCACCGGCAACGCGGGCCGCCCCTGATGAGACGCTCTGAGGGTATTCCGATCAGGCCTTCCTGGCGAAGCCAAGAACGTCTGCCATGTCGTAGAGGCCGTTCGCCCGCGACATCAGGAAGCGCGCCGCGCGCAACGCCCCGTTCGCGAAGTTCGCACGGCTCGACGCACGATGCGTGATCTCGATTCGCTCGCCGTTGCCGATGAACATGACCGTATGGTCGCCCACCAGATCGCCGCCGCGCACGGTGGCGAAGCCGATGGTCTCGTCGCTGCGCTCGCCGGTCACCCCCTCGCGCCCGAAGATGGCACATCGCTTGAGGTCGCGGCCAAGCGCGCGCGCCACGACCTCGCCCATGCGCAACGCGGTGCCGGAGGGCGCATCCGCCTTGTGGCGGTGATGCGCCTCGACGATTTCCACATCGTAGCCCTTGCCGAGCGCCTTCGCCGCCGAATCGAGGAGATTGAACGCAACGTTCACGCCGACGCTGAAGTTCGGCGACAACGCGATGGCGATCTCGCGCGCCGCGCCGGCGATCTCCTTCTTCTGTGCATCGTCAAACCCGGTCGTGCCGATGACCATGCGCACGCCCTGCTTGCGGCATGCGGCGAGGTGCGCCATCGTGCCCTCGGGCCGCGTGAAATCGATGAGCACGTCGCAGCCCGCAAGCGCACGGGCGGGATCATCCGAGATTTTGGCCCCGCACGGCGACCCGGCGAGTTCGCCGGCATCCCTGCCGACGTGCGGATTTCCGCGCACTTCGAGGGCGGCCGCAAGATCCAGCTCGGAGTCACGCAGAACGGTCTCGATCACGGCGCGGCCCATTCGGCCGGACGCGCCCGCGACAGCTACTTTCAGTTTTGCCATGGCCTGTCAGAAACCCAGCGACTCGGTGATCGGCTCGGAATATCCGCCCTCTTTCGCCGGCGCCGGCGTAGCCGGCTTTTTCTCCTTGGAATCCTGGGTCGCCGGCTCGCTCCCGGTCGAGGGCGCCTTCTGCGCCGACGGCCCCGATGTCTGGTTACCCGACTCGCTCCCGCTTGTGGGAGCCTTCTGCGCCGACGGCCCCGATGCCGCGCCGTCGACTGCCGCCCTCGCGGATGGCGTGCCCGCCGCGGCCGGCACCTTGTCGATGCTCAGCGTGCCTTTGCCCTCGCGCAGCGGCACGACGTCGCCTTCGAGCCGTTCAAGGCGGTCTCCCTTGAACACGGCGACGATATGCCGGTACTCGCGGGGGCCGTTCGGCTTCTGCAGGTAGTACACGTAGTCCCAGCGATCCGTGCGAAACGTGTCGACGATGAGCGGCGTGCCGAGCGCGAATTTCACCTGCGCGCGCGTCATCCCCGGTTTGAGCTTCACGACCATCTCCTGCGTGATCGCATTGCCCTGCTGGATGTCCATGCGATAGGCAGAGAACGGCGACATCCACGAGGAGCCACTGCAACCCGCGACCAGCAACGCGATGCACGCGACGCCGCGCGCAAGACGATGGCGCCGTGACGGCGAGATGTGGTTCATGGCATTGCTCACGCGAGGCAAAACCCTTGTACTGTCGCGGTTTCCATGGCAGCCGAATGCGAATATGATAACCGACCCCCCCAATTCTGACATCGGGAGCGCGGTGAGTTCGCCGAATGATCTCAAGACGATAGGCCTCAAGGCCACGCTTCCCCGGCTGCGGATCCTGCAGCTTTTCGAGACGAGCCCGGTGCGCCACCTCTCGGCCGAGGACGTCTACAGGCTGCTGTCGAAGGACGGCACCGATATCGGCCTTGCAACCGTCTACCGCGTCCTCACCCAGTTCGAGCAGGCGGGTCTCCTCATCCGCCATCATTTCGAAACCGGAAAGGCCGTGTTCGAGCTGAACCAGGGCGGGCACCACGATCACCTGGTGTGCATCCAGTGCGGTCACGTCGAGGAGTTTTTCGATCCGGAGATCGAAAAGCGGCAGGAAAAAGTTGCGAAAGACCGCGGCTTCCGCATCCACGATCATTCGCTCCACCTCTACGCCGACTGCATCAAGCGGGATTGCCCCTACAGGCAGAAGGCAGAAGCGTGATGGGTGACGCGTGGGCGACCGGAGACGCGTTGCGCCGTACCGGAAGCCCCCCGTGACCACCACCCTGCCGGACCGCCTCGCGCTCCACACCTGGACGCTCGATACGACGCCCCTGTCGGAAGTGCTGCGCATCGCCCCGCGGGCCGGATGGAACGCAGTGGAGTTGCGCCACGCGGACTTCGCGCGAGCGGCGGGCGCAGGCATGTCGCGTGCCGACGTGATCGAGCTCGTGCGCGGGAGCGCAGTGCGCGTGGCGATCCTCGGCGCGGAGTACGGATGGATGTTTGCAAAGGGCTCCGAGCAGCGCCGCCTTCTCGATTCACTGTCGGAGACGTGCGAGACGGCCCAGGCTCTCGGCTGCGAGATGATCATGAGCGCCACGGGGAAGGGCTCGGGTCGTACCAAGGAAGCAGCGGCCGCCCTGCGTGAAGCGGGCGGCATCGTGGCGGCGCACGGACTGCGGCTCGCCTGGGAGTACAGCTCGCAGCACGAGAGCATCAACCGGCTCGAGATGGCCCGCGAGATCCTCGCAGGGGCAGGCCATCCTCATTGCGGCCTGTTGCTCGATGCGTATCACCTCGAGAGGAGCGGCAGCGGGGGGCGTGGCTTCGAGGACGTTCCGGCCGGGGACATCTTCGCATTCCAATACAGCGACGTGCCCCCGGGAGCGGCGCCGGGAGGGTTGAGACCCACCGACCGGCTCCCGCCGGGCCAGGGCATCGTGCGCTGGCGCGATGTGTTCGGGCTGCTCGCCGAGAAAAACTACGCGGGCTTCCTGAGCTACGAGGCGCCTAACCCGCTAGCGTGGTCGCGCCCGCCCGAGGACGTTGCGCGCGAGGCTGCGGACGCGACCCGCGCGCTGCTGCGGGAGGCCTCACAGGCATGGAAGCTACAGCCGAGCTGATCCCGCTCTGGCTCAAGATCGCTTATTCGGTGTTCGTGCTGATCACCGTAGGCGTCTACATATTCAAGTATCCCCTCGGCAACTTCCTGTGGTTCTCCGATATCGCCCTCTTCGTCACCGCGATCGCGCTCTGGCTCGAAAGCGCGCTGCTCGCCAGCATGATGGCGGTGGGCACGCTGCTGCCCGAGCTGATGTGGAACGTGAGCTTCTTTGGCCAGCTTCTCTCCGGGCGCCACGTGAGCGGGCTCACCGATTACATGTTCGAAGCGCATCGCCCCCTTTACGTCCGGGCGCTGTCGCTCTTCCATGTGATCTTGCCGGCGCTGCTCTTGTGGATGCTTGCCCGGCTGGGTTACGACCCGCGCGCGCTCGCGGCGCAAACGGTTCTAGCGTGGGTGGTGCTGGTGTTGACCTACTGGCTCACCGAGCCCAAGTACAACGTCAATTGGGTGTTCGGCTGGGGCGCGAAGCCGCAGCGCCGCATTCCGCCGCTGGTTTACCTCGCGCTGCTGATGGCGGGTTTCCCCCTCGTGATTCACCTTCCCACCCACGTGCTGCTGCAGCGCTTCTTCGGCTGATCAATTTCCGGATTTTCCCGGCACGCCCGACGGTTCAGCGGCTGATGTGACGCGGGCTGCGATCAGGGATTGAATCTCAGCCTCGCTGTAGCCCGCCTCGCGCAGGATCTCCACGCTGTGCTCGCCAAGGCGCGGGGCCGGACGCAGGCGGTCGGACTGCGACTCCGACCATTTGCCCGGAGCGGTCATCTCGCGCAGCCTGCCTTCCGTCGGATGGTCCGTGAAGGCGATGAATCCGGTTTGCCTCAGATGGGGATCGTCGATCAGATCCTCGACCGAATTCAGCGGTGTAACCGGGATGTCAGCTTCTTTCAGCAGGCGCAGCCACTCCGCGCTCGTTCGCTTCGCAATCTCTCCCGCGACGAATTCGTAGACCTCGGCGATATTGCGCGAACGTGCCTCCTGGGTGGAAAAGCGCGGATCGGACTCGAACATCGCCTCGCGTCCGATCAGGCGAAAGAAGCTGCGCCAGTGCTTGTCGTTGTAGACCAGCACGCAGACGTAGCCATCACGGGTTGCGTACGGCGCGCGGTGCGGCGACACCATGCGCGCGTAGCGGTAGGGCGCGATCGGCGGCTCGAACGTGCGTCCGGCCATGTGATCGCCCAGCACGAGCTGCGCGAGCGTCTCGAACATGGGCACTTCCACCGCCTGGCCTTTACCGGTCCGCTCTCTGCAGAAAAGCGCCGAAGTGACGGCGTTGACCGTGGCAAGGCCCGTGATGCGGTCGGAGATCGCCGTCGGCACGTAGCGCGGCCGGTCCGCGCCCGCTTCGGAAAAGAGATGCGGAAGACCGGACCTTCCCTGGATCAGGTCATCGTACGCGGGCTCGCCCGCGTACGGCCCGCTCTCGCCGTATCCGTAAGCGCCGACGTAGATGATTCGCTCGTTGACCGCGCGCACGTCGTCGTACGTGAGCTTGAGTCGCGCCATCGCCTGCGGGCGCACGTTATAGACCAGCACGTCGGCCGGCCGCACGAGCCGCAGCAGCGCCTCGCGGCCCGGTGCCTGCTTGAGATCGAGCACGAGGGAGCGCTTGTTGCGGTTGTGATGCAGAAAGATGTGCCCCATGCCTGTGTGCCGCATCGGCGCAATGTGGCGCAGCACGTCGCCCTCCGGGGGCTCGACCTTGACGACATCGGCGCCGAGATCAGCGAGGATCTGGGTCGCGAACGGCCCCATCACGACTGTCGTGAGGTCGATGACCCGCACACCGTCAAGGGGTCCGCTCATGGCAGGAAACAATCGTATGGGTTACTGCGGGGTAATGCCGGCCGCCTTGATCACCTTCGCCCATTTTGCGGACTCGGATGCCTGGAACCTGGCAAGTTCCGCGGAAGTCATCGTGTACGGCTCGATGCCGGTGCTCTTGAAGAATGCCTGCGCCGGGGCGCCTTGGGTCGCGTTGACGAAGAGCCCGCGCAGACGCTCGACGACCGCGGGCGGTGTCTTCGCCGGCAGGTACGCCGCGAACCAGAACGTGAGCTCGTAGCCTTTCACGCCGGCCTCGGCGATAGTCGGCAACTCCGGGGCCACCGAAAGCCGCGTCGGGCTGCTGACCCCAAGCGCGCGCGCCTTTCCGGCGCGATACTGCGGCAGGCCCGTGACGACGTCGGTCACCATCATATCGATGTGCCCGCCAACGAGATCGGTCACGGCCATCGGATTGCTCTTGTAGGGAACGTGCACGAGCTGCAGGCCGGCCATCTGCTGGAAAAGCTCGCCACCCACGCGGCTCGATGAGCTGCCACTGCCGAATGTGAGCTTGCCCGGCTGGCGCCTGGCGAGCGCGATGAACTCCTGGACGGTCTTTGCCGGGACCTGGGGATGCACGAGCATGACTTGGCCGCCGCGCGCCAGGGTCGTCACGGGCGCGAAATCCCGCACGGGATCGTACGGTATTTTCTTGAACAGGTGCTCGTTCGCTGCGTGCGTGGTATTGGTTCCAATGAGAACCGCGTAGCCGTCGGGCGCTGCCCTCGCGACCGCCTGGGCCGCAAGGAAACCGCTCGCGCCCGGACGATTGTCGATGACAACGTTTTGCCTTGTTTCCTCGGTAAAGCCCTTCCCGAGCGAGCGCGCGAGAACGTCGGTCGCGCTTCCAGCGGCGAACGGAACGAAAAACGTGACGTGTCTTGCGGGATATCCCTGAGCCGGCACGCCGGCAGCCGCGCCAGCCATCAACACGGCAATCACGCAGGACAACAGGAATCTCGGTCGTGCAATCATCAGTTGGCCTCCCCTAGCGCTTTTCTCCCAGCATCTCGGCGGCGTGCTTGCGCGTCGTCTCGGTGATCTTGACGCCGCCCAGCATGCGCGCGATTTCCTCGAGGCGCTGAGACTTGTCGAGCACGGTCAGCCGGGTCAGGGCCTGTCCGCTCGCAATGGCCTTGCTCACCTGCCACTGCTGATCGGCCGAAGCCGCCACCTGCGGAAGGTGCGTGACGCACATCACCTGGTTCGTCCGGCCAAGCTCCCTCAGCATCCTGCCAACGATCTCCGCCACACCGCCCCCGATGCCCGCATCGACTTCATCAAAAATGAGGGTCGGCACCTGAGCGACCTTGCTCGTCACGGTCTGGATCGCAAGGGCAATTCTCGAGAGCTCGCCCCCCGACGCCACCTTGCCGAGCGGCTGGGCTTGCGTGCCCTTATGCGCCGCGACGAGGAAATCGACGCTCTCGAGGCCGTAGCCGGTCACTTCGGTGAGCGGCGAGAGCGCCACCTCGAACCGGCCGCCCGCCATGGCGAGCGTCTGCATTGAGCGCGTCACCTCCGCCGAAAGCTTCGCCGCACCCTTCTTGCGCAAAGCCGAGAGCTTTTTCGCTTCCACGTTGCACGCGGCGAGCGCTTCTTCCTCGAGGCGACGCAGCGTATCGGCATCGCCAGCCTCACCCAGCGCCGCGAGACGCGATCGGGCCGCATCGAGCGTGGCCGGCAGCTCCTCGGGCAACACGCGAAACTTTCGGGCCGCCGAGTGAATGGCGTCGAGCCGTTGCTCCACCTCCCGCAGACGCCCCGGATCGAGCTCCAGCCGCTCGCCGTAGCGCCGCAGGCCGTGGGCCGCCTCCTTCAGCTGGATCTGCGCCGGCTCGAGCGCGTCGAGAATTTCCTGCAACCGCGCATCGTGCGCCACCAGGCCCCTCAGGCGGTTGATGATGGCGTTCAGTTGCGCAAGGCTCGAGTTTTCACCCTCGGACAGTGTCTCGAGGCCCGCCTGCGCCGCATCGATCAGGCTCGCCGCATGGGCAAGCGTCGTCTGCTCGGCCGTGAGCTCATCCCACTCGCCCGCGGCAACGTGCAGGGCCTCGAGCTCACGCACGCGCCGGTCGAGCTCGTCCCGTTCCGCAGCAAATGCGGCGGCGTTGCCTTCAAACGCGATGCGGTCTCCACGGCGCTTCTGCCACGCGCGAAAGCGCTCCCTGACGGCAGCCGCGGCCGGCTGCGCGCCGCTGTAACCATCAAGCAATTCGCGTTGCACCGCCGGGCGCATGAGCGACTGGTGCTGATGCTGCCCGTGAATGTCCACCAGCTGCTCGCCGAGGTCCCGCATTTGTGCGAGCGTCGCGGGGCGTCCGTTGATGAATCCGCGCGAGCGTCCCGATGCATCGATGGTCCGGCGCAGGAGGCACGCGCCGTCGTCGCCGGAGAGATCATTTTCCGCCAGCCAGCGGGCGATCGCGGGCTGCTTGTCGACGTCGAACTCCGCTCCGATCTCGGCGCGCTCCGCCCCCTGCCGCACGACGATCGCATCCGATCGCTCGCCCAGAGCAAGAGCCAGCGCATCAATCAAAATGGACTTTCCGGCACCGGTCTCACCGGTCAGGACCGTGAAGCCGGAGGAAAATTCCAGCTCCATCCGTTCGACGATGATGAAATCGCGGATGCTCAGGCTCCGCAGCATCGGATACCCGTGACCGGTGACCGGTCACGCATCATTCCCTGTTCCAGTTGAGCTTCTCCCGCAGCATGCTGTAGTAGCTGTGCCCCACCGGATGCAGCAGGTTGATCGCGTGCTCATAGCGGCGCACGATGACGCGGTCTCCATCTTGCAGCTCGAAACGGGTGTGGCTGTCGAAATGGGCGCGCGCATCAACCGCCCGGTCCGGGACGATCTCCACGGTGCAGTCGCTGCTCACCACGATCGGACGATTCGACAGCGTATGGGGGGCAACCGGGACCAGCGCCATCACCGAGAGCGAGGGGTGCACGATCGGCCCGCCCGATGAGAGCGCGTAGGCCGTCGAGCCGGTCGGCGTCGCCACGATCAACCCGTCGCCCCGCTGTCTGTAGATGAACTGGCCGTCAATCCGGACCTCGTAGTCGAGCATGTGCCCCTTGACGCCCTTGCTCACGACGACCTCGTTGAACGCCAGCACGTCGAAAAGCGTCGTCGCGCCGCGCCGGCCCTCACCCCGCAGCAGCATACGCGGCTCGGCCACGAATTTTCCATCGAGCACGTCGCCGATGGTGTCGAGCATCGTATCGACCGAGATATCGGTGAGAAACCCGAGGCGTCCCTGGTTTACGCCGACCAGTGCGACACCGTGCGGTGCCAGCGTGCGCGTGATGTTGAGCATGGTGCCGTCACCGCCGATGACGACTGCGAGATCCGCTTCGCGGCCGAGCTCGTCCAGGGAGAGCACCCGGTGCTTGACCGGCCCCAGATGTTCCTTCGTGAGAGCGTCGATCAGGACCGTGATCCCGCGCCGCTCCAGAAACTGCGCAAGCTTGAGCAGCGGCCCCGCGACCTCGGGACTGCGGTATTTTCCGATCAGCGCGACGGTCTTGAACGACGATTTCATGGCGGCATTAGACCATAAAAACCCTGACCGGTGACCCGTGACGAGTGACCGGAAAAACCGCAGGAACGGCCGTGTGTCAGGGTGAAAACGCGCCGGCCCCGTCACCCGTTGACAGTCGCCCGTTACCTGTAACGGGCCACCGGTCACGGGTCATTGTTTTTAGTAGAATAGGTTGATGGTGGATGCCACTCTCGTAACCGAACGCGCCCAGCTTCTGCTCAAGACGCTGATCGAGCGCTACATCGTCGAGGGTCAGCCCGTCGGTTCGCGTGCCCTGTCGAAATTCTCCGGGCTCGACTTGAGCCCGGCGAGCATCCGCAACATCATGGCGGATCTCGAGGAGATGGGCTTCATCGCGAGCCCGCACACCTCCGCCGGCCGGGTGCCGACGCCGCGCGGATATCGCTTCTTCGTGGACACGCTGCTCACGCTCAAGCCGCTCGATCGCGTGGAGATCCATCAGCTGGAGGAGCAGCTCGACACCGACAACCGGCAGCGGCTCGTGGCGTCGGCCTCTCATCTGCTCTCGGAGCTCACCCATTTCGCCGGAGTGGTGATGACGCCGCGCCGCAGCGCAGGGTTCAGGCACATCGAGTTCCTGCGGCTCTCCGAGAGCCGCATCCTGGTGATCCTCGTCACGCCCGAAGGGGATGTGCAGAACCGGATCTTGCAGGTGGAACGGCCGTTCAGCCCGTCCGAGCTGATCGAAGCGGCGAACATCCTCAACCAGAACTACGCGGGGCTGACCTTTGACGAGATCAGGCGCCGCATCCGCGACGAGCTGCGGCAGCTGACGGAAGACATGACACGGCTGATGACCGACGCTCTCGAGGCCGGAAGCCGCGCAGCGAGCGAAGCCTCCGACGACGTGGTGATCTCGGGCGAGAGCAACCTCCTCGACTCGCAGGACCTCTCCTCCAACATGTCCAACCTGCGCAAGCTGTTCGAGCTCTTCGAGCGCAAGACGGGGCTCCTGCAGCTGCTCGACGTCTCGAACCGGGCGCAGGGCGTCCAGATCTTCATCGGGGGCGAGTCCGGGGTGGCGCCGCTCGACGAGTGCAGCGTGATCACGGCGCCCTACACGGTGGATGGCCAGGTGGTGGGCACCGTCGGGGTGATCGGCCCGACGCGCATGGCCTATGAGCGCGTGATCCCGCTGGTCGACATCACTGCCAAGCTGCTGACCGGCCTTCTCACCCGGCGCTGAACCGCTCGTGAGTCCCGAGCCTCCCTACGCTCACGGCAGCGAGCCGCACGTCGGCGTGCTCCTCGTCAATCTCGGGACGCCGCAGGCGCCGAACGCGGGCGCGGTGCGCGCCTATCTGCGGGAGTTCCTCTCGGATCCCCGCGTGGTGGAATTGCCGCGAATCCTGTGGTGGCCGATCCTGCATGGCGTTGTGCTGAGGACGCGGCCGAGTTCATCGGCGGAGCGCTATGCTCAGGTGTGGATGAGCGATGGCGCGCCCCTCAAGGTGCATACGGAGCGCCAGACCAGGCTCGTGCGCGGTTACCTGGGAGAGCGCGCGAAGCAGCTGCCCATCGTGGCCGACTACGCGATGCGCTACGGATCGCCGTCGATCGCCGAGAAAATCGGCGAGCTGAGACTCCATCACTGCAATCGCCTGCTGATCGTGCCCCTCTATCCGCAGTACTCGGCCAGCACGACCGCCTCGGTGATTGATGCCGTAACACGGTGCCTCGCCGGGATGCGCAACCAGCCTGCGCTGAGGACGGTGCGAAGCTTTCACGACCATCCCGGCTACATTGGCGCGCTTGCGCAAAGCGTGCGCGACTACTGGATGAGGAATCACCGGCCCGACGTCCTCATCATGAGCTTTCACGGCGTCCCGCGCCGCACGCTCGACAAGGGAGACCCCTATCACTGCGAATGCCAGAAGACGGGGCGCCTGCTCGCGGAGGCGCTCTCGCTCCGCCCGGAACAGTATCGCATCACGTTCCAGTCGCGATTCGGAAAAGCCGAGTGGCTGAGACCCTATACTGCCGATGTGCTGAAGGAGCTGGGCCGGCAGAAAAGCGGGCGCGTTGACGTGATCTGCCCGGGGTTCGTCGCCGACTGCCTCGAGACGCTCGAAGAAATCGCAATCGAAGGCAAGGCGATCTACCTCAATGCGGGAGGGCGCGAGTTCCACGCGATCCCGTGTCTCAACGAGCGCGACGACTGGATCCACGCGCTGACGGACATTGTCGTGAGAAACCTGCTCGGCTGGGAGCACAAGGTCCCGGCCGAGCAGCTGGAGAAGTCGCGCCTGAGCGCGCTGGCGATGGGCGCGAGAAACTAGCGCCGCCGCCCCGTCTCACTCAGCGAGCAGGGATTTCACCCGCTCGAGCAGCGCTGAAGCCTCCGCCCCACCGCGCCTCGCCAGTACGACACCCCAGCGCGGAAAGAGATTCTGCTCCTCGCGCTGCTCGTGCTTGGCGAGCGTGCCGGACAGGATGGCGCAATAGGTGCTCGTCTCGCCCAACCCGGCATCACCGGCGCGCAGGCTGTCGCCAATGAGCTCCAGCTGAGCGGCAATCTCGGCGTGCTCGCGCCGCATCGTCGCGATCGCGTCAGCGGTCGCGCCGCCCGAGTCGAGCACCGGCGCGAGGACCTCGTCCTCGACGTAAAGGTGGCGCGTCAAGCCGTGAATGAACTGCTGCAGCACTTCCGCAGCCTCGTCCGTCTCTCCCTCGTTCAGCAGTCTCATCGCTCGAGCGAGCAGCAGGTCGATACGCCGATGCTCCCGTTGCAGGAGGTCGAGCACGTCGGCGGGTGGCGCGTCGTGGCGGTGCCTCACCACGGTCCTCCAGCGAGGGCCGTCCCCGGTGGTCGTCCAGGCGAGTTTGCCGCCGAGCTGAAGGTCGAGGCTGCGCATGAGCGACGCAGGATCATCGGCGGTCAGAAGCACGACGGGCCGGCCCGGCTGGATGTCCCTCAGGGCATGGAATGCGGCGGCCTGGACGCGGCTCGCAGGCTCGTCCGTCACATCGACTACATTCGGCGTATCAGGCACCGGGAAAACTCGAATAGGTTTAACACGTTACGAAATATCCGGAGCGGTCTTGAAATAGCCCGACCCAGCCCAACCTGCAAGAAGTTGAGACGGAGACCATGATGCAGGAAACGCCCGACGCCCGCACGGACACGAAAGATCCCAAGGACGTTCCGGCCGGAGAGCTGACCGAACAGTCCGGCACGCCGGCAGAGACGCGCGAGGCCGCTGAATCATCCGCCGAGGGCACGCCAAGCCTCGAGACGCTCCTCAAGCGCGCCGAGCTTGCCGCCGAGGAGCACCACGACGCGTGGCTGCGCGCCAGGGCGGAAGCGGACAACATTCGCAAGCGCGCGCAGGCCGAGATCGCCAGCGCGCACAAGTTCGCGGTCGAGAGCTTTGCCAGCGAGTTGCTCGCTGTGAAGGACAGTCTGGAAGCCGCCCTCGGCACCGAGAACGCCTCGGTCGAGAGCATGAAGAGCGGCGTTGAGCTCACGTTGAAACAGCTGCGCGGCGTTTTCGAGAAGTTCAGCCTATCCGAGATCGACCCTGCCGGGCAGAAGTTCGATCCGCACCGGCACCAGGCGATCACCATGGTTGAGAGCGACGCCGAGCCGAACACCGTGGTCCAGGTGCTTCAAAAGGGCTATCTCCTGCACGACCGGGTGATCCGCCCCGCCTTGGTGACGGTGGCCAAGGCGAAAGAACGTTGAAAGTTGAGGGTTCATCCCCATATCCCTCACATGATGAATTACTCAGGAAAACCAAAGAGGTAGAACCATGGCGAAGATCATCGGCATAGACCTGGGCACCACGAACTCGTGCGTGGCCGTGATGGAAAACGGCCAGCCGAAGGTTATCGAGAATTCGGAAGGCGCGCGCACCACGCCCTCGATCGTCGCGTACATGGACGACGGGGAGATTCTCACCGGCGCGCCGGCAAAGCGCCAGGCGGTCACGAATCCCACGAACACCCTTTACGCCGTGAAGCGCCTGATCGGGCGCCGATTCGCGGACAGCGAAGTGCAGAAAGCCCTGAAGGTCGTTCCCTTCAAGATGATCGAGGCGACCAACAAGGACGCCTGGGTCGAGGTGCGCGGAAAGAAGATGGCGCCGCCCGAGGTCTCGGCGCAGGTGCTCATGAAGATGAAGAAGACCGCCGAGGATTATCTCGGCGAGTCCGTCACGGAAGCGGTCATCACCGTGCCCGCCTACTTCAACGATTCCCAGCGCCAGGCGACCAAGGACGCGGGCCGCATCGCCGGACTCGACGTCAAGCGCATCATCAACGAGCCGACCGCGGCCGCGCTCGCCTTCGGCATGGACAAGCAGGGCAAGGGCGACCGCAAGGTCGCGGTCTACGACCTCGGCGGGGGCACATTCGACATCTCGATCATCGAGCTCGCCGACGTCGAGGGCGAAAAGCAGTTCGAGGTGCTCTCCACCAACGGCGACACGTTCCTCGGAGGCGAGGATTTCGACCAGCGGCTGATCGACTACCTGTGCGACGAGTTCAAGAAGGAGAGCGGCATTGATCTCCGCAAGGACATGCTCGCGCTGCAGCGCCTCAAGGACGCCGCCGAGAAGGCGAAGATCGAGCTTTCCTCGTCGCAGCAGACCGAGGTCAACCTCCCCTACATCACCGCCGACCAGTCGGGGCCGAAGCATCTCGGCATCAAGGTGACCCGCGCGAAGTTCGAGAGCCTGGTCGAGGAGCTCATCGAGAAGACGATCGAGCCCTGCCGCATCGCCATCAAGGACGCGGGCATCCAGACCTCCGAGATCAGCGACGTCATCCTCGTCGGCGGCCAGACCCGCATGCCGAAGGTGCAGGAGAAGGTCAAGGCGTTCTTCGGGCGCGAGCCGCGCAAGGACGTCAATCCGGACGAGGCCGTGGCGGTCGGCGCCGCGATCCAGGCCGGGGTGCTGAAGGGCGACGTCAAGGACGTGCTGCTGCTCGACGTCACGCCGCTCTCGCTCGGAATCGAGACGCTGGGGGGCGTGATGACGAAGCTCATCCAGAAGAACACCACGATCCCGACCAAGGCGACGCAGGTGTTCTCCACGGCGGAGGACAGCCAGACTGCCGTTACGATCCACGTGCTCCAGGGCGAGCGCGAGATGGCGCGCGTCAACAAGAGCCTCGGCCAGTTCAACCTGGCCGACATCCCGCCCGCGCCGCGCGGCATGCCGCAGATCGAGGTGACCTTCGATATCGATGCGAACGGCATCCTGCACGTCTCCGCGAAGGACAAGGCGACGGGCAAGGAGAACAAGATCAAGATCCAGGCAAGCTCGGGGCTCACCGAGGAAGAGATCCAGCGCATGGTGAAGGACGCGGAGGCGCACGCCGAGGAAGACCGCAAGGCGCGCGAGCTGGTGGAGGCGCGAAACCAGTGCGACCACATCATCCATGGCGTGAAGAAGTCGTTGAAGGACCACGGCGACGAGCTCTCCGCGGAGGAAAAGTCGCAGATCGAGCAGGCGCTGAAGGAAGCCGAAGAGACGCTCAAGAGCGAGGACAAGGCCGCGATCGAGGCCAAGACGCAGGCGCTTGCGCAGGCCTCGCACAAGCTCGCCGAGAAGATGTACGCGAAGGAACAGGCGAAGCAGCAGGCCCAGGGCGCGGAAAGCGCAGGCGCCGCCGGCGGAGCGGGAGCCGCGGGCGAGAAAAAGGACGACGGCAATGTTGTCGATGCGGAGTACACGGAAGTGAAGGACGGGAAAAAGTAGGCAGGATGACGCGGAAGCAGGGAATAAGGGGTGGGGAGCCAAAGCTCCCCACCCCTTCGGCCGTCTGGAACCGGCGCACCGCGCCGGCTCGTTCACGGTCCTCGCTCCTCGCTCCTCACTGATTTATGGCAAAACGCGATTACTACGATGTGCTGGGGCTTAACCGGGACGCCTCCGAGGAAGACATCAAGAAGGCGTACCGCAAGCTCGCCATGAAGTGGCATCCGGACCGCAATCCGGACAATCCCAAGGCCGAGGAGAATTTCAAGGAAGCGAAGGAAGCGTACGAGATCCTGTCCGACGCGCAGAAACGGGGCGCGTACGATCAATTTGGGCATGCGGGCGTCGACCCATCGGCGGCGGCCGGGGCTGGCGGGTTTGGCGCCGGCGGGTTCGGCGGATTTGCCGACGCCTTCGGGGATATTTTCGGCGACATATTCGGCGGCGGGCGCTCGCGCTCGAACGTCTTCCGTGGCGCCGACCTGCGCTACAACCTCGAGGTCTCGCTGGAGGAAGCAGCGCGGGGCACCGAAACGCGGATTCGCATTCCCACCATGGAGCAGTGCGATACCTGTCATGGCAGCGGCGCGAAGCCCGGGACCTCGCCCAGCACCTGCCCGACCTGCCAGGGGCACGGACAGGTGCGCATGCAGCAGGGCTTCTTCTCGATCCAGCAGACCTGCCCGCGCTGCCACGGCAGCGGCAAGATCGTGGCCAATCCGTGCCCGACCTGCAGCGGGGCGGGCCGCGTCAAGCGGCACAAGACGCTCTCGGTGAAGATTCCCGCGGGCGTGGACGAAGGCGACCGCATCCGGCTCTCTGGCGAAGGCGAGGCCGGCGCGAACGGCGGTCCGCCGGGCGATCTCTATGTCGTGATCCACATCCGGCCGCATTCTGTCTTCACGCGCGACCACAACGATCTCCACTGCGAGATGCCGATCAGCATCACCGTGGCGGCGGTGGGCGGCGAGATCGAGATTCCGACGCTCGACGGCTACGCCAAGATCAAGGTGCCGTCAGGAACCCAGACGGGCCAGATGTTCCGGCTGCGAAACAAGGGTATCAAGGGCGTGCGGTCGGCGTCGCACGGCGACCTCATCTGCCACGTGATGGTGGAGACCCCGGTCAACCTCACGGCGCGCCAGCGTGAGCTTCTCGCCGAGCTCGAGAGTATCAACCAGGCGGGCGGCGGGCGCCACAACCCGCGCGCCAAGTCCTGGATGGAGAAGGTTCGCGAGTTCTTTGCCGGATAGGCGCGAGGCGGCGGGCAGGTCTATCCCTTGCCCAGTGCGAGCTTCGCGAAGTTGGGCTCGGGATGCGGAAGCGGCGGCAGCGACCAGGTACCGGTGCCGACCGGGCGAACCTCACGGTCGACCGGCACTTCGACGAGATACGGCTTGTTCGCCTTGATGGCGGTCTCCAATATTCCTTCGAGGTCGGCCGTGCGCTCCACGCGCGCAGAATCGACGCCGAACGAGTGCGCCATTGCGGCGAAGTCCGGGCTGTACGGCTCGCCCGACTTGTGCTTCTGGAAGCTCGTCGCGAGCTCCTTGCCGAAGAACCCGAGCTGTATATCGCGGATTGAGCAATACCCGTAGTTATTCCACACCACCCACACGGCGGGGATGTCGTATTCGACCGCGGTGGCAAGAATGTGCGGCGTCATGAGAAACGAGCCGTCGCCGACGACGGCGACCGCCGGGCTCTCGGGACGCGCGAGCTTCGCGCCCAGTATCCCCGAGGTCGCGTAGCCCATGCAGGCAAAGCCCCACGACTGCAGCAGGTGGCGCGGGCGCCTGCTCTCCCAGAGCTGGATCACCCAGTTGTGGTGCACGCCCACATCGGTCGCGAAGATCGCGTTCTCCGGCACGACGCGCGAGAGCCCCTTCATGAGCCTCTCTGGGCGCAGCGGGACCTGCTCGCTGCCGACGAACTGATCCTGGTAGTCCTGCCAGATCTTTCGGCACTCGCGGAGCCTGGCAAGCCAGTCATCATGGCCATCGCCCTTGCCCCGCAGTTTCTCCCGGGCGATACGAATCATCACTTCCAGGCTCGCGCGGGCGTCACCCAGGATTCCGAGATGGGCCGGGTAGTTGCGCCCGATCTCGTCGGGGTCGGTATCGATCTGCACGAGCTTCGTGGGCGGGATGGCAAAGGTATAGCCGTCGATCCACGCGCTCGACGTGCGGTCATCGAAGCTGCAGCCGATGCCGAGCAGGACGTCGGCATTGCGCGTCGCCTCCGTTGCCGCATAGGTGCCATTGCGGCCGATCGCCCCGAACGCAAACTCGTGGGTCTCGTCAATGGCGCCTTTGCCGTTCGGGCTTGTGACGACGGGAATCCTCGTCAGCCCCGCGAACTCCTGCAGCGCATCGCTTGCCTCGCTCAGCAATCCACCCTGTCCAACGAGTATCACGGGCCGCTTTGCCGCCAGGAGCAGTTCGACCGCCTGCTCCAGCGCAGCCGGGTCACCCGCGTAGCGCTGGCTCACGAGCGGACAGGGATCCGGCACTTCGACTTCGGCTGTCTCCTGAAACACGTTGAGCGGAACGTCCAGGTTGACCGGGCCCGGGCGCCCCGAGCGCATGAGGGTAAAGGCCTGCTGGACCGCGAGGGGAATCATGTCCACACGCGTCGGCTGAAAGCTCTTCTTCACATAGGGCCTGATCACCGACGGAAAATCGCCCTGGAAATAGCGGCCCGTCTCCTGGAATGGGAGGCGGTTGAACTGCCCCGTCGGCACGTTGGCGGTGATCGCGAGAAACGCGGAGGAATCCATCATCGCGCCGGCCAGGGCCACAGGGAGGTTGCACGACCCCGGACCGCACGAGGTGTAGGTCGCCACGGGCTCGTGGCGCATCTTGTAATAGGCGTCGGCCATGTACCCCGCCGACTGCTCGTGATGGGTCGAAATCGTCTTGATGCGATCGGCCGCCTCGAGCGCCGCATCGAGCAGCCCCACGTTGCCGTGCCCGCACACGCCAAACATGTAGGGAACCCGCTCCTTCACGAGGTACTCGATCAGGATATCGGCGCCCTTAAGGGTCCGCAGCTTTGCTTTTGCCGGTGTCGTTGCCTTGCCGGCCGCCCGGCTGTCGGGTGCATTCATCCACTTCTCCTCTGCCAAACGCGATCGACGGCCAGCGAGGCCGCAATCCTATTTTACCGTTGCTCACTCGCCCGGCTAGACCCGATGCTTCTCGACATACTTCCAGTCGATTTCGACGCCGAACCCCGGCTTGTCGTTGAGATGCACGTACCCGTCACGCACCTGGACGCGGTCTGTAAACAGCTCGAACCAGAGCGGATCGCGCTCCGGCCCGCCGTGGGTCTCCACGCCAAATGCGGCACCCGGAAAGGCCGCGACCAGGTGCGCATGGATCTCGGGGACGAGGTGGGGGGCGATGCGGACGCCGTGCTGCTCGGCAAGCGTCGCAACGCGCAACGCTTCGGTGAAGCCGGCGGCCCGTGTCGAATCGAACTGCACGTAGCGTATTGCCCCGCTCACGATGAAGTCGCGCACGGTGAAGCGCGTGAGCTCGCGCTCGCCGTGCGCGAGGGGAATCGGCGTCGCCTGGGCAAGCCGCAGAAAATCGGCGGGCTGAAGATACCAATGCAACGGCTCCTCCAGCCAGAAAACGTTCGAGGGCTCGACCGCGCGGGCGAACGCGATGCAGGTCTCGAGATCGTACGGCGCGTTCATGTCGAGCATCAGCGACACGTCCTTGCCGATCGCCTCACGCACCGCGCGGACGCGCCGCGCCTCGTCCGCAACGCTGTATCCGCCGGTCTTCAACTTGACAGCCTTGTATCCGCGAGCAACAAAACCGGCGAGCTCCCGCGCGTAGTCCTCGTCGGTGGCCCCTTCGTGGTAGTAGCCGCCGGTCGCGTAGCTGAACAGGGGCCGGGCGCTTCCCCCGAGGAGCCGATAGACCGGCATGCCCGCGCGCTTGCCCTTGATATCCCATAGCGCGATATCGAGGCCCGCGATCGCCGCCATGATCTGCGGACGCTGCCCGCGCGGCAGCGGCGGCGGCAGTCCGTCGCGGGCTTCGTGCCCTCCCGGGCGCGGCGAGGTGAGGGCAAAGAGTTTCTCCCAGATCTCGACATGCTCCGTGGCTTCCATCCCGCGGATGATTCCGCCGAAGCGGTCGACCCACTCACAAATCGTTCTGATGGGCGAGCCATGGATCTGACCGTACCCGGCAAGGCCATCGTCCGTCCGCACTTCGACGAGAATCATGCTCACCGAATCGTGCGGCTCGTGCGCGGTCCAGATGCGGCGCGCGAGCGGCACGGCGACGGGGTGCGCAGTGACAGTGGTGATGCGACTCACGGTGCTCTGCTCCGGTTGGCTGGACAGCCGGCGATCGTGTCCCAGATTCGCGGACGTTCGTAGTAGGATACTACGCCATGCTGCTTCAGACTCTTCGACGGGCGCTCAGGTCGCTCACGGCGCGCGACGATGGGCCGATTGAATACCCGCTCGAGACCGAACGCAGGCTGAATGAGCTGCACGGCCGCGCGCCGGTCGACCGTCATCTCGACATGCTGTTCCGGGACACCGCTATCGGCGGCGAAAGCTTTGTCGCGCTTCACAGGCGCTGTCTCGAGCGCACAGGCACCGGCGTCACGCCGTTCAACGTCTTCCAGCGATTCCAGACGCGCCTCGTGCTGGCCAACTACTTCTTTTCGACGCTGCAAGTGCCGGGCGCGCGTGCCGAATGCGGGGCGTACCGCGGAGCCACCGCGCTGCTGCTATGCCACGCCTGGCGCAGCCGGCAACCGGACTTCAAGGGCGCCGGCTTCTACCTGATCGACAGCTTCTCCGGAACCAGCGCATCCGTCGAGCAGGATCTGATAGCCGTTCGCAGCCCGGAGGGCACAACGCGCCGGGAGGCCTTCTTTCCCGCCGGCAAGACCGATACATCGGCCAACGAGGTGCGCGGTCATTTCACGGAGTTTCCCGAGGTGGAAATCTGCGTCGGGTGGATACCGCAGGTTTTCGGCTCGATTCGCGACCAGGCCTGGGCCTTTGTGCGGCTCGACGTGACGCTCTTCGAGCCCACGCTGGCCGCGATGGAATATTTCTACCCCCGTCTCAGCCGGGGCGGCGTCATGATCTGCGATGGGTCGATTTTCTGTCCGGGCGCCGAGAAGGCGTGGGAGCAGTTTTGCGACCGGCACGGCATCGCGTACGTCATGCTCGGCCACCGGCAATTCGTTCTCATCAAGTAAACGGCGGCGGATCGGCCGAGCCCGCAAATCCCATCGAGCGACGCGTTCGTTCCAGACCACGCGGACCCGCGCCGTGAGCCGTCCTATTTGCCGAAGAGCCGGGCAGCACGAGAGCGCAAGGTGGCATACATCTGCCTTGCCTTCTCCTCCGGCCCGACCGGATCCTTCGGCGGCGGATACGAGGGCAACAGGTACGAGGACTTGATTCGCGCGGCCCAGATCGCCCGCTCCAGCGCGCTCCTGTCAGTCCCGGGGTATGTCGCGAGCTCCCCCGCCCTCAGTTTCCCGCCTGTTGCCAGCGCGCCTTCCGGTGTCAGGTAGAGCAGATCGGAGGTCGCAGGATCCACGAACCGGTTATCAAATACGTGCAGCAGCTCCCGGCGCGCACCTGTCTTCGCCTCGAGCACGATCCGGACGCCGGGATCGGGTCCGGGCATCCCGACGTGGGTCATGCTGTGCATCACCATGCTGGTGAGATTATCGAGGGCCGCCAGGCGCTCCGCGTCGGGTACCGAACCGGCCCCGGGTATACGCGAAGCAAACCCCCAGAGGGCCCGCCCCCAGCGCACTTTTGTTTGTTCGTGGTCGAGATCGAGGAAGAATGGATTCATGACCGGCCCGCCTTCCACGGCATAGCCGTAGCTCTCCACGACCCAGCGATCCATCTCGAACTCGTCCTCCTCGTACGCGGAGGCCACGAGCGGAATGCCGGCCGCGATCAGGCGCGCAAAACTGCCATCCTCGAGCCAGCCCCGATGCTTTCCCAGTCCCGGGTGAAAAGTGACAGCGAGATCGAACCCAGGGCGTTCGTTCGTCCCGAGAAACTCGGACAGGCGCGCGCGCACGCTCCGCGCAGGCCGGGAGGGCGCAAGTGCCTCGGCCCCGGAAGCAAATGACGAATCGAGCTCGCTGCCCACAAGCGTCACGGCCGTGTCGACTTCGGTCCCGAGCAGCACGGGCAACAGCCCGTACCAGCGGCCCTGGTCGACCGCGTCAGCGGCCTCGGCACCGATAACGAGTAACCGCAGCTCCCTCTGCGCCATGAGCTCCGGCCTGCGCCGGGCGATCCAGAGTGCGACGGCCGCAGGCGCCGCGAGAACGGCGCGGGCGAGCGACGGCGTGATGTCCGCGAGTGCCGCGCGCCCCGGTTGACCCGCGACCGCGGCGATCAGCTCATCCCAGTCATTGCACTTTGCGACGGGCGGAGTGTTCACGACGGCGAAGTGTGTCAACGATCCGTCTAAATATCAATGAGCGTGCCGACCGCGGCTCCGACCATGAGCGTTGAGAGCGTGCCCGCGACGATCGAGCGCAGCCCGAGCGCGACGATCTCGTCCCGCCGCTCGGGCACCATCGTCGCCATGCCGCCGATGAGGATCCCGAGGCTTCCGAAATTCGCGAAGCCGCACAGGCAATAGGTCATGATGATGCGGCTGCGGTGCGAGAGCGCGTCTTCGGGCAGCCGCGCCATGTCGAGGTATGCGATCAGCTCGTTCAGCACCGTTTTCGTGCCCATCAGGGCGCCGGCCGCGGGCGTCTCCGACCATGGAATGCCTGCGAGCCACACGACAGGCGCCATGGCGTAGCCGAGCAGGCGCTGCAACGTTACTTTCGCGCCGCCCCAATCAGGCAAGGTTCCCAGGGCGAAATTGACGAGCGTGACGAGGGCAATCAACACGATCAGGAGGGCAATGATGTTGAGCAGCAGCTGCAATCCTTCCAGGGTGCCGCGCGTGACCGCGTCCATGCTGCTCGCGGCCTCTTGCGACGGCAACAACTGCCCTGAGGTTGGCGCTCCGCGCGGGGGAACCATCACCGCGGCGACGAGTATCGCCGCGGGGGCGCTGATGATGGATGCCGAGAGAATGTGCCCCATGGCGTCGGGCACCACGGGGCCGAGGATGCTCGCGTAGAGCACCATGACGGTGCCCGCCACGCCGGCCATCCCGCAGGTCATAACGATGAAGAGCTCCCCGCGGCTCATCTGCCTCAGGTACGGGCGGATGAAAAGCGGCGCCTCCACCATGCCCACGAAGATGTTGGCGGCGGTCGACAGTCCCACCGCGCCGCCCACGCCCATCGCCTTCTCGAGCACGGTCGAGATCGCGCGCACGATGGCTGGCAGCACGCGCCAGTAGAAAAGGAGCGAAGAGAGCGCGCTCACCACCAGTATCAGCGGCAGGGCGCGAAATGCCAGGATGAAACTGGACGTCTGCGGGAGCTCCTCGAAGGGCTGCGCGCCGCCGCCGAGATAGCCGAATACAAAGCGCGTGCCGGCCTGTGTCGCCCGCTCCAGCGCAAGGAGCCCGTCGTTCAGCACGAAGAAGAAGCTTTTCACGGGCGGCGCCTTGAGCAACAGTGCTGCCAGCACGATCTGGAGAACGATGCCCGAGACCACGATCCTCCTCGGAAAGGCGCGCCGATCCTCCGAGAGGAGCCAGGCGATTCCGATCAGGGCGAAAAAACCGAAGGCGCTCTGCAGGGCCAGCAAGGCATTCCCCTGAATTATTCGTAGCCCTAGAAGTGCGTGAATTAGATCGACACTGAGGTTGCTGAAACCTTCAGCTCCACCGCCAAGTTGTGACCTGGCCTGTGTCTTCGAGGGTAATACCGGCTTTCAGTAATTCCTGCCGGATGCGGTCGGCCTCCACGAAGTCTTTCGCTTTTCGCGCGGCGTCACGAGCGTCGATTAGTTTTTGAATTGACTCCGGCGTGAACCTAACGGTCGCAGTCGCTTGCATGCGATCGGGTTCCTCAGTGACATTCCCCCTTGCTGTTATGGGACCCTGCTTCATCTCTCGCGGATTGCTTTGCAGAAGCCCCAAGGTTCCACCAAGTGCCTTTAGTAGCTGTGCGGATTCCAGCTTCTGCGTTCTGTTGACCTCAGTGGCAAGATCCTGCAACGCCGCGACTGCCTCCGGTGTATTGAAGTCGTCGTTCATCGCATCGCGAAATCTAATCGCGTGTGCCTTGCTCCAGTCCACTGGAGCATCTGTTGTTTCGTGGCCTTCTAACGCTGTATACAGCCGCATCAATGCGCTTTCAGCGTCATCTAGGTGCTGATCCGAGTAGTTAAGTGGACTGCGATAGTGTGGACGAACGATAAAGAATCGAACCACCTCAGCCGCCTTCTTGGGGTTGTCATGGTATTTCTTACTCAATACGGAAAGCACTTCCCGCACGGTGAAGAAGTTGCCAAGCGACTTCGACATCTTCTCGTTGTCGATGCGCACAAAGCCGTTGTGAATCCAGTAATTGACGAACGTCTCCTGGTTCGCGCCCTCGGACTGCGCGATCTCGTTCTCGTGATGGGGAAACTGGAGATCCTGGCCGCCGCCGTGAATGTCGAAATGCCTGCCAAGCAGCGCGCTCGACATGACCGAGCACTCGATGTGCCAGCCCGGGCGGCCTCTGCCCCACTCCGACTCCCAGAAGGGCTCGCCCTCCTTCGCGTGCTTCCAGAGCACGAAATCGAGCGGGTCCTGCTTGGCCGCTTCCACTTCGACGCGCTCGCCAGCACGCAGGTCGTCGAGCGACTT